>CAZDLD010000009.1:0-14342 GCA_964506355.1 uncultured Hydromonas sp.
CCGCAGGGGGCTGCCAGCATTAGCCAAGTGCTGCAACTGCAGACCAATGTCGATGTGTTGTTTCTACTGCTCGGCGCGGTGATGGTGTTGGCGATGCACGCGGGTTTTGCGTTTTTGGAGCTCGGTACGGTGCGCAAGAAAAATCAAGTCAATGCCTTGGTGAAAATTCTCGTCGATTTTGCGGTTTCGACCTTGTCGTATTTCTTCGTCGGTTATGGCGTGGCCTACGGCACGCATTTCTTTGTGGGCGCGCAGGAGCTGACGCAGAACAATGGCGTGGAGCTGGTGCGCTTTTTCTTCTTGCTCACGTTTGCCGCTGCGATTCCTGCGATTATCTCGGGCGGGATTGCTGAGCGTGCGAAATTTTTGCCACAGGTGATTGCCACTTCGGTGTTGGTGGGCGTGTTTTATCCTTTCTTTGAGGGCATTGTATGGCACGGCAATTTCGGTGTGCAAGAATGGATTAAATCGATGTTCGGTACGGAGTTTAAGGATTTCGCAGGCTCGGTGGTGGTGCATGCGGTCGGCGGCTGGATGGGCTTGATTGCGGTAATTATGCTCGGCGCGCGTCGTGGTCGCTATGCCCGCGACGGCCGTGTGATGGCGGCGCATCCACCTTCAAACATTCCATTCCTCGCGCTTGGCGCATGGGTGCTGACGGTGGGTTGGTTCGGCTTTAATGTCATGAGCTCACAAAAAATCTCGGATATTTCGGGTTTGGTCGCGGTCAATTCATTGATGGCGATGGTCGGCGGTACCGTGGCGGCTTTGGTCGCGGGCAAGAATGACCCAGGGTTTATCCACAATGGCCCTTTGGCAGGTCTGGTTGCGGTGTGTGCGGGTTCAAACTTGATGCATCCGATTGCGGCGTTGTTTGTCGGTGCGATTGCGGGCGCGTTGTTTGTGTATATGTTCACGATGACGCAAAACAAATTCAAGGTCGATGATGTATTGGGTGTTTGGCCTTTGCACGGTTTGTGTGGTGCTTGGGGCGGGATTGCGGCTGGGATATTTGGCAAGACCGCACTCGGTGGTTTGGGCGGTGTGAGTTTCTTCGCGCAGTTGGTCGGCACCTTGATGGGCATTGCTGTGGCGCTGATTGGTGGTTTTGTGGTGTATGGTGCGCTCAAGGCGACCATGGGCTTGCGCTTGAGCCAAGAAGAAGAATTCGACGGCGCGGATTTGAGTATTCATAAAATTTCTTCAACCGCTGAAAATTAATGCTTGCATGAGCACACCAATGGTTCAAAAAGCCTCGACTTTGGTCGGGGCTTTTTTTGCGCGCAGATGCCACAGTTCGTGCCTGAATCGGTGAATTTGTCGGCAAGGCTGTGCTATAATGCGCGGCATTGAATTTTTCAATATTTTATTTAATTTTTACTCAGGAGCATTGCACCATGGCAATCGAACGCACTTTATCTATCATCAAACCTGACGCAGTTGCAAAAAACGTAATCGGTCAAATCTATTCACGCTTTGAAAATGCTGGCTTGAAAGTGGTTCAAGCGAAAATGGCTCAATTGAGCCAAGCTGAAGCTGAAGGCTTTTACGCGGTACACGCAGAGCGTCCTTTCTTTAAAGATTTGGTGTCTTTCATGATTTCAGGTCCTGTGATGATTCAAGCCTTGGAAGGCGAAAACGCTGTATTGAAAAACCGTGAATTGATGGGCGCGACCAATCCTAAAGAAGCAGCTGCTGGCACCATCCGTGCTGATTTTGCTGATTCAATTGACGCAAACGCAGTTCATGGCTCTGACAGCTTGGAAAACGCAGCGATTGAAATCAAATACTTCTTCGGTTAATTTCCCAAGTCTTGGTATTTGACGCATTGGTTCGCTACGAGGCACACGCTGTTGGGTGTGCACAGTAGAGAATCGATGCGGTTCGATAAAGCGCGGCGCATTTAATTGTTCGCGCTTTTCGCATTTTTGAGATGAGCCTTGTGCACAGCTTTAAAACTATATTTTCAGCTTGAATTTTTAAGCAAATTTTAGAGTTTTGCACAGGGTTTGCTTGCTCAGCAGGCTTGATTCTATTGAACTTTGTAATCTGATTGTTGCGCTACAACCTAAACCGTTTCAAACCCCGCGGCAGCCAATTGCTGCCCAAACAATTGACCTTGATATTGATACCCCATGATGACCAACCTACTTGATTTTGATGCCGATGCGATGGCAGCCCATTTCGCCCAACTGGGTGAAAAGCCTTTTCGCGCGCGCCAAGTGTTGCGCTGGATTCATCACATGGGTGCACAGCGCTTCGACGAGATGACCGATTTGGCCAAATCTTTGCGCGCGCAGCTTGAGCTCTCGTGTGCTTTGCCGCTGCCGACGATTCTGTCCGATCACACCGCGAACGATGGCACACGCAAATGGCTCACCGATGTGGGTCAAGGCAACGCGGTCGAAACTGTTTATATTCCAGAAGTCTCGCGCGGCACGCTGTGCGTGTCTTCGCAAGCCGGTTGCGCGGTCAATTGCCGCTTTTGCTCAACGGGGCATCAGGGCTTCAATCGCAATTTGAGCACCGCCGAAATCATCAGTCAACTGTGGTGGGCGAACCATGCGCTCGGCGCTGATCCCAAGGGCAATCGTGTGATTACCAATGTCGTCATGATGGGCATGGGCGAGCCGCTGCTCAACTACAACGCCTTGGTGCCTGCACTCAACCTGATGCTCGATGACAATGCCTATGGCCTGTCGCGCCGCCGTGTGACCGTGTCGACCTCGGGCGTGGTGCCGATGATGGACCGACTGCGCGATGACTGTCCTGTGGCCTTGGCTGTGTCCTTGCATGCGCCGACCGATGCGCTGCGCGATGAGCTGGTGCCACTGAATAAAAAATACCCTTTGCGTGAACTGATGGCGGCGTGTCAGCGCTACTTGGTCAAAGCACCGCGCGACTTCGTGACCTTCGAGTACGTCATGCTGCGCGGCGTGAATGACAGCTTGGTGCAGGCGCGTGAGCTGATTGAATTGGTGCGCGATGTGCCGTGCAAATTCAACCTGATTCCGTTCAACCCATTCCCAGAATCGGGCTTGAAAGCCTCATCGCGCGACCAAGTGCGCTCATTTGCTGAAGTGCTGATTGACGCGGGCATCGTCACCACGATACGCAAAACCCGAGGCGAAGACATTGACGCCGCCTGTGGTCAGCTCGCAGGTCAAGTGCTCGACCGCACACGCCGCAACGAGCGCGCAGCCGAGCAGGTGTTGCAATTCACCCCGCGCCCTGCAAGCAGCAATGTGATTTCGTTTGACCAAATGCAAGAACAAATCAAACAACTGTCTGAGCACGAAGTGGGTGGAGGCAAGCAGTGAATTGGGCGCGCCACTTGAACTTTCGCTTATTGGCAACTGTGGCGATGTTTGCAACGTTTGCAGCAGTTGTGGGTTTGAGCGGCTGCGCTGGCATAGGCGCGCAAGCCAAAGAGAATCAAGCACGGGTACACACCGAATTGGCGGCGCGCTACTACCAAGTCGGCCAAATCGCCGTCGCGGTGCAAGAGGCGCAAATCGCAGAGCGCAGTGATGCGGATTATGTCCCAGCGCAAACTTTGCTGGCGCTGATGTACGCGCAACTGCGTCAGGATGTTTTGGCCGATCGCTATTTCGGTAACGCCTTGCGCTTGAGTGCCGCGCAGAATATGTCCAGCACCGATTTGCGCAACAGCTATGCCTGGTATTTGTGTCAGTCTGAGCGTTACACGCAGGGCTTGGCGGAACTCTCGCAAGTGATGCGCGATCCGCTGTACGGCAGTATGGACAAAGCCTTGGTCAACGCCAGCGTTTGCGCGGCGCGCTCAGGGCAGATTGATTTGGCAAGCTCGTACATCAAGGCGGCCAATGACATGCAGCCGAACTTTGCAGTGGGCTTGCTCTACCGAGCGCACATTGCATTGAGCGCGGGGCAGTATGGGCAGGCCAAGCAAGATCTGCAGCAGCTGCAAAAATTAATGGATGCCAACTCGGCCGAAGTGCTGTGGTTGTTGGCGCGCTTTGAGCACTTGGGTGCACAAGGCGTGAGTGAAGTGAGCGGTGTGGGCGTGGGTGCATCCATGCGTCTGCAAAAAAACCACCCCATTGGCAACGAAATCACATGGTTGCGTGCGAATCGCTGGCAGTGGTTTTGAACCTAATTTAATCGAATCGATGCGCTGGAAAAATGTGTCAACACACAACCCGCGCACAGATTCAAGTCCCTGAAACAATTGAAGCTTAATGAAAGACCGTTATGAGTACAGAAAATAAAAATGAACCCTTGGCCGAATTCGTCACCCCCACAATAACTTTGGGCGCGTGGCTGATTCAAGCGCGTCAGGCCAGTGGCTTGACCGTTCAGGACATTTCATTGCGCACCAATCGTTCGGTACAGCAATTGACCGATTTGGAAGCCGATAATTACAACAGCTTCAGTTCGCACGCATTGTTTCGTGGCATTGTGCGTCAGTATGCCGGCACGGTGGGCGCGGATGAAGCGCAAGCCTTGGCACTGATTCCTGAGCAGTACAAACCGAACAATAATTTGGCTTGGGTCGGCGTGACCGACACGCAAAGTTTGCCAAAGAAGAATTCGTCTATGACCAGCACGGGTGTGCCACGTGTGTGGTTTGTGGTGTTGGCGGTGTTGGTATTGGGCTTGTTGGCGTACTGGATTTTCGGTGCGCGTATGTTCAAGAGCAACGAAGGCGCGCAAAAAATCAGCGCCCCGAACCAAGTTCAAGTGGTCAATCCACCCGTAGCCGCGCCAACTGTTGCAGCACCAGTTACGCCAGCTACAACGCCCGCAGTGACGCCAGTCGCTTCAACACCAGTGCCAGCAGATCCAAATGCAGCAGCCATCGCATCGGGCGAAGCGGTACTCGGTTTGAAAATCAACGCACCCGTGTGGTTGGAAGTCAAGGACGCCAAGGGCGCGGTCTTGCTCTCAGGCATTCAACAAGCGAGCGACGCAGAACAAGCCCTGCGCGGCGAGCTGCCATTGCGTGTGAAAATTGCCGATGGCACCAAAGTACAAATGAGCTGGAAAGGTCAGCCGTATGACTTGGTTCCAGTGATGAAAAATCACGGTACAGTCGCGAAAATCGAACGTTTGGAGTAAAAACATGGGTGCTCAAAAAGGTGTATCAGTCGGCGTGAGTGCACGCAACAGCGCGCAAGAAGTCATCGTGCGCAATGGCGCGCATGAAGTATTCATCGGTGGCAACCACCCTGTGGTGGTGCAATCGATGACCAATACCGACACGGCAGACGCCCTCGGTACGGCGCTGCAGGTCAAAGAATTGGCGATGGCAGGCTCGGAAATGGTGCGCATCACAGTGAACTCGCCCGAAGCAGCGGCAGCCGTGCCCTACATCCGCGAGCAGCTCGACAAGATGGGCGTGCACACGCCTTTGATTGGCGACTTTCACTACAACGGCCACAAGCTGCTGACCGATTACCCCGACTGCGCGCAGGCCTTGTCCAAATACCGCATCAACCCCGGTAACGTCGGCTCCGCCGCCACCCGCGATGACAAATTCGCGCAGATGATCGAAATTGCCGCCAAATATGACAAAGCCGTGCGCATTGGTGTCAACTGGGGCAGCTTGGATCAAAAAGTCCTCGCCCGCATCATGGACGAGAACCACGCACGCGCCACACCGTGGACCGCGCAGCAGGTCATGGTCGAAGCGCTGATTACTTCGGCGCTCGAATCGGCGCAAACCGCGCAAGATCTGGGACTGCCTGCGAATAAAATCGTTATTTCCTGCAAAGTCTCAGCGGTGCAAGACCTCATCGCCACCTATCAAGCTTTAGCAGGGCGCTGTGACTACGCGCTGCACCTCGGATTGACTGAAGCGGGCATGGGCAGCAAAGGCATTGTCGCCTCGACTGCCGCCATGGGCGTGCTGCTGCAGCAAGGCATCGGCGACACCATCCGCGTCTCGCTCACGCCAGAGCCGAACGGCTCACGCAGCAACGAAGTCGTGGTCGCGCAAGAAATTTTGCAAACCATGGGACTGCGCCAGTTCACCCCGCAGGTCATCGCCTGCCCAGGGTGCGGACGCACCACCAGTACGGTGTTTCAAGAATTGGCAGCGGACATCCAGAGCTATTTGCGCGCACAAATGCCCGTGTGGAAAGACGTCTATGCAGGCGTAGAATCGATGAATGTCGCGGTGATGGGCTGTGTGGTCAATGGGCCGGGCGAATCCAAGCACGCCAACATCGGCATCTCCCTGCCCGGCACGGGCGAGTCGCCCGTAGCACCCGTGTACGTCGATGGTGAACGCACCGTGACGCTCAAGGGCGACAATATTGCGGTGGAGTTTCAGGCCATCGTTGAGCAGTATGTGAAAGACAAATACGGTACGGCGGTGTAAAAAGTTAGTGACATTCGTAGGGTGGGCAAGTGATTTTCTTGCCCACGCGGATGAACAGCGTGGGCAAATGAAAAGCAAAAGCTTTGCCATCCCTACTTGCCGGCTTGTTATGGGAATAAACAAATTATGAAAACAATCTCGAAAATTGCAATTCCAAGCGAATCTTTGTTGTATGCGCCGGCTCAAGATTCGGATTTTTCAGATGCTTATTGCATGCAATTATCAACTGCCGACTACCAAAAAAGCGCTTTATCAATGTGGTTGGGGAATATTCGCAAAACTCCTGCTTGGATAGATAAAGCGATGAATTTGCGTAACCAAGTGGTTGCTCGTTTTGGTCTTAAAAATTTAGGTGAATTATCCGCGATTGACCCCAACAAATCTGAGCAAGATTATCAAGTGGGAGAGCGTTTGGGTATTTTTACAATTGAGCATATTTCTCACGACGAGCTAATTTTGGGCGATAAAGACAAACATTTGAATGTCAGTGTATCGTTATTGATTCAAAATGCAGGACAAATGCTGGTGGTATCAACGATTGTTCACCAAAAAAATTGGCTGGGTCGGGTCTATATGTGGTTTGTTGCGCCTATGCACCGAATTATTGCACCCACAGTTTTGAGACGATTTTCAGATTAAAAAAATCAACCGCTGCCTGCGGTGAGCGTTTTGATTTTAAGCTCGTAGGTACGATTAGCGTAGCGTAATCGTACGCATGAGCATTAAAAATAGAGTAACAAACGGGCGATGATGCACGAACCGCTAATCGCCCCTACATTAAAATTTGTTGAGAAATATGAGCAATACACCAAACGAAAAACCACAGGCCAACAAGCCGCAAGCGCAGAAATTGCAAGCCGTCAAAGGCATGAACGACATCCTGCCCGAAGAATCCGCACGCTGGGAGGCACTGGAGGAAATTCTGCGCGGCTGGCTCAAGAGCTATGGCTATCGCAATATGCGCGCGCCTGTGTTGGAGCAAACCGCGCTGTTTTCACGCGGCATCGGCGATGTGACCGATATTGTGGAAAAAGAAATGTTTTGCTTCACCGACCGTCTGAACGGCGATGAGCTAACCATGCGTCCAGAGTTCACGGCGGGCGTGGTGCGTGCGGCGATTGAATCGAATTTGACTTACAACGGCGCGCAACGCGTGTACACCATGGGTCCTGTGTTTCGCCATGAGCGTCCTCAGAAAGGGCGTTACCGTCAGTTTCATCAGTTGAGCGTTGAGGCGCTGGGCTATGCGGGCGCGGACATGGACGCTGAGCTGATTACCATGTTGCGCGATTTGTGGGATGAGTTGAGTTTGAATGTGCGTTTGGAGATCAATACGCTGGGCGTGGCGAGTGAGCGCATGGCGCATCGCGAAGCATTGATTGCCTATTTTGAGGCGAATGCGGCACTGCTCGATGAAGAAGCGCAACGCCGTTTGCACACCAATCCTTTGCGAATTTTGGACACCAAAAATCCCGCAATGCAGGAGCTGGTGGAGCAAGCACCGAAGTTAATCGAGTTTCTGGGTGAAGAGTCACGTGCGCATTTTGAGCAGGTGCAGCGTTTGCTCGCGGATGTGGGCGTGCAGTTCACGGTCAATCCGCGCTTGGTGCGTGGTTTGGATTACTACTCGCACACGGTGTTTGAGTGGATTACCACCGATTTGGGCGCTCAGGGGACGATTTGTGGTGGTGGTCGTTACGATGGATTGTTTGAAATTTTGGGTGGCAAGGCCACGCCAGCAGTTGGGTTTGCCATCGGGTTGGAGCGTTTGTTGTTGCTCACGCAGGATGTGTTGAGCGCGCAGGTGGATGTGGGCTGCGATGTGTATGTGGTGCATCAGGGGGCTGCGGCAGCGCGTGTGGCGTTTGGCACGGCCAGTCATTTGCGTCAAGCGGGCTTGAACGTGGTGCTGCACTGCGCAGGCGCAGAGGGTGCAGGCAGTTTCAAATCACAAATGAAGAAAGCCGATGCCGCGCAGGCGAGCTACGCGCTCATCATCGGCGAGGACGAGGTGAACAACGGCACGCTGACGCTCAAACATTTGCGCGGCGATGTGGATAAACCTGTTCAAGTGACCTTGCCCTCAAGTGAGGCGGCCAGCTGGTTGATGGATGCGATTTCGGGTCAGTTTGAATGAATTGAATAGTGGTTGAAGTATTTTAGATGCAGTAATGGTATAGAAAAGGAATGAGCATGGCATACGATTTAGAAGAACAAGAGCAGATAGAACAGTTAAAGGCCTTTTGGCAGCGTTGGGGCACACTAATTGTGTCGGTGGCTGCGGTGGCGGTATTGGCGTATGCGGGCTGGCGCGGTTATGAGTGGTATCAAAAGCGCCAAGTGGCGCAAGCCCAAGGCGTGTTTGCCAGCTTTAACCTCGCGCTGCAAAAGAAAGAAAACCCACAAGCGAGCTTGAACACTTTGCAAAGAAGCTTTGGCAAAACCAACTACGCGTCCTTGGCGACTTTGCAAATGGCAGCGGTGTTCGCCAACGAGGGCAAATTCGCAGAAGCGCAAGCGCCTTTGCAATGGGTCATTGACCACGGTCAGGCTGAGAATCAAGGAGCAGCGCGCTTGCGTCTGGCCGATGTGCTGATGCAGCTGAACAAAAAAGATGAAGCGCTCAAAGTCCTCGACACCGCGGTGACAGGCTATGGCGCGGCATTTGCGAATAAAAAAGCCGACATCTATATGATGGCGCAGGACTTTGCGAAGTCGCGCGAGGTGTTGAGTGCGGCTTTGGCTGAAGCCAAAAAAGCCCAGCCTATGGATGGCGTCGCGGTTGAGGCATTGGAAGTGAAGTTGAAGTTTTTGCCGTAATCGTTTGCGAGAGCGGCACGTTGTATCTGAGTTGGCACGTTATCAGCACAGTAGCATTTGATTAATTGATTGATGGCGTAGCAACAACCCTTGGACGGCACGGCATGCCAATCCGTCCAATCTATGAATAAAAAATTGAGAAGTACATGAAACCAGTCATCGCCCTTGTGGGCCGACCCAATGTCGGTAAATCGACCTTATTTAACCGTTTGACCCGCTCGCGCGATGCGATTGTGGCGGACTACGCGGGTTTGACGCGCGATCGCCACTACGGCGAAGGGCGCATGGGCGAGCGTCCATTTTTGGTCATCGATACGGGCGGGTTCGAGCCTGTGGCCAAAGAGGGGATTTACCACGAGATGGCCAAACAAACGCGTCAAGCGATTTTGGAATCGGACTTGGTGGTGTTTTTGGTCGATGGTCGCGCGGGCTTGAATGCACATGATCAGACGATTGCTGATGATTTGCGCAAAACGGGGCGTCCAGTGATACTCGCCGTGAACAAGGCCGAGGGCATGCGCCACGCCAATGTGACTGCGGATTTTTACGGTCTGGGCTTGGGTGAGCCTGTGGTCATCTCCAGCGCGCATGGCGACGGTGTGCGCGAGTTGCTCGAGTATGCCTTGGAGCAAATTCCCGACACCGAGAGCAATGACGATTGGTTGGACACGGGCGACGCGCCTGCGGACGATCCATTTGCGCACCTGAATGAATCGGCACAGGACGAGGCGATTGCCCGCCTGCTCGCCAGTCCCGAACAATCGGAAGACGAGCACAAAGCGATTTCGAATTTGCGCAGTCTCAAACCGATTAAGATTGCCGTGGTTGGACGACCGAACGTGGGCAAATCGACTTTAATCAATTCACTGGTCGGCGAGGAGCGTGTGATTGCGTTTGATATGCCTGGTACGACGCGCGATGCGATTGAGATTGATTTTGAGCGCGATGGTCAAAAATACGTGCTGATTGACACTGCAGGTCTGCGCAAACGCGGCAAAGTCTTTGAATCGATTGAGAAATTTTCCGTGGTCAAAACCTTGCAAGCGATTTCAGATGCCAACGTCGCCATCCTCATGCTCGATGCGAATCAAGATATTTCTGAGCAGGACGCGCACGTGGCGGGCTTTATCCTCGAATCTGGCCGCGCATTGGTGGTGGCTGTGAACAAGTGGGACACCGTGGATGCGTACGAAAAAGACCGCATCAAGGTCGATATTGTGCGCAAATTGATGTTCTTGGACTTTGCGAAATTCCATTTCACCAGCGCGCTCAAAGGTCAGGGCATCGATGCGCTGCTCAAATCGGTATTGGATGCGCACGCGGCGGCCTTTGCCAAGTTGCCAACGCCTAAACTCACCCGTGTGCTGCAAGCCGCGATTGAGCACCAAGCGCCGCCGCGCAAAGGTCAAGGCTCGGCTCGTCCGAAGCTGCGCTACGCCCACCAAGGTGGTCAGAACCCACCGATTATCGTGATTCACGGCAACTCGTTGGAAAACGTACCGAAAACCTACCAACGCTATTTGGAAGGACGATTTCGCGAGGCCTTTAAGCTGCAAGGCACGCCTTTGCGAATTGATTTTAAATCCAGCACGAACCCGTACGCGACCCGTCGCAACAGGCATTAAGCGAGGCTTCCCTGTCAGTTATTACAGTAGTGCCGTGGGCGAAAAAAAAGTCCTCTATATAAATATGTGGTAATATGACACGGTTGTTTCAGCATTGGATAAACATCAGAAGAATAAAACCGCCTTTTGCTTAGAATATAAACTGGAGAAAAATATGATTAATAAAGGACAACTGTTGCAAGATCCATTCTTGAACGCACTGCGCCGCGAGCACGTGCCTGTCTCTATTTATCTGGTCAACGGCATTAAATTGCAGGGCAACATCGAATCATTCGATCAATACGTGGTGCTCTTACGCAACACGGTGACCCAAATGGTCTATAAACATGCAATTTCGACAATCGTTCCAGCGCGTCCAGTGAACATTCAAGAAATTCAACCCGTAGCTGAGTAATATTCTCACTCTAAAAGCTTCGAAGATTGTTTAGACCAACCCGCTCGCAAGGCCGTGAGCGGGTTAATTGTTTTTAAAAAAGGAAATTTATGCGCGCCATCATCGTTGGTATTTATTTTGGCAAAGGTGACTTTGAAGCCTCGATGGAGGAGTTGCATCTGCTCGTCCAGTCCGATGGTGGACAAGTGGTCGGCGCAGTGACAGGGACGCGCAAAGCGCCCGACGCATCGTTGTTCGCAGGGACGGGTAAGGTCGAAGAAATCAAGCTGAAAATTCAGGAGCTCAACGCCGAAATCGTGGTGTTCAATCACAGCCTGTCGCCCGCGCAGCAGCGTAACTTAGAAGGCAAGCTCGAGGTTCAAGTGATGGATCGAACCGGCTTGATTTTGGATATTTTTGCCAAACGTGCGCAGAGCCACGAGGGTAAATTACAGGTCGAAATGGCTTCGCTTGAGTACCATCAGTCGCGTCTGGTGGGGCTGTGGACCCACTTGGAGCGCCAACGCGGTGGTACCGACATGCGTGGTGGTATGGGTGAGTCGCAGTTGGAGATTGATAAGCGACTGGTGCGCGAGCGCATGGTGCTGCTCAAGGCGCAATTGGCCAAATTTGAGAAGCAACACCAAACCCAACGCAACGCCCGTGCCAAGAGCAACACGCTCAATATTTCACTGGTTGGCTACACCAATGCGGGCAAATCGACCTTGTTCAACAGCTTGACCAGCGCGCGCAGCTATGCCGCCGATCAGTTGTTCGCCACCCTCGACACCACCACACGCAAGGTGTATGTGGAGGGCGCGGGACAAATTGTGGTGTCGGACACGGTCGGTTTTGTGCGCGATTTGCCGCACCAATTGGTCGCTGCGTTCCGCGCCACGCTGGAGGAGACCATCCACGCGGATGTGCTGTTCCATGTGGTCGATGCCGCCAGCACCGTTCGACTGGATCAGATCGACGAAGTGAATAAGGTGCTCAAAGAGATTTCAGCCGACAAGATTCATCAAGTGCTGATTTGGAACAAAATCGATGTCTCAGGTCACGAGCCACATTTGGAGCGCGACGAGCATGGTCGCATCGCCCGCATTTTTGTCAGTGCCAAGACGGGCGCGGGTATGGAGATTTTGCGTGAAGCCATGGTCGAGCTGGCCAACGCGCACAAGCCGAGCTGGGAGCAACAAAAAGACCAAGAACAACAGAACGAGTGGGCGGAAGATCCGCGCTTTCGTGGGGTGTAATCGGTCGTTGTGTTGAACAGCGCAGACTAAAAAAGCGGACTTGATGTCCGCTTTTTTGATATTTAAACTTTCGATTTTTAATTTCAGACAACTCAGTTGAGCGTGCTCACCTGGTTGAACTGGCTGGCTGCGTGCTCGGCTTTTTGTGCCGCTACCGTGTCGCCCATGCCATGCAAAGCCTGTGCCAAACCTGCGTGGGCTTGCGCAGAGGGGGCGGTGCGCACGAGTTCATCGAAGTTTTTCTTTGCCTGTCCCCACAGCGAAGCACGCAGGCACAGCTGCCCCGTGACCAACATCAATGCAGCGTCGTTGTGTCCTTGGGCTTGCCAAGCATTGCACATCTTGAGCTGATCGGTGATGGAGTCGCTTTGTGCGGCGAGCACATAATCATTGAGTAGGGCGGGGCGCCAGCGGTTGCGCATGGATTCTTGAATCACAATACGTGCGTCCAGATGCGCTTCGCGCTGGATAAAGGACTGTACCAATTGTTGCACTGCGGCGTCGTCGTCGCGCACATCATCGGGCATGTCTTTGTACAGTTTGCGCAGATAGTCGGTCGACAGGCTCTCATCGTGCGACAGTCCTGCGATGGCGCGTTTCATCCATTCGGATTTTTGCTCGCTGGTGATGGTGCTCTTGCGCTCGCTTGCGAGTTGTTTGACTTCATGCCAGTTGTTCGATTGGGCTTGCGCTTGAATCAACAGTTCTTTGTAGCGCAGGCTGTGCTTGCGCAAATTCGGCGAGACTTTATCGAGCAAGGTCAATGCACTTGATGTGTTCTGATTGTCCAGCGCCATGTGCGCCTGTTGCAACAGCTTTGAATCGGCAAAATCTGGTTGTGCATCGAGTTGAGCCAGCCACTGGTTGGCGCTGTTTTGATCCTTGCGAGCATGGGCGCTGGCAGCGCCGAGCATGGCAGCCAAACCTGCTGCTGAGGGTTGACGGGCGGCAATTTTGGCGGCTTTTTCGGCGTGGGCAAAGCGTCCTTCTTGCAGGGCAATGGTGGCGGTTTGCAAAGCGGCCAGTGCGCGTTGTTCGCGCTTGTCCTCACGCCAGCCTGAGTAGCGGTTGGGCAGGGCGATGATGCCGCGATACAGACGCCACATCCAAAACAACACGATAAAAGCCAGCAACGCGAGCAGTGCAAACACATACACCGACATGGTGGTTTGCCAATTCAGCCACTCCACAGTCACCGTACCAGGGTAGTTGCGCGTGCCAAACGCCATGGCGCCCGCCATCACCACCAATAGGATGGTCCAAATCAATTTGCGCGTCATTGCGTGCCTCCTTTGGCAGGGTTGGCGTTGTTGGCAGGTGCTGGATTTGAATTGAGCGCATTCATCTGAGCGGCCAATTGAGCGCGTGCTTGCGTCAATGCCTGCGCAACGCTAGTAAAATCGGGTGCGACAGGGTAGCTTGGTGCTTCCATCACAGGTTTGAGCGCATCCAAGTTGTAGCCTTGACCGTATTTGCCCACACTGTCATTGGCCATGCGGATTTGTTCGGCCGCGCTGCTCCACTGGCCATTGCGTGCTGCCCATTGCGCCGACATGAGGTTGGCGCTGATGCCTTGCTTGACGATGGCGGCGTTGGCCGTTTCAAGCGCCACGTCTTGCGCGGTGTTCACACGTTTGATGGCAAAAATGGTTTTGATGGTGGCGATGAAGCGTGCCCACATGCCCGTCGGCGCAGTGGTTTTGTCGGGTTCTTGTAGGGTGCGAATCGAGAGTTTGTTCAAGTCATTGATGGACTGCTGCAATGCGGCCAAGTTCGCTTGTGGGTTGAGGTTGTGCCACGCTTGAATCTGTCCTTCAACTTGCGTGAGTGCGGACAGACTGGGCAGCAAGGCGCTGTTGTTGAGCGATTGCAGTTGGTTTTTTAGGGTCTGGGTGGTTTGCAGA
>CAZDLD010000009.1:14352-26395 GCA_964506355.1 uncultured Hydromonas sp.
GGTTGAAGTTAAATTGCAGGGTCTGCCATTGGGTTTGCGCGTCCATGGTGGCGAGCAATTCGTTTACCGCGTGGTTGTTTTGAACCATGCCCTGCGCGCTAATGGTACTTGTGGCGATTGTTGGGGCGGTCGCGCTTGTGGCTGCCGTGGCTGCTGCGCTGTTCGCATTGGCAGTGCTCGGGACGTTCGCCGTGCTTGTTGTGCTCGCAGGATTTGAACTGTTGGGCGCGCTTAAATTAGGCGTTCCAGCTGTCGTTGAACTGGATGTTGAATTGACCGAAGCTGTGCTGCTCGCGGTTTCGCTTGGAGCGCCCGGGTTAGCCGCTGGTGGGGCAATGCTCGGTGCATTGCTTGCGCTGCCGTTGGTGCTGTCCTTGCTTGTGCTTATGGTGACTGGACTTGCCGATGGCTTTTGCAGCATCGTGGGTAGGTAAGGGTTGGCGATGCCGCGTTCATACGCCAAGTAGCCCGCAGTGCCAGTGCCCGCCAAAACCAACAAGCCTGCTGCAGAGAGTTTGAATTTCGTACCGCTGGATTTTTTTGGCGTGTCGGTGGTGTGTGCTTGGGACTGCGTTGATGTGATGGTTGGCTCGTTGATTGGGTCGCTCATGGTCTATCCTTGGTGGCAGAAAAAGATGAATACATTGTAATGCATGGCGCACGAGCTGTGGGCGTCGCTTGAGATTAATTTCTCAGACGTTGATGGTGGTTGTGGGTCGTTCATGGAATGTGAATCAGGCGCGCGCCCAAATTGGCAAATCGACGGCAAGGCGCTCGGGTGCGCACAGGCGCACGTTGCTCAGGCCTTTTTGCTCGGCATACTGCGCAATTCGAGGGTGTATGGTCACCCAGAGTGCGCGAGTGAGTTGAACCTGATGAGTTTGTAGCACGGGTTGCGCCAACAGTGCATCGAGTCCCTCAATGCTGGTGATGACGAAGAGCGGCGGCGTCTCGTGTGTCAATGAGCTGGTCATGCTGTGCTGCTCAGCGCTTGTCCATTGAGCCGCGCTGCGCTGATAACACGCCCAAATATCGCACTGAGCGCCAGCCTCCAGCACCCATTGACGCAGCACATCGCGCCCTGTTTGTGCGCGGATGATGAGGATGCGCTGGCTTGCATCTATCGGTGTACGGCGCGTGATGGCGTGCCACAAACCCTCTGAGTCCTGGGTGTCGTGCGCATCCGGGGTGATGAATTGGCTGTGTTCAGGCCAAAGTTGGCGCAGGCTGTTCAATGTCCCTTGACCGACCGCGCCGAGCCAAGTGGTGTTGGGCAAGTTTAAATTCAGTCGTTGCATGTGCTCGTGGGCGAACTGTGCGGCGTGCTGACTGACCACAATCACACCATCGTAGCTCAGCCAATGGCGCTGAATCTGCGTTTCATTTTCGGGTTGCTGGGTTGGAGTGAGCGCCAAACTAGGCACGTGCAGCACAGTCAAGCCCGCCTGAATCAATTGTGTTTGCAATTGATTCGAGGAGGGTAAGGGGCGGGTGAGGATGACGGTGCGCATACTTGATAATCCGACGTCTAAAGTTGGACGGGTACTCATGGTTCAATACGCACGGCATTCTCGACGATGCATCACGATGGGCGACAATGAACGACGATGAATGTCTGAGCTTAGTGGTTAACGGGTTCGGGCGCAATCCAGTCGTTCAATGCGTTCAAAATGTCTTGCGCACCCTGTTCATTGAGTTCGGTCACGACAGTCGCGCCGATGAGTTCTGCATTGGCACGTGGGCCGCGTGCTTGCGCGTGCAACACACGCGAGCCGTCGGGTAGAGCAATGCTGGCTCGCAACCAGACTTCATCGTTGTCGATGATAGCGTGCGCGGCCAAGGGGGTCTGGCAGGAGCCGCCCAAGGCGCGGGATACGGCGCGCTCCGCCGCTGTACATGCCAGTGTGTCGGCACACATCAGTGGCTCGAGCAGCGCGACCAAATCCGTGCGGTGCGCAGCAATCTCGATGCCCAGTGCGCCTTGACCCGCCGCAGGCAGTGCATGTTCGAGCGAAATGAACGAGCGCACACGCTCGCCCAACCCCAAACGAATCACACCTGCCGCCGCCAAAATCATGGCGTCGAACTGACCTTCGTCGAGTTTGCGAAAGCGTGTGTCAAGGTTGCCGCGCAGCGCGACAATGTTTAGATGCGGAAAGCGCGCTTGAATCTGAGCTGAGCGGCGCAAGCTCGAGGTGCCGACCACCGCTCCTGCGGGCAAATCTTCGAGCGAATTGTATGTGTTGGAAATGAAGGCATCTTGTGCGCGTTCACGCGCGGTCACGCAGGCCAAGCTAAAGCCTTCGGGCAAATTCATCGGCACATCTTTGAGCGAATGTACTGCGATGTCGGCGCTGCCGTTGAGCAGAGCGACTTCCAATTCTTTGACGAACAGACCTTTGCCGCCGATTTTGGACAGGCTTTGGTCAAGTATCTCGTCACCACGAGTGGTGGTACCCATGATGCGTACTTGCATATTTGGATACAAGGCAGACAGTCGATCGCGGATGTGATGCGCTTGCCACATAGCAAGGCGCGACTCACGTGTGACAATAACCAATGAAGATAATGAGTGCATAAAGATGATGTGATTTGAATAAATAGCTAAATGATGCGCGCTTGGGTCAAAAGGGCGCGTTTCGTAGATATGAGTTATTGAAAAACTTTTGCGGATTAATACTGAGACTGGGAGTGCTTAAATTTTTTAATTTCAGGTGCAAGTATGGCATAAAAGTTCAAATTATTCAATGGCTTAAACACGCTCTTTGAACGCTTGATGATGAGCGTTTAGTGGTTCATAAGCAAACATAAGCAGCAATTAAAAAATAAATAAAAATAAGTGTCAGTAATTCGCATAAGAGAACGACTAAGCAATTGTAGACCTTAAGTGTTGTCTGCAATAGATTCAAAATGACCAAATTAACCACGTATTGAAAGGATTTATCATGAAACTCAAATCAATTGCTTTAATCGCTTCGGGCATCATTGCTGCTTCGGCTATGTCATTGGCTCACGCCGCGCCTGACCAAGGATGTGGTGCTGGTTCATGCTCGAAGAAGTCAAAGAAACAAGATTCCGAGCAAGTTCAATCGGGATGTTCGAAAAAGGACCAGAATGCGCAAGCATCATGTTCAAAGAAAGAGTAATAACAATCAATGAATCGAAGATGAAAGCACTCAAGCAGTAGGTATATGTTTGAACTGCATGTTAGCAGACTCAACCCATCAACATTTGATGGTGATGTGTCTACTGTGAAACTCATACAAAGGAAATCAAATGAAACTCAAATCAATCGCAATTGCAGCAACAGCACTCATTGCAGCTGGATGTACAAGCCTGCAAGCTTCAGAACCTAGCAGCTCTTGCGCCAAAAAAGATGCTCAAACCAAGGATATGGGCTGCGCAAAGAAAGATGGCTCTTGTTCAAAAAAAGACACGGCATGCGCTAAGAAGGATATGGCCTGCTCTAAAAAAGAAATAATGGATAACAAATAATCGTGCGTTATCAGCTGTGGGTTGAATGCATATGGTTGACCATGAGAAAACGGCGACTCTTATGTTTTCAACCCGCTCAGTTTGAATTACATCGTTAGGTGCGCTCTTGGCACACGCTCTGAAAGGCCAATCATGATAGGTTTGGGATATAGGCGGGAAATGCTGGACTGGTCGATGGCATCGGTTAAAGCCGAATTCTTTGAAGTGGTGCCAGAGAATTGGCTCAGGCGCGATCGCGCACCTTTGTACGCATTGCGAGATATGTTGCGCCCCATCTATCTGCATAGCGTGTCGCTCAATTTGGGCGGTCAGGCGCCGGTTAATGCAGACTTTGTGCGCAGTATACGAGCGTTGATGAATGAGTTGGATTCACCTTATTACTCAGACCATCTGGCCGCCAGTGGTGATGCGCACCAATTGTATGATTTATTCCCAATTCCATTGACCATGCGCGAAGCGATACGGGTGAGTGAGCGCATTGCTCAGGTTCAAGATATTTTGGGTAGGCCTTTTGCCGTCGAGAACAGCACGTGGTACACCAATAAAGCGGACATGACAGAAATGGAGTTTATCCAAGAAGTGCTTACCCGCGCAGATTGCAAGCTCCTATTGGATTTGAACAATATCGTGGTCAATGATAAAAATCATCATTTGGCTGGTTTGGATGATTTTGTAGCGCAGCTTGACATGACCAAGGTCGCATATATGCATGTGGCTGGTCATGAGTTTGACTCGCGATTTAATTTGTATATAGACACGCACAGTCAATCGGTTGAACAGCCTACACGGCTGATGGCTCAAAAGTTATCGGCGCAATACAACTTGGATATTTTGTTGGAGTGGGATAACGATGTACCTGAAATAGAAGTCATCAATAAGGAGCTGGCATGTCTACACGCGCCTTCTACGACTATATAAGAGGCATTACTGATGAGGTTCCAGAGGGTTACACGTATTCAGGTGTGCAGGTGTATCGATACTTGGTGTATCTGGGCGCCAGCCAGATGATAGATGCCTGTGTGCCAGAACTGCGCAAACAATTGGGCGAAGATGACTGGCGGACACTGATCGAAGATTTTATTCGACAGTCTGCATGGACATCGAATTTTTATGGAGATTTGGAAAATGAGTTTAATCAATACTTGCACAGAACGATTACAGCCGATAACTAAAGCACTCTCGGATTTATCACTGCTGTGCGTGCGACTGTGGTTGGCGCAAGAATTTATCTATGCGGGTTATCAAAAGCTATCTGGCGGCTTTACGCCACCGGAGTGGTTCACTGAGTTACAATTCCCTGCGCCATTCTCGCTGTTTAGTATGGACTTTAACTGGGGACTGAGCGGCATTGCTGAGCTTGTATTTGGCGCAATGCTGCTGCTGGGCTTGTTTGCTAGATTTTCTGCATTCAGTTTGCTGGTGGTCACCTATGTCGCGGTATACTCAGTCCACTTTGACTTGGGCTGGGCAGGTTGGAGAATGATCGAAACCGAAGACGGCTTGGGATTTAAAGTGCCATTAATGATAGGTCTCATGTTGCTGGTGGTTCTTGGGCAAGGTGCTGGACATTGGTCAATTGATGGCGTAATGAAAAAGATGAGCGTTAAAAAAGGCGGTTAATTTATGCACAATGATGCACAACAAGCTCTTTCATGGCTAAGCCCGAATGTGCGCATGGCCATGCTGCGCTTTGCCAAACCGCACTTACAGCCCAAAGAAGAGGCTGAAGACGCGGTGCAGGATGTGGTGCTGGTGTTGCTGGAGCACCCTGAAAAATTAGAGCAAATCCAAGATATCAAACGCTATTTATTTGGCATACTCAAAAACAAAATCACCGATCGTTTGCGCCAAAAGTATCGAACCTCTGCGCGTGAAATTCAACTCGAAGTAGATGACTTGGATCAGATTTTGTTCAATGATAAAGGCTCGTGGGTCAAAGAATTGGTGCCTGCTCGCTGGAGTTCAGTCGAAGAACAGCTCACTTCAGAGGCATTTTTTATAGTGGTAGATGCTTGTGTCAATGATTTACCACCAAAGATTGCTCGGGTTTTTAGTATGAAGGAGCTGCTAGAGTGTGACACTCAAGAAATCTGTGAGGTGTTGAATTTAAGTCAGAGTGATTACTGGCAATGTATGAGTCGAGCGCGTAAAAAATTACAAGTTTGTTTGAATATTCGTTGGTTTGAAGGGAAATAAAATGAAATGTCAAAAGTATATATTTTTGCTTACTTCAGGTCAGATTGAGCATTTCGGTGCTGCGAAACGAGCCATGGTGCAATCGCATATTCTGATTTGTAGTTCTTGCCGAAAATTCACCCACAACGACACACAATTGACTCGAATATTGAGCGCTCAAAAACAAAAAATGCAAGACGAATTGTCATCCTAAATTCAGAACTGGGCTATTTAGGATGTCGCTCATCTTGCAAATCTAATCGGTGAATGACGCAAATGTTTAAAGTTGATATTTAAGCCATGCTTTGAATGACAGTCGGTGCGGTTTGATTAGGCGCGCCCATTTCTTCAGAAACGGGTTGGTGCGAGCCTGCGTTACTGCGGCGTTGTGCGATGATGGGGCGCACCAATTTATCAGTTGCATCGCTCACGCTCAAATCAGGGTGTTCATTCCAAATCGGTGCAGGAATTTCTTCGAAGGTGTTGCGCAGACGCTTGCCCCATTCGCGGTGAATCATTTGGAAATAAGGGTTTTCATCGGTGATGCGAGAGAATTTGGTTACGCGCAAGGCGTCGAATTCGTAGACCAATAAATCCAATGGCAAACCCACAGAAATATTACTTTGCAAGGTCGAGTCCATCGACACCAAGGCGCATTTGGCCGCGTCGTCCAAACTCAAATCCGTGGTGATGACGCGATCCAAAATTGGCTTGCCGTATTTGGCTTCGCCGATCTGGAAGAATGGATTTTCAGCGGTGGCTTCGATGAAGTTGCCAGCGGCGTATACTTGGAACAAGCGCATTTCTTCGCCACGAATTTGACCGCCGACGATGAAGCTGACATTGAAACTGACATCAAACTCGTTGAGTGCCCGCGCATCGGTCTCGTACACATCGCGAATGGCCTGCCCCACCAATTGGGCGGCATCGAACATATTGCGCACATTCCACAAAGAGGTATTGGCGTCACCACCTTGCATTTGGAGGCGCTGAACCACGGACTGACTGATGGATAGATTGCCCGCCGTCATCAGTACGATGGTGCGCTCGCCCGAAATTTCGAACACAGTCATCTTGCGAAAACGATTGATGAGATCCACGCCAGCGTTGGTGCGGGTGTCAGAGAGAAAAACCATGCCCTGATTGAGTTTGATGGCGACGCAATATGTCATGTGTGGCTGCCTTGTAAACAAATTGTAGCGAATTGAAGTGTAAGTGGTGCGAAATTGCCGCTTTAAACAGTCGAGAATTATATGCCAAATGGCACACTGGAGGGTGGATTTATGCAGTCACCAAGGGCTGTGAACAGTCTGTTATGCGCGTTACTGCTGCTGCAAAAACTGCTCATACACATTCACATCGCCCTGCGCCGATACGTACACATGTGCCGCCATCGACTCCATGCCGCCGCCCATGCGCGTGCCGCGTACGGGACAGGCGCTGTCGTAATCGCGACCAATCGCGAGGCGACAGTGGCGACCGTCGGTGATGCAGGTGTTGGTGATGTCAATCGAGAGCCACTCGTGCGCATCGGTGTAGACGTCCACCCACGCATGACTGGCGACGTGACCGACGTCACCCGTGTTCAGATAGCCGCTGATGTAGCGCGCAGGGATGCCGAGCGCGCGGGCGCAGGCGAGAAATACATGCGCTTGGTCTTGGCATACGCCTTGACCTTGAGCAAACGCCTCAGCGGCGGTGGTGGTCACGCTGGTCGAACCCGTGGTGTAGTTGATTTTGTCGTGCACCGCTTGCATCAGTTGCAGGGCTTGGGCTTCCGAAATTTGTGGGCCGCTGATGAATTGTTTGGCAAAGTCGGTCAACTCAGCATCGGCCGTGGTGAATGGGGTGGCTTGCGTGAACACATGCGGCGAGATGCCGTCATTGCCACTAAAACGGTGTCCTGAGGCATCTTCGTTGATTTCGACCACACCGCGAACATTCACGTCCAGTGCGGTGATGGGCTGGGTGATGGTCATCACGTGGGTGTGGTTGCCAAACACATCGACCTGCGGTTGCAGGCGTGTGGGCGCGCCGATGCTCCAATTGATGACGTTTTGACCCGCACCGCTGCGCGGGGTCAGTCGCAGCAATTGAATCAGGTAGGAGACTGGGGTTTCGTATTCATAGTGCGTGTTGTGTAGGATTTCGTACCGCATGAGAGCCTTTTATATTTTTCAGACGAAGGCGCAATTATGCCACTTTAGCGTGCGCAGGGTTGAGCGGGACCAAAAAGTCTTGGCTGATCTGTTGCCCCAGCTCGAATGTCTTTTCTAAAAACTCGGTGAGATACGCGTGAATCCCGCCTTGCAGCACTTCTTGAATCTGACCGTATTCCAAGTCCGCTTGCAGTCGCCCGACCAGTCTCTCGGTCTGAGCCGAGTAATCGTTGCTCACATATCGAATATTTTTGCGCAAATCGCTCATGCAGGCGGCCAATGAGCGCGGCATTTCTTTGCGGAAAATCAGCAGCTCGGCCACACGCTCAGGGGTGATGACATCGTGGTAGGTCTGGCGATAGACTTCAAATCCAGACACCGAGCGCAACAGCGCCGCCCAGTGGTAAAAGTCTTTGGAGTCGCTCTCACCGCCCTCGTCCTGCTCTTTGGAGTGGGTGACTTCGGAGTGCTCAAAAAATTTCAAATCGAGCAATCGCGCGGTGTTGTCCGCACGCTCAATGAAGGTGCCCATGCGTAAAAAATTGAAGGTTTCGTCTTTGAGCATCGTGCCCAGTGCGACGCCGAGGATGAGATGCGAGCGCATTTTCACCCATTCGAGGTACTCGGGCGCATGGGTAATGGCGCGGTTGGACGCGACCCATTCGCGTGACTCAATCCACACGCTGTTGATGGTCTCGTACATCTCGGAGGTCAAGCTGCCGCGCACCGCACGGGCGTTCTCACGCGCTGACCACAGGCAGGAGACGATAGAAGACGGGTTGCGCATGTCGGTAATCATGAACTGCAACATATTTGGCGTGGTGATTTCACCGTATAGCTCGAGAAAATGCGGTTCCAATTCAGACAGCTCAAGCGTGGCGCGCCACAAATTCTGCGCCTTCTGCGCTTCATGCGGCATGAGCAGGGTTTCGTAATTCACGCCAAGCATGCGGGCGGTGTTTTCTGCGCGCTCGATGTAACGGGCGTGCCAATAAAGGTGATCTGCGGTGCGGGACAGTAACATAGTCAATCCAATCCAAATTCATCAAATTTCATTAAATGTCATCATGTGTCATTAAATATCTTTAAATTTCATATACGACACAAAATAGAACAACAAAAACCATTCAATCATGCGCGTGGTTCAGCCAGCGCGGCATCACTCCAGCACCCAAGTGTCCTTGGTGCCGCCGCCTTGCGAGCTATTGACCACCAGCGAGCCTTCTTTGAGCGCGACGCGGGTCAAGCCGCCCGGCGCGAGCTGCACATCCTTGCCCGAGAGCACGAATGGGCGCAGATCAATGTGGCGCGGTGCGATGCCACTGTCCACATACGTCGGGCAGGTGGACAAGGCCAGTGTGGGCTGTGAAATATACTGCTCCGGTTTGGCTATGAGCACGCGGCGGAATTCTTCAATCTCCGCCTTGCTCGCAGCAGGACCGACCAACATACCGTAGCCGCCTGCGCCGTGGGTTTCTTTCACCACCAGTTTGTCCAAATTCGCCAAGGTGTACTCGAGCTCGTCGGGCTTGCGGCATTGGAAGGTCGGCACGTTGTGCAAAATCGGTTCTTCAGACAGATAAAAACGAATCATATCGGGCACGAACGGATAAATCGATTTGTCATCGGCCACACCCGTGCCGATGGCGTTGGTCAAGGTCACGTGACCTGCGCGGTAGCAATTGAGTAAACCTGGTACGCCCAAGCTCGAATCAGCACGGAAGGCCAAAGGATCGAGGTAATCATCATCGATGCGGCGATAAATCACATCCACACGCTTAGGCCCGCGCGTGGTGCGCATGTACACGTGCAAGTCATCGACGAATAAATCTTGCCCTTCAACCAGTTCAACGCCCATCTGCTGAGCGAGGAAAGCGTGCTCGAAGTACGCGCTGTTGTATGCGCCGGGGGTCATCACCACCACGGTCGGATCATCGATGCCGTTCGGCGCGACGCTGCGCAGGGTGTCGAGCAACATATCGGGGTAGTGCGCCACGGGCGCGACTTTGTACTGCGAGAACAATTCGGGGAACAGACGCATCATCATCTTGCGATCTTCGAGCATGTACGACACACCCGACGGCACGCGCAGATTGTCCTCGAGGACGTAGAACTCGCCCTCGCCTGCGCGCACGATGTCGATGCCGCTGATGTGAGAGTAAATCTGACGCGCCACATTCACACCCTGCATTTCGGGGCGGTACTGTGCGTTGTTGAAAATTCGTTCGGGGGGGATGATGCCCGCCTTGAGGATGCGCTGATCGTGGTACACATCGTGCAAAAACATATTGAGCGTCTGCACGCGTTGGCGCAAGCCACGCTCTAAAGTCTGCCATTCAGATTTGGGGAATACTCGGGGAATGATGTCAAAAGGAATGAGCCGCTCAGCGCCGTCCTCCTCGCCATACACCGCAAACGTGATGCCCACCTTGTGGAACATCAAATCGGCTTGACGACGTTTGTCGGCAATGTGCTCGGGCGTCTGCTGTTTCAACCACTCGGACAGCGCAGCGTAGTGCGGGCGCACAATCGAGCTGTCTTGATTCATTTCGTCATAAAAATGCTTGGGCATAGTCATTTTGGTATCCCTGATGATTTTATTGATAGAACTTTTGATGCGACATATAAGCGTTGTTCAAGGATTATGCACGAGGGCGCGCCCTAAAGTAAAGAAATCCCTGCACCGAGCACGGGCAAAAGCGGACAAATCAAGCAATTTCAAAGCAAATTGCACCGAAGACGTGCATGAATGCTGAATCCACGTGCAAAATAAATTTTATCTGCACGCTAGCGCGCAAGTTTGTCACCCCGTAGTGCAGCAGCGGCATTGTTTCAGCCACACTTGAAACGCGGCAAGACAACCCAATTTAATCCATAAACGTTTACCATAATGCATCAGCGTCATGACAATAAAACAAACCAATAAATTGAGCCAATACAAAAACAGACCCATTGAACCAACCACAGGAGTACCTATGCACACCCAACAAAATGGTCGAATCCATACCCACTTCAGCCGCCTGCTCATGGTTCTGCTGAGTGCAGGCGTTATGGGCTGTAATGCCCAAGAGTCCAAACCAGTCGCCAGCAGTGCGCCCGCCACCAGCATCGCCACGCCAGCGGTGGAGCAGGGCAGTGCGCCCTTGGTCTCGGGATTGCCTGATTTCACGCGACTGGTTGATTTTGTCGCGCCTGCGGTGGTGAACATCCGCGTGAGTGAGAAAGTCCAAGCGCAGAACGGCGCCGACTTGCGCAATCACCCGATTTGCCAAATTTGGCCCGATGTGCCAATTTGTAAAGCCGCCCCAGCGGCACCGAACCCCGATGCGCCGACCGAGCGCATCTCAGGACAAGGCTCGGGATTCATCACCTCGGCGGACGGCTACATCCTGACCAACAACCACGTGATAAATGGCGCGAGCACCCTCACCGTGGTCATGCCCGACAAGCGCGAATTCAAGGCCAAAGTCATTGGCACTGACGCTCGCACCGATGTCGCGGTGATTAAGATTGAAGCGACGGGACTGCCCTTTCTCAAAATGGCGAACTCGGACAAACTGCGCGTGGGCGAATGGGTGATGGCGGCAGGCTCGCCATTTGGCCTGAAAAACACCATCACCGCAGGCGTGGTCAGCGCGATTAACCGCGACACGGGCGACTACCTGTCCTTCATACAGACCGACGCCGCGGTTAACCCTGGTAACTCGGGCGGGCCATTGGTCAATATGTCGGGGGAAGTGATTGGCATCAACTCGCAAATTCTCTCACCGAGTGGGGCGTTTTCGGGCATTGCCTTTGCCATCCCCATCAATGATGCGCTGCGCATCGCCGAGCAACTGCGCGCCAACGGCAAGGTCGAGCACGGTCGGATCGGCGTGGGCATCGATAAAGTGTCGGAAGACACCGCGAAAAAACTCGGCCTGAGCAAGGCACAAGGCGTGGTCATCACGCAAGTGGAGAACAACTCGCCAGCGGCGCAGGGCGGCCTGCAAGCGGGCGACGTGGTCACGCGGATTGATGACACCAGCATCGAATCGGTGGGCGACTTTGCGCGCAAAGTCGGCGAGAGCAAACCGGGTACACGCCTGCAACTCGAAGTGTGGCGCGGTGGGCGCAGCAACGTCATCGCAGTGACCGCAGGGCAGGCCAAGCAGTAAGCGGCCACGCAACGGCCACTTCCTGCCACTCCAATCAAATCTCGAACTCTCCCTAAG
>CAZDLD010000010.1:0-25723 GCA_964506355.1 uncultured Hydromonas sp.
GGCCCAGAGCGATTTTGGTCGCGCCCAGCTCCTCGGCCACGCGGTAGAGGATGCCACGGCGCAGGCGTGAGCACAGCCCGCAGGTGGTTTTGCCCTCTTCGATGACGCGTTTGACGATGGTGTAGGTGTCTTGGTTCTCGATGTGAAACGGCACGCCCAGCTCGGTCAGGTAGTTCGGCAGCACGTCGGACGGAAATCCTGGTTGCTTCTGATCCAGATTCACCGCTACGATGTCAAAGTGGATGGGCGCACGCTCTCGCAGCTTGAGCAGTATATCGAGCAGGCCGTAGCTGTCCTTGCCGCCCGATAGACACACCATGACCTTGTCGCCGTCCTCAATCATGTTGTAGTCGCCGATGGCTTGACCGACTTGGCGCGTCAGGCGTTTTTCGAGTTTGTTGTTTTCGTACTGTTGTTTTTGTTCGGTGGCTGTCATGTTCGTCATTGGTTATAAAGGGCCAGGGTCTGTTTGTGTGCTTAGGCAAACTTCATGTCGTTGAGCCGTTCTGGCAATTGATTGAGTCATCATCGCCACATCTTGAGCCCAGTACAGCTGCTCGGCAGGATGCCCCAATATGCCATTCTCGGCAAGCACACTCGACCAGATTGAGACAATATGCTCTTCATCGATCATCGCATATTCAAAATTGGTGTGGTAGCCCGCATTGGCAGCGCCGCCCACGGTGTATTTAAACACGTCACGCAGATGGTCCACATCCTGTGCTGAATTTACCTTGGCAAAGTAAATCACGCTTAGGCGTTTTACATTGATGCCAACCCACATTTTCATGCTGAATTTTTGCAAGCTTACTTCATAGTTCGCACCATAGATGTCCTTGCGACCACCGTACACGCTCGCTTCACGGCTTTTCAATTGTACGCTCACCGTTTGATTCTTCTGAATTTGTGGGATCTCAATCCGACGCAATCCATCCAAAATTTGCGATTCCAAAAACACTTTGGTTTTTTCATGCAAGCGCGGCGTACTCATCTGCTTTTCCGCGAACCATACAAACAACACCACTGCAAATCCACCTGCTGCGGTCTGTGCGATGGACAGTATGGGTGTGATGCTCTCTCGATGCTCTGGGTAAAACAAAAACACCATCGAGCACACAACCGCTGCAACTGCCAAAATGCCAAGCAAACACAAAATACAAATCCTCGCCCATTTGGGCAAAAACACCACCTGTTGTGGGTCTAAATATTTTGGCGTTTCTTCACTCATACTCCCCCCTCCATGATCCCAACCTGCTGCGCTACGCTGACCACGCAATCATCAAATATTTCCAGTTTGCTGACTTTGACACGTGCACCCAATACGCCAGTAATGGCCAATAGTGCAACGCACACTTTACCCGTCAGGCTTTCCAATAACAAAGTATGCGACTGCTGACACACCGCTACAATCGCATCGTGCACCAGTCGATAGTCCAAAACATTGTCAATGTCATCGTTAATCGGCAACAGCGGTTGCAAGCCTCGATTGATTTCAACATCTATCGATATTCGCTGTGAGCTCAATTTTTCGTGATTCAATATTCCCAAATACGCATTGAGTTGCAAATTGGAAATGATGAGCGTTTGATTACCATGAGTGGTCATGTTGTTCTTTCTATTTAAAGCATTACAGAGAAATCTCGGTCAAATCGCATCAAATGCTGACCGCCATCAACCAATATGGTTGTCCCGGTGATGGCTCGATTTTCAATTACAAATATCAGGGTCTTGGCGATGTCAGCAGGCGTTGATGAGCGCCCCAAGGGGCTTAAATTATGTAACTCTGCAAATCGCTCGTCCGATAAAGTTGGACTGGGCAGGCTCAATCCGGGCGCAATACCAACCACACGCACCCGAGGTGCAAGCGCCTGCGCGGCGAGTATGGTCGCTTCCTTGAGCGCGGATTTGGACAGGGTGTAGGAGAGGTAGTCGGGGTTGGGGTTGTAGAGTTTTTGGTCGAGCAGATTGATGATGACGCCCTGCGCATCTGCGGGTAATTGCTTGAACAATTGTTGCGACAGCGCCATGGGGGCAAAGGTGTTGGTGCGCCAGTGCTGCTCAAATAAGTTCACATCCAAAGGCACATCCTGAGTCAGTGCGTCGTACTCAAACAATGAAGCGTTGTTGACCAACACGCCCACTGTGCCCAACTGCGCGCTCGCCCGCGCGAGCAGTGTGCCCACGCTGGCGGCATCGGCCAAGTCCGCTTGGAGGGCGCAGGCGCGCACGTTCAGCACCTCCAACTCGGTGACCAACTGCTCGGCTTGCACCTGCGAGCGCCCATAGTGCACCGCCACGTCGTAGCCCGCCCGTGCGAGCGCGATGCACAGTGCGCGTCCAATGCGTTTGGCGCCGCCCGTGACCAGCGCGACTTTGGGCTGGTGCGCTACGGGGTGTTCGGCGTGTTCCGAAGAATTCGAGTTTTCCGAATTTTTTATGGGTGAAGTTGGGGTCATGGCTTGGCGTGGGTTAATTAAGGGTGAAATCTCGGGCAGCGCCCGTCGCACATCCTTTACAATACCGCTATTGTACTTGATGAACGTGTTTTTATGCCCAACAAACTACCCTCGCCTTCTGCTGAACAAATCACCCGTTCGAGCCAACTGAGCGCGCTCATCCGCGCCCAAATTGCCGCGCACGACGGCTGGTTGCCCTTCGATGCGTATATGAACGCTGCGCTCTACACCCCCGAGCTGGGCTACTACACCAACACGCTCTCGCCGTTCTCCATGTGGGCGCAGGATGGCGACTTCATCACCGCGCCGCTGCTCTCGCCGCTGTTCGGTGCGTGTATCGCTGAGCAGGCGCTGGAGGTGTTTGAGCTGACGGGGCAGGCGAATATTTTAGAATTCGGTGCGGGCACGGGGCGGCTGGCGGCGGATGTGTTGCGCCATTTGGCGTCGCTGGGCGTGGCGGTGAACTACCACATCATGGAATTGTCCGCCACTTTGCGCGCCCAGCAGCGCGCCGAAATCGAAACCGCCTTGCAAGGCATCACCCACCAACATCAATTCACGTGGCTGAACGAGCTGCCCACGGATTTTGTCGGACTGATGTTGGGCAATGAGGTGCTGGACGCCATGCCCGTCAAGCTCATCGGCATGAACCACGGCGCGTGGTTCGAGCGCGGCGTGGCGATGGAAAACAATCAACTGGTGTGGCAAGACCGCGCAAGCGACATCGGTCTACCCATGAATGATGAGTGGGTGAGCGCCCTGCGCGAGAGCGGCTCGCGCTATTTGTCCGAGACCCACGCGCAGCAAATTGCCTTTATCGACAGTCTGGCGCACGCGCTCAAATCAGGCGTGATACTGATGCTCGACTATGGGTTTCCCGCGCAGGAGTATTACCACCCCGAACGCAACACGGGCACGATGATGTGCCACATCCAGCACGTTGCTCACGACGACGCGCTGTACCACCCTGGCGTGCAGGACCTCACCGCGCATGTGAATTTCTCAGCCTTGTTGCCCGCGCCCGACGCTGAGCTGCGCGCCATCGGCTACACCACGCAAGCGAATTTCCTCATCAACAACGGCATCCTCGAGCAACTCTCGACCATCGAGCCCGAACAACAGCGCATCCACGCCAACCGCGTGCAAAAACTTCTGTCCGAAGCTGAGATGGGCGAGCTGTTTAAAGTCATGGCTTGGGTCAAGGGCATGGACTTTGCCGAGGATGAAACCTTGCAAGGGTTTTGCCGTGGCGATCGGCTCGATCGACTTTAACCTTTAAGCTTAAACGTATAACATTTGGTAATTGAGGTTGATATCAGGGATTAGCAATGGAGCGTACAGGCACATTCACGGTCACACGCTCAACATAACCCGAGCTTTGCTTAATTTTCAACGTGATGCTCACCATCTGCCCTTGCGTCAGTGGCGCTTTCAAACCCATCAGCATCAAATGATAGTGCCCCATCAACGGCACCGCGACACCCGCGGGCAGCTCCAACGCGCCAATTTGCTGCATACGCATGCGCTCTCCATCCATCTGCATGGTGTGAATTTGCACCTCTTGCGCGGCAGGGCTGCTCGCACCAATCAACTGCGCGGTTCGGTCCGAGGTCAGCGTCATAAAGGCGCCACCCATACCCTGTCCCGCCACAGTTGCTCGCGCCCAAGCGTCGCTCACCGTGGTCTGTGCCATCGCTGATGATGAGTACATTGCAGTCACGATAAGCGCAACTGATGCAATGAAGTGTTTAAATCTGTTGTTCATTTGTGTTCCTAATGGTATGTATGGATTGGTTATTTAAAACGACGGCTTCAACTTAAAATTCACGTCAAAGTGATAATTCTGCCGCATGGGCACACCGCCCTGCGTCGCAGGTATGAATCGGTATGAGCGTGCCACCGTGTCACGCGCCGAACGATCCAAACGAGCATAGCCGCTGGACTTGAGCACTTGCACAGATGAGGGCAGTCCGTTGGCTTCCACCATGACGCCCAAAGTGACTGTACCTTGCTCATCGGCTTCTTTGGACAGCTGTGGATACGGGGGTTGGGGGTTGTTCAAATAGCCACCGAGGTGTGTGGGCTTGCTTTGTGTTGCTGTTGCTGTTGCACTTGCATTCGCACTGCTCTGAGGACTTGATTTTGATGGGTTCTCACTTGAAGTACCTGCAAAATTTTCGGATTGTGCTGTCACTCGGGCATCGTTTAGTCCAGAGTATTGCATGGGCTGAGCGGTCTTTGACGCCATCAATGATTTATTTGGATTGTTGAGCATATCGTTATTCTGAGTACCGAGCTGATTCAAATTCGTCGATAACAATGAGGCACTGACAATGGCATTGCTCTGCTGCATTGGATTGAACGCTATGGTTCGTGCGCATGAAAAGACATAAATCACCCCCAAGTGTATGAGGGTGACGATGAGCCAGAATTTCATTTGTCGGGTCATGTTCAAAAGTGTCCGTCATGGTGTGCGCACGGGATGATTGAGCGCTCATAATCACTCCGCGTGTGCATCCTTCAATGAATTAGAATTTTACGTTCAAGCCTACATGAAATGAACGCCCCGCACCAGGTAGTTGAATGCCATACGGTGCGCCTGCGCCATTGATGGACATAGTTCTGCCTTGACCAACATATGCGCCACCCAGTGGCAATGCATATTGTTTGTTCAACACATTATCCAGTCCAACATCCACGCGCAGGTTTTTCCACTCGTAGCTGCTACGTAAATTGAGTAGACCATAGCCTGCAGTCTTGTTCTCATAGCGTGTTTGCGAGACTTGAGTTTTAGACTTTACCAATTCTGTCTCAATGGTGTTGCTCCATTTGCCCACAGTGTGCACCAAGGCCAAAGTCCCATTCAAGGGCATGATGTTGTACAAGTGATCCCCTGTTGTGGTGTTTTTACCTTTGGCGTAGCCGATGGATGCTTGTGCTTTGAATGAGCCAACACCTTCGAGCGTACCCAACTGTGCAAATCCAGACACATCCGCACCATACAAGCGGGCGTCTTGATTCACCAGTGTCAAGGCATTGAATTTGCCCGCGCTGCATGTGGTCAAACAGGTGGCGTCAATGTAGTCTTTGACCTGAGTGTAGTACGGAGAAATTCTTACACCCCAGCGGTCTGAACCGCCGTCGTTGATGTTTGCGCTTAGGCTGAGCGTGTGGGCAATTTCGGGTTTTAGATTGATATTGCCCTTGTAACCATTGCCGTCATTGACCCAGTTATTCATAGCCACGGACATGCCATTGGTCGACCATGTGTAACGCTCGTACAAACTCGGTGAGCGGGTTTTTTGCGAAATACCCCCTTCAATGCTCACTTGTGCACTGGGCGTATAACGTGCGCTCAACGTAGCGTCGATGTTGTTGTCCGTGCGTTTGTGGTTCAAAGCGTTGAACGCTGCCGCCTCCATGCCATACATCATGCCATTGTTATAACCTTGCACTTGTCCTGCATTCATGTGCACTCGGCTGTAGCGTGCGCCAGCTTGGGTGCTCCATTGCTCGCTGAGGTTGGATTCCCACTCGCCGAACACATCGTAACGGTCGCGCTGGCCATCTTTGATGTTCACAAAATTATTTGGCCACATCATCATGCCGCCCGATGGTTTCCACCAGTCATTGAGACGATAGCGCTGATAGTCCGCACCCACACGCAAAGTGCTGTTGTCTGACACTGCGATGTCAGATTTGAGTGAAAGACCTGTATTTTTACCCTCGGTGTCCATCGGCATGCCTTGCACACACATTGGTCCTGCTGGCGTACAAGGCATATTGCCCATCATGTACCAATACAATTTATCATCACCAAAATTCATGCTATGACGCGTGCGTTCTGTGTACACACGCGCACTCAAATTACCCCAGTCAAACCCACCTTTGTAGCCAAGGTTAAAGCTCGCTGCATCATTGCCCGTCATGTCCATGTGTTGGTTTGGGAAACCTTGTTTGGCAATGTTTTGCAATCCAACTTTAGCCTCAATCACATGGCTATCCGATTTGAATGCGGCCGCCAATTGGTGGTTTTGAGTGTCGTACGCCGATGAACCAACCTCGCGTGCGCCGATGACATGGTCACCCGCAATTGTGCCCGTCGCCACAACCGCAGCCTTGAATCCCTCTGCTGAATGATAATTATCCGACTGGGCGGTTGAACCGTTGTAATTCAAGCTCAATTTGTCTGTGGCATAAGTCGCCGAAGCATTGCCACCTCTGGCGTTCCCGTTGGATCGATAAAACCCACCGATTTCACCCGAGCGCACATCTTCTTGTGCATTGCTGGCAAATTGCGGCGCTTTAGCGTTGACCATGATGGTGCCGCCTATACTGTCACCGCCCACACTCACGGGTGTGGCGCCTGCGTAGATTTTCACACTGCCGACTTGCGTCGGATCGAGGTAGGACAGCGCTGGGTTCATGTGATTCGCACAAGCCGAGATGTAATCCATGCCATCGACTTTCACACGCAGGCGGTCATCAGACAAGCCTTGCATGGTTGGCAAGCTCGATAGACCGCCTGCACTGTTGAGTTGAACACCAGCAATGTTTTTTAACAGTCGCGCAGTATCGCTGCTCGCTGTGCTGCGCGTGGTGATGACTGACGCAGGCACTTGCTCAGGCGTACTGCTTTTTTTCTGAGCTGTCACCTCAATCGCGTCCAAGGTTGTCGCTGCGCTCGGAGCGGTTGACGTGCTCGAGGTTGAATCCTGCGCATAACTCAGTGTGGCGAACACGCTCAGTGTTGCCAGTACCATAGGACGCAGCACCCACATGCTGTGGCTCGCTGATTTTTGGGTAGATGGTGTGATTTTTTGGGTTTGGGTTTGCATTTATTGCTCCGTTATCTCATTGTGTTTCTGTACGCAGGTGGCATGAAACATGCTGCTTCGCGCACCAAGGTCTATGCGAGCGCCATCATGGAGTGACCACCACTTCACTCACGTGTGCGGGTTTTCACTCAGGCACTTCGCCAAATTGAGGTGATTTAGATGAGAAAAACAGGGGGGGGTTGCGGTCGTGCAGGCGACCAGATGATGCCGACCAAAGGCATTCGCACATCGATAGCAGCGACCGAAATGAATTCGGCTCTTTGAATTTTTTCAGCGGTGATAATGGCGGGTGGCGCATCAAGCGTCACAGAACAACACCCACAGCAGTCGCCACTGTTGTGGGTGCTGTACACATCGTTTGCAAATGACGTAGGCTCCGCAACCACATTGACCATGCCCTGCTGGGTACACAGCTGAACGAATTGAACTTTATTCCCAGCAAGGCTATAGCCACGCGCCGATTGTGCCAGAACCATAAACAGAACCAACAGCAGCCACAGCACTGCCTTGCGCAGCAATAGGCTGCGGCAGCGGGACATCAGGGAGCTACTGTTATGATTCATTCTGGTTTTTCTGCCTTTACTGAATTAATTGATATTATAGCCTTGTCGATGTCATTGGTTGAAATTTTCGTACACGTCTGTAGCAAGTTGTCATCAACGTTACCGAATTTCCCTATACTTTCGGCAAACGCTTCCATGCTCGTTGAGCTGTTTCATGTGCTGTCACGTTGATGCCTGCAAACATATCTTTCAGAAAGTTTGTTGCCAATTCGGGGGCTTTTTCAGGCGAACCAGCATCAAATGGTGGCTGTGGGTCATACTCCAAATACAATTGGACCGCTTGGGCGTACAACTCATTTCGCAGCAATGCGACTAAGCTCAGTGCAAAATCAATCCCTGCAGTCACACCGCCGCCCGTAATACGGTTGCGGTCAACCACGACTCGCTCGTGCGTGGGTGTAGCGCCCAAGTCACGCAAAGTATCGTGCATCAACCAGTGTGATGTGGCTCGATAGCCATCGAGCAGTCCCGCTGCACCCAATACAAGCGAGCCTGTGCAGACACTGGTGATGAAGCGTGCGCTTTTTCCCTGTTCTTTGAGGAAACTGATTAGTTCTGGATCTTCCATCATTGTCAGCGTGCCTGGCACACCACCTGGGACAAACAATACGTCCAAGTTTTGCGGACATTGTGCAAATGTAGTGGTCGGCGTGACTGGTATCAATGTAGGGTTAGCTGGGTCTGGACTGGTTACAGGTTGTTTGTCTTTCCACAACAAATGAATCTTGCGATTCATCAGCGCTTCAAACACGGTCAGTGGACCGACTAAATCTTGCAAGAACATTCCAGGATAGACCACCATGCCGATTTGTAGCTCTGGGCCTTGTGAAAACGCTTCGTACTGTTGCATCACTACATCGTGGTTATTTTCACTGTGCGCCTGCTTGGGTTCGGCCGTTGCCTTTGATACATGCGCACTGACTGTGCTGCCTGCTGCTACCCATGCATAGAGTGCGGACAATACAATGGATTTGTTAAATTCGCGACGATTCATTGATTTTCTCATTTCATAGTTCGTGACTATTCACCCACACAGAGTGACTGTGTGGATGAACATACTGACTGTTGATTGACTTAGAATGACCAATTTACATTAGCGTGAACAGTTCGGTCTGTACCGGGTATCACTTGCCCACCACCGAAATAATTGGCTGGCTCATAATATTTTTTGTTCAATAAATTTTGTACGCTCAAGCCAAAACGCATATCACCCATTTTGTAAGAGATTTGAGCATCCCAAACCGTCACCCCTGGCGTGAAGTAGTTATTAGCGCCATCACCTGCTAATTTTCCACGGGAACTTGCGCCAAGACCTAAACCCATACCGCGCAAGGAACCTGACTTAAAGTCGTATCGTGCTGCCAGTCGTGCGCTTCGCTCTGGCACATTGAACAGACGTTTTCCTTGCAGGCTTGCATTGGTGTCTTGTGCCACGCGAACTTTCTGCACGGTCAAAGCCCCCAGAAGTGAGAATGCTGGGGTAGCTTGCCACTGAAGATCAACGTCCACACCTTTTGAGTTCTGACGACCCACTTGAATTGAATACCCCATGTTGTCTGGATCTGCGACCGTCGCATTCTTACGGTTCAAATCGAACCACGCGGCTGAAGCGGTCAAGCCATGCCAATTTTTCAAACGCACGCCAATTTCAGTTTGATTCGATTTTTCGGCCTTCGGTGGCGTACTGTACACAGACACAATCGGCACGCGCACGGCTTGATTGTAGCCAGTGAATGCGGAGAATGCAGGTGTGATTTCATAGGTCAATCCCACTCGTGGTGTCCATTGGTTCGTGCTTGTTTGATTGTTGATGGTCCACATCGGATCCGTGCTTTGATCTTTGATATTCAGGTGTGAATAGCGCAAACTGCCCAATAACTGCAAAGCACCGAAACTCGCTTGGTCTTGAGCATAGATCGTGCTTGAACGATAGCGGTTTTGTTGATAAGGCGCAGACGGCAATGGAATATCAACCCAAGTTGGATTCACAGGGTTGTTAATATCGTACAGGCTTGGCAACATACCCCACAACATTGACGCATTGTCTTTGACTGTTTCATGATCAACACCTAAATTCAAGGTGTGTTTCACCGAACCTGTATCAAATTTGCCTGTCACACTGGGCGAAATATTGTACGAGCTGAATTTTTCCCACATGCGGGCACTGCCAAGCACATACACAGGACCTGCGCCACCATACGGGAATGGAAACACCCCCTGCTCATCGAGCAAAGTCTTTTGATAAGCGGTTGTCAAGCCAAATGTCCAATTTGGATTGAGCACTTGTGTCCACTGAACATTTGCACCACGCTGTGACAACTTCGTTTCAGGCATGCCATCGGCTGTAATAAATCGGTTGCGCGGAACCGTGTAACTGCTGGTATTTAGCGTCCCATTTGTCGGTAAACCACTGTAGTCAAGGTTGGTTCTATCGGCAAAGCGAAAACGTGCGACAACCTTAGTGTCTGCATCTGGCGACCAAGTCACACTTGGAAATAGGGCTTTGTTTTTGAAATACACCGAGTCGGTTTCACTATTTTTTCGCTCAATTTCCCCATTCAAGCGCACCGCCCAGTCTGAGCTCAAAACATGATTCAAATCTACGTTTGCACTTCGTTCACCATGGCTACCCATACGCATGCCTACGTCATATTCGTTGGTCATTTGAGGCTGCTTTGTGGTCAAAGCCACCATGCCACCCGCGATAGGATAGGCACCATTTGATTGAGTGGCTCCGAATAGATTGGCCGCTGGACCTTTCAAAACATCAGCTTGCTCAAGATTACGTACATTTTCTTGAGCTGCAAAATACCCAACCGCATTGACGCCATCAATCACAGTCGCTGCGTGAAACCCTCGCACACGAAAGCCCACAATATTGGCTTCTCGCTCATCAATTTGCGTCACATTACTGGCATTGCGCAATGCGTCAGATAACTTGGTGACTTCTTGGTCTTTGATGGTTTTTTTCGTGACAACACTAATTGATTGCGGAATTTTTTCAATCTCGGTTGCTGTGCGTGTCCCTGAATTTGCCGCATCGGGTCGGTACGGATTTTCAACTGTTTCCGTCACAGTGACGTCTGGTAGTTTTCCGACCGCGGTATCTGTGCTCTGTGCGGCTGCCATCATTGGGAAACATGTCGCAATGGCCAAGGCCAAATGGGTGTATGTAGGTTTCATTTTCTATCCTGATTTTTCAATTAACTTTTAAAGTGCGTCTAGTCCAATGAACCTACAAAAGTAGATTCATCAGAATATGGTGCACTGAGATTATTTTTGATATGCGTGTCCATTCGGCTCAAGAACCATGCCGTTAGACCACTGAGCTCTTCATTCTGAAATGCAATTGCGTGCATTAAAAATGGAAGCGCTCTATATCAATCGTGAATTATGAAAAAACAGGAGGGGGTTGCGGTCGTGCAGGCGACCAAGTGAAGGCGGCGAAAGGAATTCGCACTTCGATAGATGCGGCCGAAATAAATTCGACGATTTGAATTTTTTCAACGGTGCGTATCACTGGCGGCGCACCCAGAGAGACGGAGCAACAGCCGCAACACTGACCACCATGAGCTACGAGCATATCGCTCGCCGAGGGCTCAGCATCAACGGCCACATTGACCATGCCCTGCTGGGTACACAGCTGAACGAATTGAAGCTTACTGCCAGCTATATTATAGCCACGTGCCGATTGTGCCAGAACCATAAACAGTACCAACAGCAGCCACAGCACTGCCTTGCGCAGCAATAAGCTGCGGCAGCGGGACATCAGGGGGGTGTTGGATACGGTCATTCTGTCTGTTCTGTTTTGACGAAAATATGCCGCACATTATATCCACAATTGTGGCCAGGGCATCATTTTTCTACGTTCGCGTGGTGTTTGTGCTACTGTTTACACATGTTTGATTTTTCACTGTACACCCCATGAACGGACTCATACTCTCCAAAGACGCCACCGCCTATCTACAAATGGCGCAAGCGCAGCAGGCTGATTTCGTTGCCCACGCCCTCACCAACGTTGAGCAGGTGTTGCAACTGCCGAGCGAGCAGCGCTCGCGCATCGAATGGCTGCTGACCGAGCCAGCGCTCGGCGTGTCGGTTCTGGATGCGCTGCCGAATCTGCGCTGGGTGCAGTCGACGTGGGCGGGTGTGGAAAAAATCCTTGCCCATCCACGCCGTGACTATGCTTTGACCAACATCCGTGGGGTATTTGCCCCGCTCATCAGCGAGTATGTGCTCGCGCATTGCTTGGCGCATGAGCGTCAGCTCTACGCACACCATGCGGCACAGGCGCAGGGGCTGTGGTTCAATGACGCCACGGGTGCTCAGGTCGGGCGACTGGCGGGGAAAACTGCATTGATATTGGGCGTGGGCAGCATCGGTGAGGGTCTGGCACGAACTTTACGCACACTGGGCGTGCGCGTCATCGGCGTGGTCAAATCCTTGCGCGATTGCCCTGCGTGTGACGGGGTGGGCACCATGGCCGATTTGCCCGAGCTGCTGCCGCAGGCCGATTATGTGGTCAATACTTTGCCGAATACTGCGGACACGCAGTCATTCATCGATGCGGATTTTTTGCGTCAGATGCCTTCATCCGCACTGCTCATCAATGTCGGGCGTGGGCAGGCGGTGGTGGAGGCCGATTTATCATCGGCGCTGCACGCAGGCATCATCGCTGGCGCGGTGCTCGATGTGTATCGTGAAGAGCCCTTGCCATCGAACCATGTTTTTTGGAACACACCGCGCTTGCACCTGACTTCGCACACCGCCGCGCCGAGTTTCCCATCCGATATTTTTCAAGTGTTTTGGAACAACCACCAGCGACACGTGGCAGGATTGGCACTCCAGCACGTCGTTGATTTTGACAAGGGGTATTGAAATGAGCTTTACCATTCGTCCGTTACAGGACAATCCACATGAATACGAGCAATGGCTGTCTTTGTGGCAGGGCTATTTGAAATTTTATGAAACCACATTGGACGACGCCATCACCGCGCACAACTGGGCGAGCTTTCACAATCCCGACAGTCCGCTTGATGCGCTCGGCGCATTTGACCCCGACGGCAAGATGCTCGGGCTGGCGCAGACGGTGATTCATCAATCGACTTGGTCGATTGCACCGCGTTGTTACCTGAACGACTTGTTCACCGTGCCGCATGTGCGTGGGCGCGGGGTTGGTCGTGCGCTGATTGAGGGCGTGTACGCCTTTGCCCAGTCACGCGGCTGCGTCAAGGTGCATTGGCTCACCCACGAGTCCAACCTCACGGGGCAGTCGCTGTACAATCAGGTGGCGGTCAATTCAGGGTTTATTCAATACGTTCATGCGCTTTGACTGAATTAATTTGCAGCAAGTCGCAACAAAAAACGCCAAATGAGTTCATTTGGCGTTTTTTATAGTGCGTGTGTACAGAGATTATTCGCGGGTATCGGGAATGAAAATCGGATACACCGGCTCCCAACTGCGGTGGGTCAGCAATTCTTCGGTTTGCTCACGGCTGTGCGTGGCCACGCCGGTTGCCAGCGCCGCTTCAGCGACCGCACGCGCCACCACGTCGGTGACTTTTTCCAAATCGCTGATCGGTGGGAACACAGCGCCTTGAGCCAATCGCTCTGCCGACACTTGGGTCGAGAGCGCAATCGCAGCCGCAGTCATCATCTCTTGATTGATGCGCGAAGCAGCCGTCGCAATCACACCCCAGCCTATACCTGGGAATACAAAGGTGTTGTTGCCTTGACCAATTTGGTGGGTGCGACCTTTCCATTCAACTGGCTCGAACGGACTGCCTGTTGCCACCACCGCCGCACCATCGCTCCAGCACAGAGCATCTTTGGGCAGTACTTCGGTCAAATCGGTGGGGTTCGACAGCGCGAAAATAATCGGGTTCGGCGTGTTTGCACGCACCGCTTCGATCACACGCTGATTGAATGAGCCGCCTTGACCTGAAAGTCCCATCAGTGCGGTCACTTTCGCATTGCGAATCACATCCATCATGTTCGGTGTCTCGTGAGCAAAGCTCCAACCTGCCAAATCCGAGCGGTCATGAGCGAAGATTTTTTTGTAGTTTTCCAAGTCCGCACGATCGGACATTATCAAGCCGCGAGAATCGAGTACGAAGATGCGTGCTTTGGCTTGTTCTTGGGTCAGTCCCATGTGCATCAAACCATACATGATTTGCGACGCCACGCCGATGCCGCCTGCGCCCGCACCGCTGACCAAGAACACCTGCTCGCCCAAAGTCGCGCCTTGACCCGTCGCCGCCATCAAGCCGCCCAGCGCCATCGCGCCCGTGCCCTGAATATCGTCGTTAAAGCTTGGGATGGCGTCTTGGTAGCGTTCCAACACGTCAAACGCCGTGGACTTGCTGAAGTCTTCCCATTGCACCATGGCTTCTGGGAAACGCTTTTTGAATGCGGACACGAATGCGTCTATCATTTCCAAATATTTTGCGCCACGTGTACGTGGCTGGCGAACGCCTAAATAGAATGGGTCTTCGAGTAATTTTTTGTTGTTGGTGCCAAAATCAAACAACACCGGCAAAGTCTCAATCGGGCGAATACCCGCTGCCAAAGAGTACAAAGTCAATTTACCCATACAAATCGCAATACCGCCAAAGCCCTGATCGCCGATGCCCAAAATGCCTTCGGCATCGGTAATCACCGCCAGTTTGGTTGTGCCTGCATACGATGCCAGTATCGTATCCAAGTCACGGTAGTTTGATTCGGTCACCACCAAGCCACGTGGCTCGCGGTAAATGTGTGAGAATTCTTGAATCGCTTCGCCCACGGTTGGGGTGTATACGATGGGCAGCATTTCTTCGAGGTGGCGTTTGACCAGTGCGTAGTATTGAATGCGGTTGTAGTCTTGCACTTCACGCAGGAAGATGTATTTTTCTAAATTGGTTTTGCACGCTGAGTACTGCTCATACAGACGCACCACTTGCTCGTCCAAAGTTTCAATTCGCGGCGGCAGACGCCCTTCGATACCAAATGCGCGACGCTCTTCTGCGGTAAACGCGGTGCCTTTATTCAGGAAAGGATCTTTTAATAATTGTCGTCCGTGCGATTTAACGCGAATTACCTCTGGCATAGGGCTCTCCAAAAATTGCTATTGTACTCCCGCTGCCTAAGGCTTGCTATTTATTTGTTTTCGGAAATATGAGTAACTTTGGTTTCTGCGCTATTAGCAATATTTACTCTCGAAATACGCTGTTTATTTGGAACTTTATCAGGGTCCATTTTAATATCTGTGCAAATTGTTTCAACCCTTGGTTTAAATAGGCGCTTTTCATGCGGATTTTCTCAAACTGTGCACCTAATTTTAAAATAATTCCATTTGCACCAAAAAAACGCATCTGGGCTATTTCGGATTTTATTCGCCTCCGCTCGCACCATAGCAGTGCAATTGACTCGATTCAACCCACAACAACGCACCAAACACAAACAAATATCAAATAAATCAATCACTTATAACAGCCATGAATCAGCTCTCTGACTTTACAAAGCCTCTCTTTTCACTCAAACTGATACCCAAGATGTTCGTTGAATCGTTTTTGCCACCGATGCAAGACGCCGCTTTGATTGGAAAAAACAGGGTCGTTTCAGCACCTTTCAACGTTCGGAACCATTTTTGAATTTTTTGTTTGATTTGTTAGATTTGTTTGTCACAGGAGAACACCGATGAAACGATTTTTACTCCCCTTAATGCTGATGCTGGCTTCTGGCGCCGCGTGCGCTCAAGCCGCCCCCGAAGCAGCACCTGCTGCCGCACCTGCGGTGGTGGCTGCGGTTGACTTTGCCGATACGGCATTTGTCTTGATTTGCTCGGCCTTGGTATTGCTCATGACCCCTGCACTGGCGTTTTTCTACGGTGGTTTGTCACGCAGCAAGAGCGTATTGAACACCATGATGATGTCGCTCGCCGCCATCGGTGTGGTGACCTTGACTTGGGTGATTGTTGGTTATTCCTTGGCTTTTGGTGTGGATTCTGCCAGCGAATACTACGGCAGCTTCAAAAACCTCATGTTGCACGGCATCAATAAAGACAGCACTGCGACGACCTTCAATGTGGCGCATTTGATTCCGCAATATGTATTTGTGATGTTCCAAGCAACTTTCGCGGTGATTGCTGCAGCTTTGATTAGTGGCGCCTTGGTTGATCGCATGAAGTTTGGCAGCTATCTGGTGTTCATCGCTTTGTGGAGCATTGTGATTTATGCCCCTGTGGCGCACTGGGTGTGGGATCCATCTGGCTGGTTGTTCAAAATGGGCGCTCTGGACTTTGCTGGCGGTACTGTGGTGCACATCAATGCGGGTGTTTCGGCTCTGGTTGCGGCTAAATTGCTCGGCGCACGTTTGCCAACAACTAAAAATGGCGCAATTCCACACAACATCCCATTCGTGATTCTCGGCGCAGGCTTGTTGTGGTTCGGCTGGTTCGGTTTTAACGCAGGCAGTGCTTTGAGCGCGGACGGCAATGCGGGCTTGGCGATGATCACCACGCAAATTGCAGCGGCTACGGCTCTGATGGTTTGGATTTTGTGGGAACGCGCAACGGGTCACGCCATGAGTGCAGTGGGTGCAGCGACGGGTGCAGTGGTTGGTTTGGTTGCGATTACCCCAGCGGCGGGTGTGGTGAGTCCAGCTTATGCGATCTTGATTGGTGCCATCGGCGCGACTGCAAGCTTCTGGGCAGTTCAAAGCAAACGCTACTTCAAAATCGATGACGTATTGGATGTGTTTGCGTGTCACGGTGTCGCAGGTATTGTCGGCGCGATTTTGACTGGTGCATTTGCGTTCTCAACCGGTCTGGGTAAAGAAAGCACGCTCGAACAAGTGAAAATTCAAGCCATCGGTGTAGCCGCTACCATCGTGTATGCAGCAGTAGGCACCTTTGTATTGATTAAATTGATTGATTTGGTGATGGGCATCCGCATGGCTAAGGATGACGAATTGCAAGGCATCGACATCATCAACCATGAAGAATCGGCTTATTCCAATAAATAAGATGTCTGTAGTCCAGTAACAATTTAAAACCCCGTGGCTTGCGCCACGGGGTTTTTTTATTCAACCACACCCATTCACGAATTAAGGTGCTGAGTAAAACACATACGGTGTCGAGTAATCGCTCACTTCAAAATATACTTTCTTCTCATTCGCATCGACCACGCCATTCAAATTGGCATCCATGACACCCCAGCCATAACGATACGGGCGGTCTTTGCCATCGTTCGTGCCCATGGCGGTGGACATTTTGTCAATTTGTAAAAAGCGTTTAACCACCGTTTGACCTGCGTACACTTCCAACACGCCGTTGGTGCCTGTCCAGTTTTGAACGCTGCGGCCAATTTGGTTTTGGGTTTCTTGGGTACAACCTGTCGCAATCGCTGCGATTGCGGCGGTTGCACTCAGCATCAGAATCGCTTTGGGCAGTTTAGAAAAGATTTGCATTTTGAACTCCATCAAGGTTTAATAGGGCTTGCTCGCGCACATTATAGTCTAAAGTGCCCACCCCTTCTATTTAAAGGAACGATTATGGCCACACTGCAACTCATCGGTTCACTCACCAGCCCCTATGTGCGCAAAATCCGCATTCTGCTGGCGGAGAAAAACCTACCTTATGAATTCATCTTGGACGACGTGTGGAGCGCACAGCCGAATGTGCTGGCATTCAACCCCCTTGGTCAAGTGCCCGCAATCATCCTGCCCACAGGCGAGGTGCTGACCGATTCGCGCAGCATTTCCGACTACATTGAGGCCGCACATCCGAGTACGCCTAACGAATCCGCCACGCTGCCCGAACGCCTCCAAGTATTAAAATGGCAAGCACTGTGCGAAGGCATCATCGACGCCGCGGTCAAATGCCGAGTCGAACAAATCCGCCCCGAAGCGCTGCAATGGCGTGACTGGTTCGTGCGTCAGGAACAAAAAATTGACCGTAGCTTTGCCCTACTCGACGCACATCTGGCCACGCACACATGGCTCGCCAATGAGCGTTATGGCATCGCCGACATCACCTTGCAATGTGCTTTGAATTTCGTTGATTTTCGCATGGGGCACATTCAGTGGCGCGAGAACTTTGTGCATTTGGCGCGTTTTGAAGCAGAGTTGAGTAAGCAAGCACACTATGCAGACACCCTGCCCCGAGTCAGCTGATGCCTAAAATGTCACACTCTGGGTAAACTGGGTGGCAAAGTCGTGCAAAAGGCGGCTAGGTTCTAAGCTTATGACTAAAAACAACTGAAAATACCCGACAAAAATAGTAAAATAACGTTTTTACAGATTTCTGTCGAGAGTGACATGTCCAACATTTATTATGAAAAAGTCACCAGTGTGCACCACTGGAACGACACTTTATTTAGTTTCACCTGCACGCGCGACCCTGGATTGCGCTTTATCAATGGTCAATTTGTCATGATTGGTCTGGTGGTGGATAACAAGCCCCTGATGCGTGCGTACTCGATTGTCAGCCCGAACTACGAAGAGCAATTGGAATTTTATTCAATTAAAGTTCAAAATGGTCCACTCACCTCGCGCTTGCAACACTTAAAAGTCGGCGACGAAGTCACCATCAGCAAAAAAGCCACCGGCACATTGGTTCAAGACAACTTGCTGCCCGGTAAAAACCTGTATTTGTTCTCAACAGGCACGGGTTTGGCGCCATTCATGTCGATTATCCGCGACCCAGATGTGTACGATCGCTACGAAAAAATCATCTTGATTCACGGCGTGCGCTATGTCAGCGAACTCGGCTACCATGATTACATCACCAAAGAATTGCCAAACAACGAGTACTTCGGCGAAATGGTGCGTGAAAAATTGATTTACTACCCCACAGTCACGCGTGAGCCATTTTACAACCAAGGTCGTTTGAACGATTTGCTCATCAGCGGCAAGCTCAATGATGACATCGGGCTGCCACGCCTAAATCCTGAGCATGACCGTGTATTGATTTGCGGTTCTCCGTCGATGTTGACCAGCTGCTGCGAAATGCTCAACGCCATGGGGTTCAAAGAATCGCCCCGCATGGGCGAGCCTGGTGACTACGCGATTGAACGTGCTTTTGTTGAGAAATAATTGAACTTGCGCTTAAACGGATCAATTGTCATTTAAAGCCGCTTTATAAAAATCCCAGCCTTGGCTGGGATTTTTGTTTTTGAACGCTGCGATTCAAGTTCAGTGCTTGAATGTAATGTTCTGAGCGTCTTATTTCACCATCTGCCCAATCACATCGGGATTCAACTCCTGCACCAGCGCGCCCAGACGCAAGCGTGAGAGCACGTAATTTTGCTCGGCAGATTCAAGCTGAATGCGCGTTTGTGTCGTTTGGTTCTGCGCGTTGAGCACGTCGAGCAGGGTGCGGTGTCCAACTTCTTGACCTGTTTTGGTCGCACCCAAGCGTGCTTCGGAGGCTTTCAAAGCCTGAGTCAGCGCGCCCACTTGGCGTTGTGCGGTTTGCGCGCCCAGCCATGCACCGTTCACCTGTTGTGCCACGCGCTCTTGCGCCGCTGACAGATCCAATTGCGCTTTTTTCAACTCGGCTTGTGCTTGTTGGTGTTTGGCGCTGTTGTAGCCGCCCGTGTACAGGGGGATGCTCAACTGCACACCGACCATGCCGCTACGCTCGCGATTGCTGGCGCTGCCAAAATCACCATCGCCAGTCAGGCGCTGCCCACTCATTTGCCCGACCAAATCCAAGCTGGCGGATGCGCCCAATGCGTATTCATTCGCCTTGGCTTGGGCGTTTTGTAGTGAGAGGTTCTGCATTTTCAATTCAAGGTTGTTCTGACGGGCTTTGCTCAGCCAGACATTCAACTCCTCTAATTTGGGCAGGTTCTCGTTTAAACTCAGGCTGTTGGGCAGTGGTGCGGGGACGTGTCCAATCGCGTCTTGCAGGCGTTGCAGTTTAATCTGCAAATCGCTTTGCGCGCCGAAATGCTCGGCTTGGGTCTGCGACCATTGTGCTTGTGCTTCATACACTTCGGTGATTGGGCGATTGCCAATTTCGTAGCGGTATTTGGCTTCTTCTGCGAATTTTTGAGTCGAGTTCAGTTGTGCGCTGAGCAACTGCATTTTTTGCTGCGCCAGTTGCGCGTCGAAATAACGCTCGGCGATGCGCACCACCATGCCCTGCTCTGCGCCCGATTTCTGTACGTCGGTCATGGCGGCTGCGGTGTTCAGTTGAGTGCTTTGAGCGCTGCGTGCCAGATTGAAAATCGGCTGCTTCGCGCTCACCGCCCATTGCAGCGCATTACCTCGGTTGATGTCGGTGTTGAAATTTGCGCCCATGAAGCTGCCCATGTCTTTTTGAGCAAACTGCGCGCCCGCCACTTGAGTGCTGTGGCTGGATTTGGCTGCTGTGCCCGTCACCATCACTTGTGGGCGCCACAGGCTGCTTGCTTGGGCACGCAAAGCCTGGGCCGTGTCGTTCAGGGTTTGTGATGCGAGGTATTCCTTGTCATGCAACTGGGCTGCGCTGATGGCCTCTTGCAAACTCAACTCATCCGCCGCCTGCGCGCCCATCGAACACCCCATAACCCAAGCAACCACCAGCGCGCCCACAGTCCATGTGGACGGTGTGCGGCGACTCGCTCGTGTGTGTGTCGTTGTTTGCATCACAAATTTCATAATTCTCTCCCCACTCATCGCGCTTATGCCAATGAATGTTGCGTTAATACCGATTGCACCCATTGTTGCAAGGCAGTTGCGGGCATCGCGCCACTTTGTCGTGCCAATTCACGACCTTGATAAAACACTGCCAACGTCGGGATGCTGCGTATGGCGTAGCGCGCTGAAATGCCTTGCGCTTGCTCAGTATCGACTTTGGCAAAGCGCACTGCTGGCATCAGTTTCGCCACTTTGGCAAACTCAGGCGCCATCATCTTGCACGGTCCGCACCATTCGGCCCAAAAATCCACCACCACAGGCACATCGTTTGAACCGATGTAACGTGCAAAATTGGCGTCATTCAAAGCCACTGGGTGCTCGGGCAACAACTCAGCTGCGCACTTGCCGCAGACCGCTCGTTCACGCTCAGCCGCCTGAACCATGCGTTCAGTGGGCACGCGGTTCACTGCGCTACATTCAGGGCATACAATGTGTTTCATCATTTGGTCGTCCATGCCCTGATTTAGCAACCGCTTTTGACACCCAGTTTACGGAACAATTTTTCAGGCAAGCACCAGCAGGTGAATGCACTTTGAACAAAGTTCAATCCCACAAACGCGGTAAACGCCAACCACCATTGGCTCACAAAAATCGGGCTGGCAGGTGCGCCCAGTGCCAATGAAATTAAAATGAATGTGCCGCCCATCAAGCGTGTCAGTCCCCAAGAAGTCATGTGTTTCTCCTAAATTAATGTTGTTAAATATTGCTAAATATTGTTTAAAGTTGCTTAAAGTTGTTTTTGTGCGTATTTTTTACGATACGCCACAAAGTACAGCAGAGGAATAACCACCAAGGTAAAAATTGTGGAGACGAAAATCCCGAATATCAAATAAATCGCCAGACCATTAAATATCGGGTCATCCAAGATAAAAAACGCGCCCATCATCGCGGCCAAACCGGTGAGCATAATCGGCTGAGCGCGGGTAATTGCTGACTCTACGATGGCTTTGGCAAACGGCATGCCCTGCTCGGTCTGCAGGCGAATAAAGTCAACCAGCAGAATGGAGTTGCGCACAATAATCCCTGCCAGCGCAATCATGCCGATCATACTGGTTGCGGTGTACTGCGCGCCGAGCAATGCGTGACCAGGCATCACGCCAATGATGGTCAGAGGAATTGGCGCCATGATAATCAAGGGCGTGAGGTAGGAACCAAACTGAGCCACCACCAGTAAATAAATCAAAATCAAACCCACGCCATAGGCCAATCCCATATCACGGAAGGTTTCATAGGTGATTTGCCATTCGCCATCCCATTTCACTGAGTAGCCGCGGTACACATCGTCGGGCTGCTTGACGAAGTATTCTTTGAGCGAACCGCCATCGGGCGAAGTGATTTTCGCAATGTCGCTGCGCATGCCAAACATCCCGTACAAAGGACTATCCACCTTGCCCGCCATATCGGCAACCACGAAGTTTACCGGCAGCAAATCCTTGTGGTAAATCGCCTGCTCGCGCACGGTGTCGCTGATTTTGACCAGCTCACGAATGGGCACGCTTTGCCCTGCGCCATTGCGTACCGTCATTGCCAACAGATTGTCCAAGCTGCCTTGCTTGTCCGCAGGCAATTGCAGGTTGACCGCGTCGGGGTATTTGCTTTGATTGTGCAAATAGGTCACCGCTTCACCTGAAAGCCCAGCACGCAAAGTCGCCACGATGGATTGTTGTGGTACGCCCAGCGCCGAGGCCTTGGCTCGATCGACCAGCAGCAGGGTGCGTGGTGCATCCGCAGGTGCGCTGTCGTCGATATCGACGATGCCTTTGGATTGCTCAAACACCGCACGGACTTTCTTGGCCATCTGTGTGCGTATGCCATCGTCCGCGCCATAGACCTCGGCCACAATCGGCGAGAGCACAGGCGGGCCCGGTGGCACCTCGACCACTTTGACATTCGCGCCAAAGCGTTTGCCAATTTCTTGCAGCTCTGGGCGCAGACGCATCGCAATGCTGTGACTCTTGTCATCGCGGTGGTGCTTGTCCTTAAGATTCACAATCAACTCGCCGTATTCGCCGCCGCTGCGCATGTAGTATTGACGCACCAAGCCATTGAAATTAATCGGTGCGGCTGTGCCCGCGTAGGCTTGGTAATTGGTCACTTCAGGCACTTGCCCCAAGTGCGCCCCCAACTCGTGCAACACCGCTGAGGTGTGCTCCAAGCTCGTGCCCGCAGGCATATCCACCACCACTTGAAACTCTGATTTGTTGTCAAATGGCAGCATTTTGAGCTGAACCAAGCCTAAAACTGGCAAAATCATTGAAAAGGCAATCAGACCAAATATCCACAATCCGAGTTTGAATCGACTGCGCACACCGGCTTTTTCGTCCTCTTGATTGAGCAAGGGGCGGAAGATTTTTTCAAATGCTGGGCGCAGTTTGCCTGCCAGACCTTCGGCGTGCGAGACCTCAGGGTTGAGCCACAATCGCGCCATCCACGGCGTAATCACAAAAGCAATCGCCAACGACAACACCATCCCCATGCTGGCATTGATGGGAATCGGGCTCATGTATGGCCCCATCAAACCGCTGACAAACGCCATCGGCAACAAGGCCGCTATCACCGTGAGCGTGGCCAATATGGTCGGGCCGCCGACTTCATCAACCGCACCTGGAATCAGCTCGGCCAAGGTTTTGTTCGGAAACAGTTGTTGGTGACGGTGGATGTTTTCAACCACCACAATCGCATCATCGACCAAAATCCCAATCGAGAATATCAGCGCAAACAAGGACACGCGATTGAGCGTGAAGCCCCATGCCCACGAGGCAAACAAAGTCGCCATCAAGGTCAAGGCCACCGCAGCGCCGACAATCGCCGCTTCGCGCTTGCCCAGTGCAAAATAGACCAAGGCGACCACCGACAGCGTGGCGAAAATCAGTTTTTGTATCAGTTTGACCGCTTTGTCATTTGCCGTAGCTCCGTAGTTGCGGGTCTCAGCCACTGCTACGTCCGCTGGAATCACCGTATTTTTCAGCTCGCCCACGCGCGCCATGACCTTGTCCGCGACGTCAATCGCGTTTGAACCAGGTTTTTTGGTAATGCTCATGGTGATGGCTGGAAACTCGCCGAATTTTTGCTGCTCGCCTGCCGCTTGTCCATACCACACGTAATTGGACGGAGGTGGTGCGCCATCGCGCACATTGGCGACATCGCGCAAATACACGGGCTTGCCAGCCGCCACGCCGACGATGAGCTCGCCGACTTCTTGTGCATTTTGCAAATAAGGCCCCGCTTCAATTAAAGTGGATTGGTTGCCGGTCAGTAAATTTCCCACTGGCATGCCCATGTTCGCCGACTGCACAGCGCCGCGCACTTCGTTCACACCCACGCCTGTGCTGGACATACGCGCAGTATCGAGCTCAACCATCACAGCGCGACCTGGGCCGCCCACGGTTTTGACCTCGCGCGTGCCTGCAACGCGTTTGAGCTCGGACTCCAAACTTTGCGCCACGCGCTCAAGGTCTTGCACATCGGCGTTGGGGTTCTTGTTGTATAAAGAAAGGGTCACAATCGGCACATCGTCTATCCCCTTGGGCTTGACGATGGGCGGCATCACGCCCAAATTGCGTGGCAACCAGTCCGAGTTTGAATTGAGTGTGTCGTACAAACGCACCAAGGCATCGGTGCGCGGCACCCCGACTTTGTACTGCACAGTCATAATCGCCACACCCGGACGCGACACCGACATGACGTGTTCGACGTCTGCAATTTGTCCCAACACTTGCTCGGCAGGCGTAGCCACCATGCGCTCAACGTCCTTGGCTGAAGCACCAGGGAATGGAATCAACACATTCGCCATGGTCACGTTGATTTGCGGTTCTTCTTCACGCGGGGTCACCATCACGGCGAATATCCCGAGTAGCAATGCCACCAGCGCCAGCAGTGGCGTGATTTGCGCGTTTAGGAAAAAAGCTGCGATGCGCCCTGACACACCTATTGCGCTTGTGTCGGAGGGTGTTGCTTGTTCGTGCTTTTGATGGCTATCCGATGTGCTCATGCTGATTCCTGATCAATAGTGTGCATCAATTAGTGTGCGGGCTGCGTGCTTGCGCTGGCCGCCGCTTGCGGATCCACTGCAATCTCTTCATCTGCGGACAGTCCTGAGAGGATTTGCGCTTTGTCGCCTTGGGTTTGACCCACGCGCACTTGACGCAATAAGAATTCCCCCTGTGCGGATTTGACATACACCGCGTTGATTTCGCCACGGCGCAACACCGAAGCGGCGGGCACCCAAATCACCGGGCTGCTTACTGCCGCAGAATCGGCTGAAGCTGGTATCTCCATCCACACTCGGGCAAACGTGCCCGGAACCAAATCCACATTGGTGCGGTTCAGTGGCAAACGAATGGTGCCGCTGTGGGTGCGCGCATCCACGGCAGGCAAAACCTCCATCGTTGCAGGCACCAGCCATTGTTTCGCATCGCTCATGCCCGCCAGCTCGACGCGCGCAGTGGCGCTTTTTGATATGTGCGTCAACTGTGTTTGTGGCACTTGCGCGCTCACACGCATGGCCGATGGGTCAAAAATTTGCAACAGCGGCATCCCAGGCATCGCCATTTCGCCTTGTTTGGCCATCACATCACTGATTACGCCTGAGAATGGCGCTTTAATTAAGTAGTAACCCGACTGAGCGGTCGCGCCCGCCAGTTGTACTTTGGCTTGGTCGAGTGCGGCTTTGCTGATGTATTGTTTGTTGTAGAGCTGCACTTGTCGGTCGTATTCGGCACGCGCTGCGATGGCTGCTTGTTCGGCTGCCTGACCATCGATGCGCAATAAGGATTGACCCGCGCTCACTCGGTCGCCTGCGCGAACATGGATTTGCACCACATTACCTGCCACCTGCGCCGCAATCACGCTCTGACGTACCGATTCGACCACGCCGTCAAAGCTGCTTGAGCCAGCGCTGCCACCTATAGCAATTTTATAAGTGGCGATCGTCGGCACCACAACAGCTGTCTGCGCTGCCGTCTTTGGCTTTTTAGACAAAAACCACCACAGCGCGGCAACAGCACACACGGCCAGAATAACGAAAATAATTTTGCGATTTGGTTTCATACATCACCTCGTATTTGAATGAATCAATTATACTGTATTTAACCATATAGTTAATTGTCTAATTAGATTGTTGTTTTGATGCTAATTTTCTCAAACCCTTAGAAACTGTGCAGGAAATTTTCGCGTATGATGACGCCATGACAAGCACACACAC
>CAZDLD010000011.1:0-25408 GCA_964506355.1 uncultured Hydromonas sp.
TGCCACGGTTGGCTCAAGCACGGCGGCTGATCAAAGCCCACAGCTGAACATTGATCCAGTCGTTAAAGACGCGACAACCCAAGTTGAACCAGCAACGCTCAAGGATACTAAAGAATCAGCAGATTTGGTTCAAGACCAAGTGGCTGATCAGAATATCGTTGAAGTAGGCGGTGCAGAGGATGTGACCGCGAACATCGACGAGGCTAGCGACCCATCAGAGCGCATCAATCGAGCAATATTTGATGCCAATGTAGCGGTCGATGATGTAACGCTCAAACCTTTGGCCAAAGGCTACAAAGCAGTTGCACCATCAGGTTTACAACTGTGCGCTTCAAATATATTTGAGAATATCGGCACCCCTTACACTGCGGTAAACAATGTGCTGCAAGGCAAAATCACATCAGCAGGGCAGGACATCGCTCGAATTTTAGTCAACAGCACGCTTGGGATAGGCGGTTGCGTTGATGTGGCGAGCGCTTGGGGCATGCCCAAGCACGAAGAAGATTTAGGACAGACCTTGGGCGCGTGGGGCGTGCCTTCGGGGCGTTATGTGGTGCTGCCGTTTTTCGGCCCATCAAACGTGCGTGACGCCTTGGCAAGACCGATCGATATGATGGCCAACCCGATTGATTATCTGAGCAACATCCGTCTGCGCAACAGCCTCAAGGGCTACAACATCTTAGACACTCGGACGAATTTACTCGAGTACACCGATGTGCTGGACGAAACTGCTCTGGACAAATACACCATGATGCGAGATGCCTGGTTGCAGCGTAGAGCGGCACAGGTGAGTGATGAAGATGGTTCATACGATCAACTCTCAAATGCACCAGCGCGCGGCGCGGGGCGTCCAAAAAAGGCTGATTAAGCCCACCGCATCGATACACAATACGCCACTGTCAACGAAACCCAGAATGAAACATTAGTTGACAAGCACATTCAAACATCCATCGCATCAGCGGGGAAAATTCAATTAATTTAGAGGTTAATATGTTCAAGACAAAACAATGGTTCAAAAAATTCATTATGGTTGCAGGCTTTGTGACCATGGGCGCAACGGGCGCTAATGTGGCTGTGGCAGCACCTGCGGATGATGTGATTTATGACATGAGCTCACAAATTCTTAAAGATTTGAAAAACAACTCAGGTCTGCGCAATGGGGATAAAAATACAGTGTCCCAATATGTGGACAACAACGTGATGCCGCGAGTAAACTTTGCGCGTTGGGTGTCATCGGCGGTCGGTCCAGCATGGAACAACGCCAGCGCAGCAGAGCAAAACGAATTGATGCAAGTGATGCGTCGTTATTTCGTCAGCACCTATGCCAAAAAATTGGTGAACAACAAAGTGACAGCAATTGATGTGTATCCAGCGAATGGCAGCGAAGTCAAAACCGTGATCAAAACACCAAACGGTCAAAGCACTGTGGTGTACTACATGGAAAACTCAGGCGGCTGGCGCGTGTATGACATGGCGATTGGCGGCGTGCGCGTATCCAACACCTACCGTGGTCAATTCAAAAACACGGTCAATCGTGGTGGCGTGCCTGCATTGATTGCAGAGCTGAAAGCCAAAACCAAATAATTAAGCTATAGCCAGTTGGCTTGAATCGGCATGATGAAAAACCCACTTCGGTGGGTTTTTTGCATGGTGGGGGTGAGAGCCATCCGAGTACAGTATGCGGACACAAAATCATCACACGGTTTACGACTATAATGATGGACTATGCTTAGCAAAGCAACACATCAAACCCCAGAATGAATAGGTCGCCATGACAGCCGCAATCTCAGTCAATCACATCGTCAAACAATACCCCAAACTCACCGCCTTGGCCGACGTCAGCTTCGAGGTGAAGCAAGGCGAATTTTTTGGCCTGCTCGGGCCGAACGGCGCGGGCAAAACCACACTCATCAGCATACTCGCCGGACTGGCGCGGGCCAGCTCAGGCAGCGCACAAATTTTGGGGCATGACGTACACAAAGACTATCAACAAGCGCGCCGCATGCTCGGCGTGGTGCCTCAGGAATTGTCGTTCGATCCATTTTTCACGGTACGCGAGACGCTTAACTGGCAGTCGGGTTACTTCGGGATAAAGAACAACCACGCATGGATAGACGAGCTGCTGGAGAATTTGGGTCTGACCGATAAAGCCAATGTCAATATGCGCGCCTTGTCAGGTGGGATGAAGCGCCGTGTACTGGTGGCTCAGGCCTTGGTACATCGCCCGAAAGTGATTATTCTGGATGAACCGACCGCGGGCGTTGATGTGGAGTTGCGCCAATCACTGTGGGCATTTATTTCGCGCCTACACTGCGAGGGGCACACCATTATTTTGACCACCCACTACCTTGAGGAAGCCGAGCAGTTGTGCGAGCGCATCGCGATTCTGAAAAAGGGTGAACTGGTCGCATTGGATAGAACCTCGACGTTGTTGCAGCAGCTCGCGGGGGTGCGCTTAGTGGTGAAAACCCACAACGAATTGAATCTACAGGCTTTGCCAGCAGACGTACAGACCTTGAATAGCCACAATGCCAACAAACGCCACACCTTCACACTCAAAAACGCGCAGCAGGTCGAATCGGTGCTGGCGAGCGTGCGTATTGCAGGCGGCGAGTTGGAAGACGTGCTGGTGTCACAAGCCTATTTAGAGGACGTATTTGTGCGCTTGGTTAATACCAAGAATACAGTCGAATCAACAAGCACACAGACCGCCGCGCACACAACCGCACAGGAGCACTAATATGTACGCCACTTGGACACTGTTTCTTAAAGAGATCCGCCGCTTTTGGAAAGTGGGCGTGCAGACCGTCGCCGCACCAGTGATGACGGCATTTCTCTACTTATTGATTTTTGGTCACGCCTTATCGGGACACGCACCCTCGCTGAGCGGGGTTGAGTACACTGCGTTTCTCGTGCCGGGCTTGATCATGATGAGTGTATTGCAAAACGCCTTTGCCAACGCCTCCTCATCCTTGATTCAGTCCAAAGTCATGGGCAATATGATTTTCTTGCTGCTTACGCCCTTGCGCCCTGTGCAGATATTCATCGCCTACGTCGGTGCGTCGATTGTGCGTGGCGTGGCTGTGGGCTTGGGCGTTCTGCTGTGTACTGTGTGGTTCGTGGACATGGGCGCTATGGCGCACGTGGGCTGGATGTTGACCTTTTTGATTTTGGGCGCGGCATTGTTGGGCACGCTCGGTTTGCTCGCAGGGATTTGGGCGGAAAAATTTGACCAGCTGGCGACGTTTCAGAACTTCATCATCATGCCTGCGACTTTCCTGTCAGGGGTGTTTTACTCCATTCACAGCCTGCCCAATTTTTGGCAAAAAGCCACGCATTTCAACCCGTTCTTCTACATGATTGATGGTTTTCGTTATGGGTTTTTCGGAGTGTCAGATGTCAGCCCGTGGCTGAGTTTGGGCACGGTTGCGGCGGCATTGTGCGTGGTGTCTGCTTTGACCATGGTCTTGCTGGCGCGCGGCTACAAAATGCGCTATTAAACGCATGCTGAAATAATCCACGCGCAAGCGTTGAAAACCCCTGTAATCTCTTGGGAATTGCGCATTTGACAAGGTATAATGTGTCTTAAATTATGCAGTCACAACCCAATTGGACACCCCATGGACAGCCCAGAACAAATCACCGAATACATCCGCGCAGGTATGGCGTGCACCCACATCGAAATCAATGGCGATGGACGACATTTTTATGCCACCATTGTCTCGCCTGAGTTCGAAGGTTTGCGCACGTTGGCGCGCCAGCGTGCTGTGTATGCAGTGCTGGGTGATAAAATTCTCGGCAATGACGCCCACATCCATGCGCTGTCGATGAAAACATTCTCGCCAACAGAATGGGCAGAGCAGCAGGGTGCGCCAGCTTAAATCAGCAGAACCCACAGCATCACAACCAAACAAAATCAATAACGACAACACTCAGGGAACATCCATGGAACAACTCAAAATTACAGGCGGCGCAGGTCAATTGCGTTTGAATGGTGACATTCGTGTGGGTGGCGCAAAGAACGCCGCATTGCCGATTATGTGCGCGACTTTGCTCACGGGCGATCCTGTGCAGCTGCGCAATGTGCCGAATCTGCGTGACATCCGCACCACCATCAAGCTGTTGCGCGAGCTGGGTGTGACGGTGTCTGAGTTGGAACATGACAAAGTCACGGTGCACGCCTACGGCTCGATTAGCACCAAGGCCACCTATGATTTGGTCAAAACCATGCGCGCTTCCATCCTTGTGCTCGGTCCTTTGTTGGCTCGATTTGGTGAGACTTGGGTGTCTTTGCCGGGCGGCTGCGCGATTGGTGCGCGCCCAGTCGATCAGCACATCAAAGGCTTGCAAGCCATGGGTGCCAAAATCACCATCGAACACGGCTACATTCACGCGCAAGCGCCGATTGGTGACACGGGCGAGTTCGGCGCGGGCGGTCGTCTCAAAGGCGGCGCACGCATCACCACCGACATGATTACTGTGACGGGCACCGAGAATTTGCTCATGGCAGCAACCTTGGCCGATGGCCAAACGATTTTAGAAAATGCCGCGTGCGAGCCCGAAGTGACCGACTTGGCCAATATGCTGGTGGAAATGGGCGCGAAAATTTCTGGCATCGGCACGCACCGCTTGGTGATTGACGGGGTTGAGCGTTTGCACAGCGTCTCGCACAAGGTGGTCTCAGATCGCATTGAAGCTGGTACGTTCCTGTGTGCGGTGGCGGCGACGGGTGGCGATATACGCCTGACCCATGTTGACCCAGAAATCATGGACGCCACATTGGATAAACTGCGTGAAATGGGCGTGCAATTGGAAGTGGGTCCTGATTGGATTCGCGCGAAGATGGAAGTCCGTCCAAAGCCTGTGAACATCCGCACCACCGAATACCCAGGTTTTGCCACTGATATGCAGGCGCAATTCATGGCGGTAAATGCGATTGCCGACGGCGCATCGCGCGTGACCGAAACCATATTTGAAAACCGCTTCATGCATGTACAAGAGATGAACCGCTTGGGTGCGAGCATCGAAATTGATGGTAATACAGCCATCACCCACGGCGTAGACAGCCTTTCAGGCGCGGTGGTGATGGCCACGGACTTGCGCGCATCGGCCAGCTTAGTCATTGCGGGTTTGGTCGCAGAAGGCACCACCATCGTCGACCGTATTTACCACCTCGACCGTGGCTATGAGCGTATGGAAGAGAAGCTCAACGCAGTGGGTGCGAAAATTGAGCGTGTGACTGGCGCGGGCGAAGAAGACATTTAAACGAATAGACGCACACCATTATGACCGATTCAACCATGCTGACCCTCGCCCTATCAAAGGGGCGAATTTTTGAAGAAACCTTGCCGATGCTGCGTGCAGCAGGGATAGAAGTGCTCGAAGATCCAGAATCTTCACGCAAACTGATTATTCAGACTAATGATGCCAAGCTGCGCGTCATCATCGTGCGCGCATCCGATGTGCCGACCTACGTGCGTTACGGCGCGGCAGACTTCGGCGTGGCGGGTAAGGACGTGCTGATGGAATCGGGCATGGAAGGGCTGTACAGCCCCATCGATTTGCAAATTGCCAAATGCCGCATGTCGGTCGCTGTGCAAAACGGCTTTGACTACGAAGCAGCGGTCAAGCAGGGCGCTCGTTTGCGCGTGGTCACCAAATACATCGAAACGGCCAAGGCGCATTTCGCCGCCAAAGGCGTGTACGTCGATTTGATTAAACTCTACGGCTCGATGGAATTGGGGCCTCTGGTGGGGCTGGGTGATGCAATTGTTGATTTGGTCAGTACGGGCGGTACTTTGCGTGCAAACAACCTCGTTGAAGTCGAACACGTGTGCGACATTTCATCGCGCCTGATTGTCAATCAAGCCTCACTCAAACTCAAGGCCGCGCGACTGCGCCCGATTTTGCAGGCGTTTGAACAAGCCACACAACAGCCGTAATAGGAACGCTATGAAAAACACCCTTGTCCGCTCGTTCGTGCTTGGTATCCTCAGCATCGGGCTGTCGCAGGGTGCAGGCGCCGCGCCTAATACCAAAGGCGTCACGCCAGCCGCGCAACTCATCGAAGTTACAGAGCTGACTGAGTGGGCGAACATCGATGCGGCGACTTGTCAATACGCAGAATCGGGCAGCGATTTAAACATACTGTGCTTCGCAGCACGTCCTATTGGCGAAGTACAGATTAGCGCCGCTTTAGAGCCAATCATCACCAGTAGCCTGAATGCTGATGAAATCAACGAACTACTGGCCTATTATCGCAGCCCTATCGGCGCAGTCATAGCAGAGAAATATCGTTATGCAGCTCAAAACCTGACCGTGGCAGAGTTGACTCCAGCTGAGCTGAATTACAAACATGATGCGGTACGCGAATCCACATGGCAAAAATTTGCCCAATTGACGAGATCAAATAACTTACACAAAGCTCTCCATCATCAACTGCGATTGAATTTAGGTTTGTAATAGGCCTTGCCCAATCGAGAATAAATCCCTGTTTGAATCTAAGTGACTGATTATGAGTACAATTACCATCCACGTTTACAACACCAGCGATGCTGATTTTGACGCCGCACTGCAAGCGCGTTTGCACTTCGATGACAGCACCGACGCCGGCATTCAAACTGCCGTGACCGAGATCATCGCCGCCGTCCGTGCACGCGGCGATGCGGCGGTGATTGAATACACCAATCGTTTTGACCGCGTGGATGTGAGCGAAATGCAAGCACTCACCCTCACGCAAGACGACTTAAAATCAGCTTTTGACGGTCTGAACGAGGTGCAAAAAACCGCACTCCAAGCCGCCGCCGAGCGCGTGCGCAGCTACCACATCGCACAGAATCAAGCGAGTGGCCAGTCGTGGCAGTACACCGAAGCCGACGGCACGGTGCTGGGGCAGAAAGTCACACCGCTCGACCGCGTTGGCATCTATGTGCCCGGTGGCAAAGCCGCATATCCCTCATCGGTGCTGATGAATGCCATCCCTGCGCACGTTGCGGGCGTCGCCGACATCATCATGGTGGTGCCCACGCCCGATGGCGTGCGCAACGCCCTCGTACTCGCGGCGGCCTATGTCGCGGGCGTGACCACAGTATTCACCATCGGTGGTGCACAGGCCGTCGCCGCACTCGCCTACGGCACGCACACCGTGCCACGCGTGGACAAAATTGTTGGTCCTGGCAATGCGTTTGTCGCTGAAGCCAAGCGCCGCGTGTTTGGTCAAGTCGGCATCGACATGATCGCAGGCCCATCCGAAATTCTGGTGATTGCCGATGGCTCAACGCCAGCGGATTGGGTGGCGATGGACTTGTTCAGCCAAGCCGAGCACGATGAGCTCGCACAATCCATCCTGCTCAGCCCATCCGCTGAGTACATCGCGCAGGTGCAGGCATCGATAGACCGCCTGATTGCCGAGATGCCACGCGCAGAAGTCATCCGCACTTCGTTGCAAAATCGCGGCATCCTCATTCAGACGCGCGACATGGAACAGGCCTGCGAGATTGCCAACCGCATTGCCCCCGAACACCTCGAAATTTCCGTCGCAGATGTCGCGGCAGCGAACCGCTATGCGGACTTGATACGTCACGCAGGCGCGATTTTCATCGGCGCCTACACCTCAGAATCGCTCGGTGACTACTGCGCAGGCCCGAACCACGTGCTGCCAACCTCGGGCACGGCGCGTTTCTCCTCACCGCTGGGCGTGTACGACTTTCAAAAACGCTCGTCACTGATTCAAGTGAGTGAGCAAGGCGCACAAACGCTGGGCAAAATCGCCTCGACCTTGGCGCATGGCGAAGGGTTGACCGCGCATGCGCGTAGTGCGGAGTTGAGGTTGAAACCACATAATTGATTGGAGAGGGTAAATGTCGCAAAAGAAGATTGATGAGCAAAAAATTTGCTTTGTGGTTATGCCAATTTCTGATGTTCAAGGCTACGAAATCGGACACTTCAAACGAGTGTATGAGCATTTGTTAAAACCAGCAATTGTTGAAGCCGGTTACTTTCCAGTTCGTGCAGATGATGCCGTGAAAACTGACTATATTGTGGTCGATATAGTGAAACGAATTGTTGAATCAGAAATGGTGCTGTGCGACTTTAGTGCAAGAAATCCAAATGTGATGTACGAGCTAGGTTTAAGGCATGCATTCAATAAAAAAGTTGTTTTAATCAGTGATAAAAAGACAGATAGGATTTTTGATATTCAAGGTCTGAGAAGTTATAACTATGACGAAAGCTTGCGTGTTGATACTGTACAAAAAGACAAAGATGAAATTAAAAAATCTATATTGACGACTGTAAACGCGGAAGAAGGGAGTGTGAATTCGGTTGTTCAACTGGCTGGTATTCATGCCGCACCAATCCCTAAAGGTAAAGAAATATCACCGGATACGAAAATTGTACTGGATGCAATAGTCGCGCTCAACGAGAGATTGAATCATGTAGCGGCACACAACAGTTTTTCTTCTCATACTGAAAGAATTGTGAGTAACAGGGTACTTAACAGAGAGACATATTACGGCTGGACATCGGAAAAAATATTTTTGAGGAGTGGCGATGTATTGATGCTGGAAGATCCCGTCTTTTTGGACGGAAATCCAATTGGCTCGTTGGTACATATACTTTCAGATAACGGAGAAATGTTAGTAGTAGACGGTAAAGGGCATGGAATGGAGTTCCTTCCTTCTGATCCTCTTTCAGCAAGACTTTCCTCAATTCCATTCTAGTTATGAACAATTATCTTTCCCACATCCGCCCCGACATCCTCGCAATGGGTGCCTACCACGTCCCTGACGCGTCTGGCTTCATCAAGCTCGACGCGATGGAGAATCCTTATACCTTGCCCGATGATTTGAAGGCCGAGTTGGCCGCCGAGTTGGCGTCGATTGCCTTGAACCGCTATCCCGTGCCCTCGTACACCGCGCTCAAGGATGAGTTGCGTCGCTATGCTCAGATTCCAGCCGATGCGCAGATCATGCTGGGCAATGGTTCGGATGAGTTGATTGCGATTCTGTCGCAGGCGATTGCCAAAAAAGACACCCCCGTGACCATACTCGCGCCAGCGCCGAGTTTCGTGATGTACAAGGTCTCGGGCATGCTCAACCATGTGACTGTGGTGGAAGTGCCACTGAATACTGAGGATTTTTCGCTTGATGTGGTGGTGTTTGTCGCGGCGATTGAGCAGCATCAGCCTGCACTGGTTTACCTGCCGTTTCCGAACAATCCAACGGGTAATTTGTTTGATGAGGCGGCCATGCGTGCGGTGCTGAGCGCGGCACGAGACAGCATTGTGGTGGTGGATGAAGCGTATCAGCCGTTTGCGTTGGACACTTGGATGGGTGCGTTGAGCGAATTTGACAACCTGCTGGTGATGCGCACGGTGAGTAAGCTTGGTTTGGCAGGCATACGCTTGGGTTATATGGCGGGCAGTCAGGCGTTGATTTCTGAACTCGATAAGGTCAGACCGCCGTATAATGTGAATGTTTTGAGCGAGGCGACAGCGCGCTTTGTGCTGCGTCACGATGCGGTGCTCAATGCGCAGGCGGAGTTGATTCGTGCTGAGCGCACGCAGGTCTGTGCGGCCTTGAGTGCGTTGGCGGGTGTGCATGTTTATGAATCAGCGGCGAATTTCGTATTGATTCGACTGGACGCGGCGCACAGCGCGGATGCGGTGTTCGCAGGGATGCGCGAGCGTGGCGTGTTGATTAAGAACATGAGCCACGCCCATGCGCAGTTGCACAATTGTCTGCGCATCACCATCAGCACGCCTGAGGAGAACGCGGCGATGTTGGCGGCGTTGCAAGCGGTGTTGAACGCGTAACACAATCACTAATTTTAATGGCCTGTCCGTGACGGATGGGCGCAAATGGATGTACGGGAACACGATATGACCCAATTGAATCGAACGGCGCAAGTCACGCGCAACACTTCTGAAACGCAAATTGAAGTGCAACTGAATTTGGATGGCACGGGTGTGGCGAATCTAAACACGGGCGTGCCGTTTCTGGACCACATGCTCGATCAAATCGCACGTCATGGCTTGATGGATTTGAGCGTCAGCGCCAAGGGCGACACGCACATTGACGATCACCACACCGTTGAGGACATCGGCATCGCGCTCGGTCAGGCATTCGCACAAGCGGTCGGCGACAAGCGCGGCATGGTGCGCTACGGTCACGCCTACGTGCCGCTCGATGAGTCGCTCTCACGCGTGGTGATTGATTTTTCGGGTCGTCCTGGTTTGGAGCTGCATGTGCCGTTCACGCGTGCGCGTGTGGGTAACTTTGACGTGGATTTGACCAGCGAGTTTTTTCACGGATTTGTGAACCACGCAGCTGTGACCTTGCACATCGATAATCTGCGCGGTGTGAACGCCCACCATCAAATTGAAACCGTGTTCAAAGCCTTTGGCCGCGCTTTGCGCATGGCGGTGGCCATCGATGCACGTGCTGCGGACACCGTGGCTTCTACGAAAGGCACGCTGGTCGGCTGATGTCATTGCTGGCTGGGGGGTGAACCCTATGGATGCTTTTAAAACCTTTATCGCGCTGATTGCTCTGGTCAATCCACTGGGTGTGTTGCCGATGTTCATCAGTCTGACGCAGGACTTCACCGCCGCACAGAAGCAGCGCGCCATCCGCACTGCGGCCTTTACGGTCGTGGCGGTCATCACCATCAGCGCCCTGCTGGGCGAACAAATCATTAAATTTTTTGGCATTTCGACCGCATCTTTGCAGGTGTCGGGCGGATTGCTGATTTTGCTAATGTCGCTCTCGATGCTCAATGCCCAGCCTTCGGGGGCAAAAACCACCGCGGAGGAGCGCGATGAGGCCGAGCACAAAGACACCATTGGCGTGGTGCCGCTTGGCATTCCGCTGCTGACTGGGCCAGGCGCAATGAGCACGGTGATTGTGCTCGCGCACAAGGCCAAGGGCGTGGGCGACTACGGGATTTTGATAGGCAGTGGTCTGCTGATTGCCGCACTGGTGTGGGTGACTTTGCAACTGGCGCAGCCGATTGCGCGGGTGATGGGACGCACGGGAATCAATATTGCCACGCGGATTATGGGTCTACTGGTGGCGGCGGTGGCGGTGGAGTTTATCGTTGATGGTTTGCTGGTGATGCTGCCTGCGCTCGGGGGTAAATGATGCGCAGGTTGTTGGTCGCGATACTGATATTGATTGTGGCGCAAACTCAGGCGCAATCCTCAGATGTTCGGGCGGAACCACTGAGTATGGCGCGACCCGCGGTCGAAACTGGCAAGACCTTGTTGTTGGAAACCAAAGGCGATTTGAACCGCGATGGTATCGAAGAACTGGTCTATATTCTCGATACAGGTAAAGAATTATCGGATGAGGGTTTGGGCAGTGCTCGCGAGATTCAAATTTTTAAACAAAACAATGACGCTTGGCAATTGTGGCATCGCAGCGAGGGCGCGGTACTGTCCAGCGCCCATGGCGGCATGATGGGCGATCCCTTGGATGGCGTGTCTATTGTGAACAACACTTTGGTAATTGAGCATTTTGGCGGCAGTCGCGACAAATGGCACTACACCCATAAATATCGTTTTCAGAATGAAGACTGGTATTTAATTGGCGCCACCATTGCACATTTCGCGCCGTGTGATTTCAATGACAGCTACGATTACAACTTGTCCACGGGCAAGCTGCTTGTAGCAGAAGAGCGCTTTGATATCAATTCAGACGACTGCGACAGCAAGGGCAAGAGCAAACATTTTGCACTCAAGCGAGCGCACGCGCCGATTAAAATGGATGGTTTTTATCCAGGCGACAACGAAGTCGCGCTGCCAAAAAGCAGCCACTACGGCTCTTTTTATTTTTAAGACAAACGACACTGACATGAATTTAATCGCAATTTTAGACTACGGCATGGGCAATCTGCGCAGTGTGGCACAAGCCATGAAAACTGCCGCACCCGATGCCAATGTGGTGATTACGGGCGACCCTGATGTGGTGCGCTCGGCCGAACGCATCATTTTGCCTGGGCAGGGCGCGATGCCCGACTGCATGGCGCATTTGCGCGAGAGTGGATTGCTCGAAGCATTGACCGAATCAGCGCAGTCAAAACCGATGCTGGGCGTGTGTGTGGGCGAGCAAATGCTGTTCGGTCATGCCGAAGAAGGCAATTCGCACGGCTTGGGCTGGTTTGCGGGCGAGGTCGTGCGCTTTCGCGTTGAGGATGCGGTCGATGAGTCGGGTGCGAAGCTCAAAGTGCCGCACATGGGCTGGAACACCGTGCGTCAGACGCGCGAGCACGCGCTGTGGGCAGGTATTCCAGACCAAACTCATTTTTATTTCGTCCACAGTTATTATGTATCGCCCTTTGACGATGATTTGACCGTGGGCGAGTCGGTGTACGGTGCGCCGTTTACTTGTGCGGTGGCGCGTGACAATATTTTTGCCACGCAGTTTCACCCTGAAAAAAGTGGTGATTTGGGTTTGCAGATTTACCGTAATTTTGCACAGTGGAAGCCGTAAGCAAGCTCGGCGAGTGCGGTAAAATGTGGTTTGTTGGGCTGGTTGGTTTGTAAGTTGATGTTAAGTTGGTGTTAAGTTGGTTTGTTTGAATTTTTTGATTAAAGAGAGAATATCATGCTGTTGATCCCCGCGATCGACCTGAAAGACGGTCAATGCGTTCGTTTACAACAAGGTGAAATGGACCGCGTGACGGTCTTTTCGGATGCGCCAGAGCAAATGGCGGCTCATTGGGTGGCGCAAGGTGCACGTCGCTTGCATCTGGTCGATTTGAACGGCGCATTCGCAGGCAAGCCTGTGAACAAACACGCGATTCAAGCGATTTTGGACACCGTGGGCGACGACATTCCGGTGCAAATTGGTGGCGGTATTCGTGATCTCGAGACCATTGAGCGCTATCTTGACATGGGCATCAGCTACGTGATTATCGGCACGGCAGCGGTCAAGAACCCAGGATTTTTGCAAGAGGCTTGCATCGCTTTTGGCGGGCACATCATCGTGGGCTTGGATGCCAAGGACGGCAAAGCCGCCACCGATGGCTGGAGCAAAATCACCGGTCATGATGTGACTGATTTGGCTAAGAAATTCGAAGATTACGGCGTGAACTCAATTATTTACACCGACATTGGCCGCGATGGGATGTTGCAAGGCATCAACATCGACGCCACGGTGAAGTTGGCGCAGGCGTCAACGATACCAGTGATTGCTTCGGGTGGTCTGTCTAACATGGCCGACATCGACCAGCTGTGCGCGGTGACCGATGAGGGCGTGGAAGGTGTGATTTGCGGTCGTGCGATTTACAGTGGCGATTTGGACTTCGCTGCGGCGCAAAAGCGTGCTGATGAGTTGATGGGTCTGTGATGTTGGCGGCGCACATTGCCTTTGCACTGGCATCCGTCCTACTCGGATTGATGCAATTGATACAAAGTAAAGGCACTGCGTCGCATAAACTCGTGGGTCGTGCTTGGGTGGTGTCGATGGCGTGGGTGTCGGTATCGTCGTTTTGGCTCACGGGCTTTTCTCAGGGGCATCGGTTAAGCTGGCTGCATGGTTTGTCGTTGTGGACCTTGGTGTGTTTGGTGGCGTTGGTGTATTGCGCACGGGTCAAGAATATTCTCGGTCACAAGCGGTTCACACTTGGTGCTTATATGGGTTTGGTTGCGGCAGGCACAGCGGCTGTGCTGATGCCGAATCGCTTGTTGTATCAGTGGTTGTGGGGCTGAGTTGATGTGGGGCTGAATTGAGCGAATCAACGATGACCATCATTCACAGAATGTGTTGAAAAATGTAGTAGTGACAGCAGGAGGGGAAAATGAGCAAAATGTGTCAAAATTGTGGGATGCCATTGAGTCTTCGTGGCACCGATATGCGTGGGACTGAATCAGATGGCAGCGCCTCTGAAACCTATTGCAGCTACTGCTACCAGAACGGCGCCTATACCGACCCGAACATCACGCAAGAAGAAATGCTGGCCAAAGGATTGGCGGGTATTGCTGCTGGAGAAGGCTCGGCATTCTCTAAATGGTTGATTAAATTGATGTACCCAATGCAACTGAAAGGTTTGGCGCGTTGGAAGAAATAAAGGTTTGAATAATGCTTACCAAACGAATTATCCCTTGTCTTGATGTCACCGCAGGGCGCGTGGTCAAAGGCGTGAACTTTGTCGGCTTGGTCGATGCGGGTGATCCCGTCGAAATCGCGCGCCGCTACAACGAGCAGGGCGCGGATGAGCTGACCTTCTTGGACATCACGGCGACTTCGGACGAGCGCGATTTGATTCTGCACATCATCGAGGATGTGGCTTCGCAAGTGTTCATTCCGCTGACCGTTGGCGGCGGTGTGCGTCAGGTGGAGGATGTGCGCCGTTTGCTCAACGCAGGTGCGGATAAAATTTCTATGAATTCATCCGCTGTGGCGAACCCGCAGCTGGTTAAAGACGCATCCGACAAATACGGCTCGCAGTGCATCGTGGTGGCAATTGATGCCAAGCGCGTGGACGGCTCGCCCGATGATGCGCCGCGCTGGGAGGTCTATACCCACGGTGGGCGCAAGGCCACGGGCATCGATGCGGTGCAGTGGGCGGTGAAAATGAATGAGCTGGGCGCAGGTGAAATCTTGCTTACCAGTATGGATCGAGATGGCTCTAAGGTGGGCTTTGACCTAGGTTTGACCCGTGCGGTGTCGGATGCGGTGACGGTGCCGGTGATTGCTTCGGGCGGCGTGGGCGAGTTGCAGCATTTGGTCGATGGGGTCAAGCTGGGGCACGCGGACGCGGTGTTGGCGGCGAGTATTTTTCACTTCGGCACTTACACCGTGGCTCAGGCTAAAGCGTTTATGGCCGAGCAGGGCATCTGCGTGCGTTGAAACGAATTAACGCTACAAGCAAACAAACATAAGAGAAACAAATGACAGAACAATTAAGTCGTATTCGATGGGATGAGCAAGGTCTGGTACCAGCCATCGCACAAGACCACATTACGGGTAAAGTGCTGATGTTTGCATGGATGAACCGTGAAGCCTTGCAAAAAACCATGGAACTCAAACGTGCGGTGTACTTCTCACGCTCACGCCGCAAGCTGTGGTTCAAGGGTGAGGAGTCGGGTCATGTCCAGTTGGTGAAATCTTTGCGCATGGATTGCGACCAAGATGTGCTGCTGCTCGCGGTCGAGCAAGTGGGCGGGATTGCCTGCCACACGGGGCGCAACAGTTGCTTTTTTGAGTCGTATAATTTTGAGACGAAGACTTGGGACGTGACCGAGCCCGTGCTGAAAAACCCCGATGATATTTACAAAGACCACACCCATGCCGCACACGGAACAGGGTCGGACACGGAGAGCCCATCATGAGTATGCAAGCGATTTTTGAGCAGTTGGCACAGACGATTTCGGCACGCAAAAGCGCAAGCCCAGAGACTTCCTATGTCGCTAAGTTAATGCACAAGGGCACAGACGCGATACTCAAAAAAATCGGCGAAGAAGCCACCGAAGTGGTGATTGCCAGCAAGGACGACGACCGCGAGCAAATCGTGTACGAGTCTGCGGACTTGGTGTTTCATCTGATGGTGCTGTTGGCGCAAAAAGATTTGAGCATGGAAGACGTGGCAACAGAATTGGCGCGTCGTGAGGGCTTGTCAGGTTTGGCTGAAAAAGCCATGCGCACTGAGTGAAATAAACCGTGATGAGTATTTGAGGAGATATGATGAGTGCTGATTGTATATTTTGTAAAATCGTTGCAGGACAGATTCCATCGGGCAAGGTGTACGAGGATGAGGAGTTCTACGCGTTTAAGGACATCAACCCAGCCGCGCCGATACACATCCTGCTGATACCCAAGGTGCATATTGAAACGCTGGCCGATTGTGGCCAATCGCAGCAGGCGATGTTGGGTCGAATGATGGCGCTCGCGCCAAAAATCGCATCCGAAAATGGCGCGCCAGCATTGCCCGAGGGGGGCTTTCGTGTGGTGATGAATGTTGGACCCGCAGGCGGTCAAGAGGTGTATCATATGCACTTACACATTCTCGCGGGTGCGCGCCCATGGCGCGGTTTCGCGCAGGGACACTAATCAATTGGTAGGGATTTAATTGCTTAATCAAAGGAGAGCAAAATGGGTGGATTTAGCTTAACGCATTGGATTATTTTGTTGGTTGTGGTGGTTTTGATTTTTGGTACCAAAAAACTGCGCAACACGGGTCGCGATTTGGGCGAAGCGGTTAAGGGTTTTAAAGACGGCATGAAGGGCGAAGAGGACAAGGCCACTTCAGCCTTGCAAGATGGCACGACCATCGATGCGAGCGTCAAAGACAAAACCCACACCTCGTGAACTTTAATGTGAACCGCATCGTAAATGAGTACAGACCATGATTGATTTGGGCTTGTCCAAGCTCGCCATTATTGCAGTGGTGGGCTTGATTGTTTTGGGGCCAGAGCGTTTGCCCAAAGTCGCACGCGTATCGGGCGCGTTGTTCGGTCGTGCGCAGCGCTACATCAAAGCGGTCAAAGAGGAAGTGGCCCAAGAGATGAACAACGCTGAGCTGAGTGAGCTCAAAAAAATGGCACAGTCCGTGAGCGCAGACATACAGTCTGCCGAGCAGCAAGTGCGTCAATCCTGGCAGGACACCAGCGCGCAGCTTGAGCAGACCTACACCGAGTTGAACATCACGTCAGGCGTGGATGGTTTGCAAAAGCCCGTGGATGCGAGCGCGTATCAAAATGCATTGGCCATTGCGCGTGCACGACGCACAGGGCGCGCGAGCTGGGCGGTCAAGACCCAACGCACACCGCTGTGGTTCAAAGCGCAGCAGCGCACCCCGAAGCGCGTTTTGAGCGAAGCGGCACGGATGAAGAAGCACCGCCCGCACCAGTCGCAGATACAATCGGTTAAAAAAAGTTTTTTTGAATAATCACGCGCTGGGTTTGCTGCCGGTATTTGATGAATGAGCCGCAACAGCACACCCACCGCTAAAAAAAATACCCCATATGTCGCAGTCCCTCCCTCCCCCAATTGACGAAGAAGACAATCTGTCCGGCTGGATGGTGCATCTGGTCGAATTGCGCGAGCGATTTGTGCGCGCAGCACTGGCCGTTTTGATCGTGTTCGCCGCATTGTTCTACTGGCGCAACGGCATCTTTGAGATATTCTCTGCACCGATGTTGCGCAGCCTGCCCGAAGGTGCGCGAATGATTTCGACCGAAGTGACGTCGAATTTCTTTGTGCCGATTAAGTTTGTGCTCTGGGTTGCCTTTGTGGTCGCCATGCCGGTGGTGTTGGCGCAGGTTTGGGGGTTTGTCGCGCCGGGTTTGTACGAGCGTGAGAAAAAGTTGGTGATTCCCGTGGTGACCTCCTCATATGTGTTGTTTTTGTTAGGTACCGCTTTCGCTTACTTTCTCGTCTTCCCCACAGTGTTTAAATTCATGGCGAGCATCACCCCACTGGGGGTGGAAATGGCGACGGACATTGATCAATATTTGAGTTTCGGCCTGACCATGTTTTTGGCCTTTGGCTTGGCATTTGAAGTGCCCATCGTGGTGGTGGTGTTGGTGAAATTGGGCTTTGTGACCATACGCCAGCTGGTTGATGCGCGACCGTACATGATAGTTGCGGCCTTTGCGGTATCGGCGCTGGTGACCCCGCCTGATGCGGTGTCGATGTTGTTGCTCGCAGTACCCTTGGTGGTGCTGTACGAGTTGGGAATTTTGGTGGGGCGTTGGATCGCGCCCAAGCAGGTAGAAGACGAATTGGATAATCAGCAGACGCAGGGAACACAAGAATGAATCAAGCACAACAACTCATCGAATTTTCAGTCGCGCAAAATGTTTTGCGCTTTGGCGAGTTCAAGACCAAGGCAGGACGCTTGTCGCCGTATTTTTTCAATGCGGGACTGTTCTATGATGGCGCGAGCTTGAATCAATTGGCGCAGGGGTATGCACAGGTTTTGGCAGAGAAAATGAATGCAGGTTTTGAGTTTGATGCCTTGTTTGGCCCTGCCTACAAAGGCATCACATTGGCCGCTGCCACCGCGATGGCCATGGCGCAAAACGGGCGCAATGTGCCTTACGCCTACAATCGTAAGGAAGCCAAAGACCACGGCGAAGGCGGTGTTCTGGTCGGTGCGCCATTGACAGGGCAGCGCGTGGTCATCGTCGATGATGTGATTTCGGCGGGCACCTCGGTGCGCGAGTCGGTGGACATGCTCAAGGCAGCAGGTGCGACACCCGTGGCGGTGCTGATTGCCCTTGACCGTATGGAAAAAAGCGGCACAGCCGATGAAGTGGGTGAATTCTCAGCCGTGCAGATGGTCGAAAAGGAACTGGGCATCCCTGTGTTTGCAATCGCCAACTTAATGGATTTGATGGACTATTTGAATGCGCAGTCCACGCCTGAATTAACGCAATATCAAGCCGCAGTGGCGCAATATCGCGCACGCTATGGCGTGTAAAGTTGCGTGAGTAGAAATGGCGCGTAAGTCTGCCCCCAAAAAATCGCAAGGCGTAACCAAGGCACACCCGTTTTTTACCAAGCATTTGGTGCGTAACATTAAAGCGGTCAACCCTGATGAGTTAAAAGCCCAATTCATGAATCATTGGGATGTGCAGCAGTTTGAGCAGGCGCGCAACATCGCGCTAGAATTTCTAAAAATTGCCCCGAAAGTCGCTCAAGCATGGGCAGATGCGGCGGCGTGCTCGGCGCAACTGGAGGACTGGGATGCGGCGATTAAATATGGAAAACAAGCGATTTCACTGGACTCGTCTGTACTGTCGGCCTTGGATGCGCTCGCGCATGCCTATGGCAAATTGAATGACTTGGAGAACACGCGCATCTTTGGGCAAAAAGCTTTGCTTAAACGCGATGAACGCTTCGGTAAAAAAATCTTCAAGCCGTGGAACGTGGTTGCACCTGCGCCATTTGCGCACGCACGTGAAAAAAACCTGATTGCCTTTTCGCTGTTTGGCACCAGTTCAAAATACTGCGAGTCGGCATGGCTCAACGTCATTGAGCAGCCCAAGTTATACCCCGATTGGACCTGCCGGTTTTACATCGACGACACGGTGTCCTCTGAGATTGCGACCCGTTTGAAAGATAGCGGCGCGCAAGTGGTGCAGGTAGAAGGTGCGATGAAACAATGGCCCGGCCCCATGTGGCGATTTGCGGCGTATGACGATCCGATGGTTGAACGGGTGATTTTCCGTGACGCCGATTCGGTCATCTCTCAGCGCGAGGTCGATGCCGTCGCAGAGTGGATAAACAGCGGCAAGGGCTTTCACATGATGCGCGACAATGGTAGCCACACCGAATTGATTTTGGCTGGTCTGTGGGGTTGTACGCGTGGCAGTATGCCATCGATGACCGAGATGGTGACCGACTACCTGAAAGTTGAACCCTCATCCATGCATTTTGCCGATCAGTTTTTCTTGCGTGAATATGTGTGGCCCTATGCGCGCACGAATATTATGCAGCACGACTCGTTGTTTGATTTTATGTCGCCACGACCATTCCCAGAAGGGCCTTATCGTGAGGATTTTCATACGGGTTGCACCGAAACTTCGCCCTACATCGAGCGCGAAGTGAATCGACCCGACGGCACGGTGGTGTACTGGTCGGTGTGGGAGCAGGGTGCGGATGGCTCAGAGCAGCAGGTGTGTCGTTACAGCGCAAAGGTGTTCAATGGCAAAATCAAGGCAAATATTCCACGCCGTTATGGCAAGCGCATCAATCAGGATTTGAGCATACGGGTCGAGCTATAACGCGACGCAATGGCGTTAAGACGCCACCCACTGCGCAGGGTGAAGGCCGTACAGCGCGTTGCCCAGCAATATGGCTTGGGCGTGGCGCAAATCCTGAGGGGTCAGGCGGTGCTCTTGTGGCTTGAGGTGCATATCAGCCAACGCCAAGTGACGCGCAATACTGGGCAAAACACCTGCGCTCAAGGGTGGTGTGTACCAAATACCCTCGATTTGAACCAAGATGACGCTGCGCGCCCCCTCGGTCAACTCGCCTTGTTCATTCACAAACACCGTATCAAATAGTCCACTTTGCTGTGCACGGCTCAGAGCTCGGTTGTACTGCGCTCGCATCGAGGTTTTGTGCGCGAGCATGGGGTTGTGGCTGTGGGTGGGCTCGTCGCTTAGATTAAAGCGCAGCACCTCGGGCAGAATTTCAAGCTCAGTGCATTGTGTGCTGAATGAACCATCTCGGGTCAAGCTTAAACGCAGACGCATCGCTTCGCCTTGCGCCACTGTCGTCGATGCACAGGCTTGCTGAACAGCAATTTCAAACGCACCCTCAACCCAAGCAAAACCCAATACATCTGCACTGTGCGCCATGCGTTGGCGGTGCAGTGCAAGTTGCGCTGTCGGCACGAACCAACCACGCACGGCATCGTGTTGCGCGCGCATGGTTTCAATCAGTTCAAAGACTTGGGCGTGACGTGCGAAAAATTGGCTCTTGAGCACACATTCATCCCACTCATCCTGAGCCACCGAATCGTAAGTGATGCCCGCACCGACCGAGCATTGCAGCGGCCAATGCTGAATGCCGAGCGCATCGACACGGGGTTCTGAGGGCAGCTCGAGTGTGCGGATGGCAACATTGAACTGCGCATGCAGGTGCTCTGTGTTGAGTGGGTCGTTCTGAATCAAGCCCAGAGCACCACAGTATGCCCCTCGTGCGAAAGGCTCAACGGCATCGATGATGCGCAGGGTCTCGTGTTTGGGTGCGCCCGTGATTGAGCCGCAGGGAAACAGCGCATTGAAGAGTTCAAACACTGAGGGCTGTGCAGACAGCTGAGCGCGCACGGTGGAGGTCATTTGTAGCACCGCGCCATACGGGCGCACGGTGAACAAATCAGGCACGGTCACGCGTGTGGTCTGCGCCAGCCGCGCCACGTCATTGCGCATCAAATCGACAATCATTAAATTTTCAGCGCGGTTTTTGCCGTCCATGGCCAACGCCTGCGCACGCTGAGTGGTCTCGACGGCACTGCGACCGACTGCGGCGGTGCCTTTCATGGGGCGGGTGGTTAAATTGAGCGCTGAAAGTTCAAAAAATAACTCGGGTGAGAATGACAGCAAGCTCGATTCAGGCAGCAAAAACAGTCCTGCAAAGGGCACATTCAGACCCTCAATGAGCTGGGCAAACACCGCATGCAAGGCGGCATCGGCATTCGATGAGGTGTCGGGCACGAAGGCACGCAGGGTGCTTGTATACGGATGCGTGACATTGACTTGATAGGTTTGACCTGCTGCGATGCGCTCACGCACACCCTCAACTGCCGCCATGAATGCCGCTTGCGTGACCGCCGTGCTCGGGCGCTCAAGGTGGCTGGCGACGTGTTGGCTGCGCTCGGCCAACCATGAGCGCGCTTGGCTGGGTGTTAGGGCATCACTGTGCTTGAATGCCACCGCTTGTAAATAGGGGGTGGCGCTGATGTCGGAGTGTGCGCGTGGTTTGTGCGTGGTCGGAAGATTTTTCGCCGCTGAGAATACACTGTAGGCCTCGTAGGACAGGGAGAGCAACACATGAGCGCCCGCCCGTGCGTTGCGCTCGATTTCGTCCATGGTCGCTTGCATCTGTGCACGATCGCTGCCGTGGGGCAGCACCCAGACCTGCTGCGCGTCATGGCAGAGGCGACAGCGTGCCTGCGACTCATTTGAGTCGAAGAACAGAGCAGAGAGTTGGTTCAGCTTGCGTGTCATGGTCGTGGGTATGTTGGGGCGTGTGGGACGGATGCCAAAAAAGCCACCGTAGTATAGTGGCTTTTTTAGAGAAAAACTGCGTTACTGCATCAACAATCAAGGCGCAGAACTTTGAACTTAATATTTAGAATAAAGGCTGCTTGCCATCAGTGTCGGCGCTCGGGGTTGCGCTCGGCGCTTTTGGTTCGAGCTGTGGTGTTGGTGGTGCAGGCTCTACGGTCAAATCGGTTTGAACCACAGGCGCCAAGTCAGAAGGCGTGTCAGATTCTGAAACTGCTGGGCTGCTTGCAGCGGCAGTTACAGGCGTGGCATCCGCCACCTCAGAGTCGCTGTAGACTGCTGGCGGCTTGGGTGCGCGTGGAGGCAGTCCTGCCATAATGTCTTGTACTTGCTCGCGATCGATGGTTTCCCACTCCATCAATGCAGCGGTCATGGCCTCGACCTTGTCGCGGTTGTCCTGCAACAACTGATGCGCTAAAGCATATTGCGTGTCAAGAATGCGGCGAATTTCCGCATCGACGCGTTGCTGTGTGTCCTCGGACACCGCTCGGTTGAAATTCATGCCGCCCGAGCCGTTGTCACTGTCCATATAGACCATTGGGCCGAGCGCATCGGTCATGCCGAATTTCGCCACCATGTCACGAGCCAATGCGGTGGCACGCTCGAAGTCGTTGGACGCGCCCGTGCTGCGTGCATTTAAGAACACCTCTTCCGCCGCGCGACCGCCAAATAAAATGGCGATTTCATCGAGCAAGTTGTGTGCGTATTTGGAATACTTATCGAACTCAGGCAACTGCCAAGTCACGCCCAATGCCCAGCCACGCGGCATGATGGTGACTTTGTGCACAGGGTCGGCGTTCGGCAGCAACTCAGCCACCACCGCATGACCCGACTCATGGTAGGCCGTGGCACGGCGTTCTTCTTCGCGCATCACGGTTGAACGACGTTCAGGCCCCATAAAAATTTTGTCTTTGGCGTCTTCAAAATCCTGCATCTCGACCAGACGCTTGTTGCGACGCGCGGCAAACAGTGCGGCCTCATTGACCAAATTGGCCAAATCCGCGCCCGAGAACCCAGGTGTGCCACGTGCGATCACGCTGGCATTCACGTCCTTGGACACGGGCACTTTTCGCATGTGAACCAACAAAATTTGCTCACGCCCACGAATATCGGGCAGGCCAACGTAGACTTGACGGTCAAAGCGACCGGGACGCAGCAGCGCCTTGTCCAGTACGTCAGCGCGGTTGGTTGCGGCAATCACGATGACACCCGAATTGCCTTCAAAACCATCCATCTCGACCAGCATTTGATTGAGCGTCTGCTCACGTTCATCGTTGCCACCGCCTGTACCCGAGCCGCGGTGACGACCGACCGCATCAATTTCATCGACGAAAACAATACATGGCGCTTTTTTCTTCGCTTCTTCAAACATATCTCGCACACGCGATGCGCCCACACCGACAAACATCTCGACAAAGTCCGAACCAGACACGCTGAAGAACGGCACTTGCGCTTCACCCGCGATGGCCTTGGCCAGCAGGGTTTTACCCGTACCAGGAGGGCCGACCAATAAAATCCCGTGCGGGATATTGCCGCCGAGCTTTTGAAATTTTGCAGGGTCTTTGAGAAAATCAACGACTTCTTTGACTTCTTCTTTGGCTTCATCACAGCCGGCGACATCGGTGAACGTGATACTCTTGGCGCTGTCGTCTTGCAGGCGTGCGCGTGACTTACCCACGGACATCACACCATTTTTGCCGCCATTCATTTGGCGCATCATGAAAAAGAACACACCACCGATAATCAGCAGTGGCAGGAACGAGAACAGCAAATTTTGCCAGAAGCTCGTGCCCTCGACTTGACGACCTGTGACTTTGACGTTGTTCTCCAACAGCGTCTTGACCAAGGTGTTGTCTGGTGGCGAAATCAAGGTGAACTTCGTGCCCGTGTTCGGCGTCACGCTCAACTCATTGCCCTTGATTTCGACTTCGCGAATTTCGCTGGCTTTGACTTTGGTGATGAACTCGCTGTAACTCACTTCAGGTGCGCGGGTGGGCTTTAGATGAGCGGCCTGTTGATAGGTAAACCAAATCAGCACAAAGCCACAACCCCAAATTAACCAGCGTGTCCAAGTATTGCTTTTCAAATCTATACTCCTGTGCCGCACTGTGCGGCTGATGTGTGTGAATGTCTCATTGTACGGCAAATAATAAAATTATTTTAGCCCACGCCCCAAGATAAACGTCTCGGCGGAGTGCGGACGTGAGGCCTTGGGCTTGCGGATGTGTACCTGCTTGAACATCGCTCGAAACTGCTTGACGATGCCATCATAAGCCGCACCATGAAAGGTTTTGATCAACAGCGCCCCGTTGCTTTGTAGGTGCTGCTGGGCAAAATCCAGAGCCAACTCAGAAATGTGCTCAATGCGTGCCGCATCCACCGAGGCAATACCTGATAAATTGGGGGCCATATCGGATAAAACAAGGTCCACCTTCGCATTTGCGATCAAACCTTGCAATGTCTCGAGCACCTCGTCCTCGCGAAAATCGCCCAAGATGAAATCCACATCAGCAATTGGATCCATCGGCAGCAGATCCAATGCAATCACGCGGCCATTGATACCAGTCTTGTGCGCGAGTTTTTCGCGGGCGATTTGCGACCAGCTACCCGGGGTTGAACCCAAGTCGACAATCACCATGCCGCTTTTGATTAAATGATACTCGTCGTCAATTTCTTTGAGCTTATAAGCAGCGCGCGCGCGATAGCCCTCCTTCTGCGCCAATTTGACGTAAGGATCATTGATGTGGGCGTGAACCCAAGAGGCATTGGTTTTATTCTTTTTAGTGCTCATAAACTATCACAGTGGGGTGCGGATTAAGGGATAATGTCGATTGAGTGTATCGCGCACGTCGCAAACATGCGCACCAACCTTACCCAATTAGACAGGCAAACGACAAGATGAGCATTTTAACCCTAACTTCAGCAGCGCGTTCGGCTTTGCGCGCACAAGCACACGAACTCTCACCCGTGGTGATGATAGGCGATGCAGGCTTGACCGAATCCATCATCAAAGAAACAGAGAATTCACTGGCTGTACACCAGCTGATTAAGATTCGAGTGTTCTCGGATGAAAAAGAAGTGCGTGCAGGCTATGCACAGACCATCTGCGAGCGCTTGGGCGCGGTGCTGGTGCAACACATCGGCAAACTGCTGGTGATTTATCGTCCGACCAGCCACGCACCTAAAAAACAAACTTTTGCACAAAGCCTCATGGGCGAAGCAGAAGGCACCAAGACCAAAGGCGCTGGCGTGCGCCGCGTGACCATTGTCAAACAAGCCTCACCGAATGAGCGTCCACGTGCCAAAAAAGTATTGGTTAAAGGCAATGAACGTGTGACCCAGGGCGGTAATGTTAAACGAGCGAAGAAAAAAACCGTGAGTGCAAAAAAAGCCATGGGCTAATTGTTGTTCAATTTATTGCACCAAGCATCACTCCAAAAGCGCATTCAATGCGCTTTTTACATATAAAACTACAAGCGCTGTCGAAACAATAACAGTGCGTCATCAGCACGAAAAAAGTACGAAACACAAATAATCAAATCTTTTTGAAATTAATGCTTGACACAAATGCAAGATGTGCCTATAATTTCAATCTCTTGTTAGCGCGGGAGTAGCTCAGTTGGTAGAGCGCAACCTTGCCAAGGTTGAGGTCGCGAGTTCGAGCCT
>CAZDLD010000012.1:0-18149 GCA_964506355.1 uncultured Hydromonas sp.
GTCACGGTTAAACCTGTTACGCCGACCTCAGCCAATGCTTCACGGACTTCGTCGAGTTTGAATGGTTTGATAATCGCTGTAATTTCTTTCATGGTCTGACCTCTCAAAAGTGGCAAAAAAATAGTATTTCATCCAAAGTGCGTTGGATTTTGAACTCCACTGCGCCTCTGTACGTGAATCAATTGTGCCACAAATTTTACCGATTTTTTGACTCAACATACGACAATGTTGCACCATTTGAGTGCATTTGCACCTTGAGTGTCATTTAGAGCCCATTTTCCGAATCACGCAACGAATCACGGCCATGCAATTGTTTTGCACGCGCTCAGGGCGTACAATCGGGCTTTTACTCCACTTGAACCCAACACCATGTCTCGCACCGAAAATCTCAACGTCCAATCCGTGGACCACATGCCCTCTCCTACTGAAATCAAAAACCTGTTGCCACTGTCCGATGCCGCTGCGCGCACGGTCGAAATGGGTCGCACCGTTCTGCAAAACATCCTCGATCGCAAAGATCCTCGCTTGATGGTGGTGGTGGGCCCGTGTTCCATCCACGACCCAGTTGCAGGACTTGATTACGCGCGTCGCTTGAAAAAACTCTCGGATGAACTCAGCGACACGCTGTGCATCGTGATGCGGGTGTATTTCGAAAAACCACGCACATCAACGGGATGGAAAGGCTTTATCAACGATCCATTCATGGACGATTCGTTTCACATTGAACAAGGCATGCAAAAAGCCCGCCAGTTCCTACTCGACGTCAATGAATTGGGGTTGCCTGCTGCCACCGAGGCTTTGGATCCAATTGCGCCGCAATACTACGGCGATTTGATTGCATGGACCGCAATTGGCGCGCGCACCTCAGAATCACAAACCCACCGCGAAATGGCCTCTGGCCTGTCTTCGCCCGTGGGTTTTAAAAACGCCACGGACGGCTCTTTGGACGCAGCAGTCAATGGTATTATTTCAGCATCCAATCCGCACAGTTTCTTGGGGTTGAACGACGAGGGCCAAAGCGCCATCTACCGCACACGCGGCAACGCATACGCACACACAGTTCTGCGCGGTGGCGGTGGCCGTCCAAACTACGACACTGTGTCGGTTTCATTGGCCGAAAAAGCGTTGGAAAAAGCCAAATTACCACGCAACATCATGATTGACTGCTCACACGCCAACTCTTGGAAAAATCACGAGTTTCAACCCTTGGTACTCAAGGACATCGCGCACCAAATTCGTGAGGGCAACACCTCCATCATCGGCTTGATGATTGAGAGCTTTATCGAAGCGGGCAATCAGCCCATTCCAGCCGACCTGAGCCAGCTTAAATATGGTTGTTCCGTCACCGATGCCTGTATCGACTGGAACACCACTGAGCAAGCCATGCGCGAGCTGCACAATCTATTGGCAGCGCCGCTCGTCGAGCGCGCCAATCCTGCCGCGAAATAAACACTACACAGTGCTATTACCCGAGCTGCGCATCTATAACGGATGCGCAGCATCGATACGACACACACAAAGCGGTTAAAAACCTTTATAATTGCGCATTCTTTTTTCAGTGATGAGTGCACACACTCATTTCTATTTAAATTCAATACCTTAACCCATATTCATACCGTATCTAAACAATATTTAGTATTTAGTAATTAAAGGACTCATCATGACCCACGTTGTTCTCGAATCTTGCATCCAATGTCGTTACACCGATTGCGTGGATGTGTGCCCTGTGGATTGCTTCAAAAAAGGCCCAAACTTTCTCACCATCGATCCCGATGAATGTATTGACTGCGCCGTGTGCATCCCTGAATGCCCTGTAGAAGCGATTGTCCCTGAAGAAGACGTACCCGCCAATCAGCAGCACATGATTGCGCTGAACGCTGAATTGGCTAAAAACTGGCCGACCATCTCACGCATGGAAGCGGCTTTACCCGATGCGGACGAATGGGCCAAACGGACCGACAAATTGCAGTATTTGATAAAAGACTGATACCGTATAAATCGGTCAACCAAGTCATCCATCAAGGGTTAGAAGCTATGCATCTAACCCTTTTTGTTTGTTGTTTCAGCCTGTTTCAGTTTGTTTAAGTGTGCTTCAAGTCATGCTGCCATTTTCAAGGTCAAATATGCACCAACACCTCACCCCGCAACCAAGCTATATCACCCAGCGCCTGTTCTCAGCGCTGATGGCGCTGTGCGTCTGCTTAGGGCTTGCGCAAGTTTGTCGCGCTACCGAACAAGCCGTCTGGCAACCGACGCTCACCAGCCAGGCCGATTGGCAGCGCTTGTCCAAACCCGAACGAGACGCGGAATTTACCAAGTTCGTACTGGATGTCAAGACAGGGAAGATGTACTATTTCGATGCCAATGTATTTAATCTGCACATCGATTTTGGCTTGGGCGTCCTGCTCAAACAGCCACGCACCTACGAATCGGTCAAAGCCTTTAACCTCAATTACGGCACGGTCAAGCCGCAATTTATCTTGGGCTATTTGACCCACTATCCCAAGCTGAACTTATGGACCTACTCGTTCTGGGAAGGCGACACCATCACCGCCAAGGACGTGGCACGCAGCCACCGCGCCCTGCAAAAAACCTTCATCACCACAAACATTAAATTTCGCCCCGACTCACACAAGCAAGAACGCATGGCGCGCGGCCTAAAATCGATGCACATTCCCGTCATCACCAACGACCAAATTTATCTGAATCTGCCCTTCACAGCATTCAATTCTGGTGAAACCACGGGTGTGTTGCGCATCCTCCCGGCCGACAGCCAGCTCGACACCTTGAGTTTTAAAACCACTGACATCGTGGTGTTGCAAGAAGCTTATCCCGACATCTCGCCTGTGGCAGGCATCATCACCACCCAATTTTCCACGCCTTTAGCGCATGTGAATTTACGCGCATCCGCGTGGGGCATACCCAATGCTGGGTACAAAGCCGCAGCCACTGAATTTGCCGCACTGAACAATCAAGTCGTGCACTACCGAGTAAACGAGCAAGGCTTGCAATTGCGTGCTGCTCATGCCGACGAAATTCAAGCATTTGAGCAGCACCTGACCAGCACCAAGTCAGTCACGCTGCCGCCTGCAGACTTGCAAACACGAGCGCTCAAGCCACTGAGCCAAATTCGCGCCCGAGATGTAGCTGTGTACGGCACCAAAACCGCCAATTTGGGCGAAATCGCCAGTCACGGACTCAAAGATGTGCACGTGCCCGATGGCTTTGGGCTACCGTTTTATTACTACGCCGCGCACATCACCGACCATGGGATACAAGCGAACATCGACCAGATGCTGGCCGACGCGCGTTTCAACACAGATGTGCTCTGGCGTCGTGAGCAGCTGTTGCAATTGCAGCAACAGATTCAAAATGCGCCCATCTCACCCGAGCACCTCCGAAGTATGGTTCAGAAGTGGCAGTCTCAACTCGGTGGTAAAGGTGTGTTTGTACGCAGCTCCACCAATGCCGAGGACTTAAAAGGGTTCAATGGCGCAGGACTGTACGACACCGTTCCCAATGTCAAAACCAGCGAAGCCTTAGAAGCGGCAATTAAAAAAGTCTGGGCATCCGTCTGGAACGAGCGCGCAGTGAACGAGCGCGCCTTCGCGGGTATCGCCCACAATCAAGTCTATCCAGCGGTGATGATACAAACTGGGGTCAATGCCAGCGCTGCTGGGGTGCTGCTGACCACCGACATTTGGGGACACAACCCACATACCTACACCATCAACGCAAAATGGGGCCTGGGCATTCGCGTGGTGGAGGGACAAAAAATCCCCGAACAAGTACTCTACGACACCAGCAACCACGGCACGCGCATCATCAGCCGCTCGTCCGAGACCAGTATGTTGGTGTTCGACCCAAAAAATGGTGTTAAAGAGGTGCGCACACCCGCAGGCGACACCATACTGACCGAAGCTCGCGCACAGAGGCTGGGCGATGCAGTGGATAAAATCATTCCCTTGTTTTCACCTGATTCACCTCTAGACATTGAATGGGTGCTCGAAGGTGAGAAAATCTGGATTGTGCAGGCGCGTCCCTATGTGACCGTCCCCATCAAGGCCAAGCAATAAAATGCGACCGCGGAAATCCTTTAGCAACCCTAGAGACAACCCTTGATTCAACTCATAAGTCAACCCCACAGCTCGGCAGGCATTGGGGATTATCGTGCACCTGTTTTGAATGAAATCATTCATCCACTGGTGTACACTGTTGCCATAGTTTTCACCCTAAAAGGAGCACTTTGATGACCCCAACTTCCATCTTCCGAATTGCCAGCGCATGTACTGGTATCGCCCTCACACTGAGTCTGGGCGCATGTCAAACCCCATCTTCAGAAAGTCACGACTCTATGACACACAAAGCCATTGACACCTCCACCAATCGACAAGCCAAAGTAGGCGACACCATCTCCATCCAAGTGCGCAGCAACCCAACCACAGGCTACACTTGGAACCTCGCAGAGCCTGTTGATAATGAGCACCTACAATTATTGGGCTCGACCTACCAAGTGGACAGCCATAAACCGGGTATGACAGGCGTGGGGGGAACGGAAACGTGGAACTTCAAAGCTATGAAAGCAGGCAATGCGAACATCCAATTAAATTTAGCACGCTCTTGGGAAAAAGGGATAAAGCCCGCTCAAACGGCTCTATACCACATTGAAATTAAGTGATTTCCAGGTCACTTCTAAAGTGTCCGCAAATTAGCTGTGAAAAAAGGTCGATAAATATCGACCTTTTTTTGTGTAATCTAGCGCAGTGCCTGTGCCCTCACGCATTTTCACGAGAGCTGACCGCCTATGAGCTGCACTTGCGCCAACAACTGCCCCCAAGCCGCATCCAATTGCGCCACCGCTTCGCCTTCGGCCTTCACACCCAACTCAAGACAATAGCGTTTGGATGCACCATGATGCCCGAGCGTGGGCAGACTGTAGGTCTGAACCCCCTCGTACTGGCGCTCGACGGCTTCCATCCAAGGGGTGATTTGCGACTCTTGGAGGTCGTACACCATCGCACTGTGCTGCGAGTAGCGATCCTGAAAAAACGCCTCCGCATAGTACGTCTCCAACACCCATTGCACCATCGGATGCGCCATCACGGGAAAACCCGGCATGAAGTAATGCCGATGGATGCTGAACCCCGCAATCCCGTTAAACGCATTGGGAATCAACTGCGCACCGACCACGAAATTCGCCATCTGCCGCCTTTGTTGGTGTGTGGAACTCTCAAAATCTGTTTCGCCACGCTTTTGCGCCGAGGCGTCAATCAATGCCACCGCATCGGGGTGCAAGGCCATGGGCAAGCCCAGCGCCTGAGCAGCGGCTTGCCGCGTGTGGTCGTCAGGGGTCGCACCAATACCACCCGTGACCAAAACGGGTAAATCCTGCGCGAAGGTGCGCTGCAACCGCGCCACCAAATCTGCTCGATCGTCACACACATACTCGACCCAAGCCAAACGCAAACCACGTTCAGCCAGCATCTGCTTGATGGCAGGGAAATGCGCATCAACGCGGTTGCCCTGCACAATTTCATCGCCAATAATTATTAGACCAAACTTCACACTACCCCTTACCTATGCAAAACAGCGGACAGCAACCATCAATAATATTGAAACAATCCATTAACTTGCAGATCCAGCGACCGACGGATTCTGCTGCTTCATGATATTTTGCCAAAACTGCACCCGACTCAAAATCAATAAATTGACTTGAGCTCTATCCTCACCATAGCGAGAAGATGTGTCTTTCAAAACTTCCGTTATCAGCATAAAAGCCGTATTCAATTCAGAGCTTGTAACACTGATTGAACCGGCGCCATGACAAATTTTCGCCAAACAATGCGCTTGATGCTCGTCAAGCTGTGGATACCAATGAGAAATTAGTTTCGTCATTATTATCTGCACACCTTCATTCGTCGCTTTGGTATCACTAGACGCTTGTTTGTTGTGCATTCGATAGTCGAGTAATTTGTCGGGTAAATTCATAAAAACACCACCAGCCAACATGCAGTCAACCCACATGCCATAATCTGAAACATTCTTGTAATCTCCATACGCAACTTGATGCTCTTGGAACCATTGAGCACGCCACATAGACGTTGGATTCAGAATATTGGCACGAGCAATAACAAAGTTGGCTTTAATTAACCCATCAGTCAAAGGCACAGATGTATCTCCTGTTTGCGCACCAAAAATTCGCATATTTGAGCCAACAACGGTGACTTTAGCGTGATTTTTTAAGCATTGTATTTGCAAATCAAGCCGATTGAGAGCACACACATCGTCATTATCCATCCGTGCGTGAAGCTCTCGGTTGGCATGAGCGATGCCATATTGCATCGCCTTTGTTTCTCCACTATTTTCAGAAAAATGATGTACTTTCAAACGCGGCTCATGCTTAGCATAATCATCCAAAATGCTACCGCTTTTATCAGTCGAACCATCATTCACCGCAATAATTTCAAAATCTGTATACGTTTGTGCTTTTAATGAGTCCAAACACGCTTTTAAATACATTTCCGAGTTATAAACTGGGAGTATCACAGATACAGTCATATTGACCTTTCAGTTATACAGACGAATCTTTTAGTCCACCCACTTGCGCGCATTTTGGAACAATTGCAACCACGGCGAGGCGTTCAAGCCCGACCATTCTTGCGGTTTCCATGAAAACAACTCATTTCTAAACACGCGCTCTGGATGCGGCATCATAATCAAGACACGACCATCGGTGGTGGTAAAACCGTTCAAGCCCAAGGGCGTGCCGTTTGGATTTTGCGGATAGACTTCAGTCGCATTGTGCTGTGCATCGACATAGCGTAACGCGACTTTATTGCTCGTTTGTACGGCATTCAAATCACTCGCTTGTGCATAACTTGCCCGGCCTTCGCCGTGCGAGACCACCACAGGCAGGACACTACCAGCCATGCCTTGCAACAAAATCGATGGCGAGTCGCTGATTTCAACTTGTGCAAAGCGCGCCTCGTATTGCTCAGAAATATTGCGCACAAACTTAGGCCAGTGCTCTGCACCCGGAATAATGTTTTTCAGATTGCTCATCATTTGGCAACCGTTACACACACCCAGACTGAATGTATCGCTGCGCGCAAAATACGCTGCGAACTGCTGGCTCAACTGCTCGTGATACAAAATGGTTTTCGCCCAACCTTCGCCCGCACCAAGCACATCGCCGTAGGAGAAGCCACCGCAGGCGGCCAACCCTTTCATATCCTGCAGATTCACGCGACCAGCGAGCAAATCACTCATGTGCACATCCACCGCATCAAAGCCCACCGCACTGAACGCCGCCGCCATTTCGACGTGGCCATTCACACCCTGCTCACGCAAAATCGCCACCTTGGGTTTTGCACCCAAATTCAAATACGGCATGCTCAACGCCGCATCAGGCGTGAAGCTCAATTTCGGAGTCAAAGGCTCAGGAGCGCGGCTGTATTCTTGCTCCACGCAAGCGGGGTTGTCACGCAACTTGGCAATATGGAATGAAGTCTCACACCATGCGGCATGCAACACGGCCAAAGGCTGCTTGAATTTGGCTTCGCCATCTTGCCAGACTGAGAACTCTGCCTTGGCCTGCTCGGTGCTGATGACTTGACCGACAATGTGGCTGTGCGCGCCCAAACCATGGGCACGCAGAACATCCATCACCGCCGTGGTGTCATCCTTGCGAATTTGCACCAACATACCCAATTCTTCGTTGAACAGCGCTTTAATCACAGCTTCTTGGCGCTGGATGTCCATTTGCACGCCATTGATTTTAAAGTCTCCCGTGTCTGCCGTGTTCGGATCGATGGTGAGTAAATCCAAATTCAAAGCCACCGAAGTCTGCGCCGCAAAGGCCATCTCAGCTGCCGCTGCGAACAAGCCGCCATCGCTCTTGTCATGGTAGGCCAAGGCCAAGCCTTTTACGCGCAGAGCCTGCAAGGCGTTGAATGCATTTTTAAGCGCGTCAGCGTCATCACAATCTGGCACATCGCTCGCTTGTCCGACTTGCTGCGTGACCTGCGCCAAAATCGATTGCGCCATGCGCTGCTTGCCTTGCGCAATGTCGATGAGCAGCAATCGCGTGGTTTCCTCAGTCTTAACCAATTCAGGGGTCAAAGTTTGATTCACATCGTTCACTGGCGCGAATGCGGTCACGATTAAGGACACTGGAGAGCGCACGGCCTTGTCCGCGCCCGCGTCATTCCACTTGGTCTGCATTGAGAGCGAGTCCTTACCCACGGGAATTGAAATGCCCAAAGCAGGACACAATTCCATGCCAACGGCATGCACCGTTTCGTAGAGTTTCGCGTCTTCCCCTGCCACGCCACACGCGGCCATCCAGTTGGCAGAAATCTTAATTTGATTGATGGCGTCAATCGGAGCCGCCGCGATATTGGTGATTGCTTCTGCAATCGCCATGCGACCCGAAGCAGGCGCATCGAGCACCGCCAGCGGTGTGCGCTCGCCCATCGCCATGGCTTCGCCCAGAGTACCCACGTAATCTCGCAGTGAGACCGCACAATCGGCCACAGGCACTTGATAAGCGCCCACCAGCTGATCACGCGCAGTCAAGCCACCCACCGTACGGTCACCAATACTGATGAGGAAGTTTTTATTCGCCACTGTTGGGTGACGCAACACGTCCAATGCCACCGTGGTCAAATCCACACCGACCACGTCCACCGCATCGCTGTCAGTCGCCAGGCGCGTCACATCGCGGGTCATCTTCGGCGGTTTGCCCAAGAGCACATCCATCGGCATGTCCACGGGATCGCACGGGTTGTTCACATCGCTGCGGCTGTCGAGCACCTTGAGCTGGCGCGCATCGGTCGCCGTACCAACCACGGCAAACGGGCAACGCTCGCGCTCGCACAGCTGTGCAAACAAATCCAATGATTCGGGCAAAATCGCCATGACATAGCGCTCTTGCGCCTCATTGCTCCAAATTTCACGCGGGCTCAAGCCCGATTCTTCGAGCTGAACTTTGTTCAAATCAAAAATCGCCCCTTTTTTCGCGCCATCGACAATCTCAGGAAAGGCGTTCGAAATCCCACCTGCGCCCACATCGTGAATCGACAAAATCGGATTGGCTGCGCCCAACTGCCAGCAATGGTCGATGACCTCTTGAGCGCGTCGCTGAATCTCGGGATTGCCGCGTTGCACGGAATCAAAATCTAAGTCTGCAGTATTGGTGCCTGCACCCATCGATGAGGCCGCACCACCGCCCAAACCAATTTTCATCCCAGGGCCGCCGAGTTGAATCAACAAAGCGCCTTCAGGCAAATCTTTTTTTCCAACGTGCTGGTCATCGATGTTGCCCATGCCACCGGCAATCATAATCGGCTTGTGGTAGCCATACACAGTGTCACCCACAGGCTGCTCAAAACTGCGGAAATACCCTGTCAAATTCGGACGACCAAACTCGTTGTTAAACGCCGCGCCGCCGATTGGCCCTTCAAGCATAATATCCAAGGCCGAGGCAATGCGCTCAGGTTTGCCATAGTTGACCTCCCACGAGCGCGGCGCGGCGGGCAGGTGTAGGTTCGACACGGTAAAACCCGTCAAACCCGATTTGGGTTTACTGCCTTGCCCCGTCGCACCTTCGTCACGGATTTCACCGCCTGAGCCTGTGGCCGCGCCCGAAAATGGCGCTATCGCTGTGGGGTGGTTGTGCGTCTCGACCTTCATCAAGGTGTGCGTGAGTGCGCTGTGTCCGCTGTACACGCCTTGTGTGTTCGGATAAAAGCGCTCAACCGTCGCGCCCTGCATCACCGCCGCGTTGTCATCGTAGGCCACCACATCACCCTCGGGGTGGAGTTGGTGGGTGTTGCGTATCATTTTGAACAGGCTCATCGGCTGCGCCTGACCATCGATGATGAAATCCGCGTTAAAAATCTTGTGGCGGCAGTGCTCGGAGTTCGCCTGCGCAAACATCATCAATTCCACATCGGTCGGGTCGCGTTGCAATTTCAGATACGCATCGCTCAAGTAATCGATTTCGTCATCAGACAGCGCCAGACCCAGCTCAATATTCGCTTTGACCAATGCGCCACGACCATCGGCAAGCAGTGCGATGGTGTTTAAATTTTTGCTCGGTAAATCTTGAAACAGCGCGTGCCCGTCGTATTCACCCACAAACCACGACTCGGTCATGCGGTCGTGCATCAGGCTCGCCACTTGAGCCAATTCGCTCTCGGCCAAAGTTTTTGCCCCGCCCAACAGACCTTTTTGCAGCACCAAGCTGTATTCAATCCCGCGTTCGATACGGCGGATGTGGGTCAGACCTGCGTTGTGCGCGATGTCGGTCGCTTTACTCGCCCAAGGCGAAATCGTGCCGATGCGCGGCACCACGGTCAAGCTGACCGCATCAAATGGGTTGGGGATGTGGGTTTCACCATAGGCCAGCAATCCGTTGAGCAGCTCCAAATCGTGCCCACTCAATGCCTCGTTCGACCACACATAATGCACAAAGCGCGATTGGATGCTGCTCAGTGCTGGGGTGTTGGGGCTGATTTTATCGAGCAGACGCGAGACACGAAATTCGGACAATGCACGTGAACCGTGCAATAAAGTGATGACAGACATGAAAAATCCTATGGAATGCGATGAAATTGGCAACAGTCGCTATTATACTTTTTGTCGGCTGTTTTATGTCGTGCTTTCGCATGAATCCGCGCCTTTAGGCACAAAAATCACCTATTGCGATGATATTAACTAGCGTTTGCTTGTGCGCTTATTGAACAATATCAATTGAATTTTATAGTTCAAAATCAAAAAACAGTGTTAACAATTTCATTTTTAGACAAATGAACACTCAATTCATTTAAAAAACCGATTCAAATAGAGCTGGACAGACACAGAAAAATATTCGAGGCACTAATAAGCACTGCTTGTAGACTAATTTTGAATTGCTGGGTTAGAGAGTGAACACGCGGGTATTTCACCAGTAGCAGACTTAACCTTAAATACCGTCTGTGACAACAAACCGTTTTCGGATGAAATATTCACATAAGACACACCAGCCCCCATATCGGACGAATTAACCCAAAACCAAACGTGATGTGGATTCGTTGTAGGTTTACTAACTAAAGAATAACTAGCAATCAATTTGTCACAGTGATACCACTGCGCAGTCAATTGTTTAGGCTGTTCCTCAGGTTTTCCCTCCAAAGTCAAATACGCGTAAACATTTTCACCAAGCTCAATATCGAAATCATCCTTTGAAGTTTCAACAAAATCCTGATTATTTAGAGAATATTCGGAATTTAAAAGGCTTTTTTCTTGCGAATCTAAAACAACCGTTGAATCAGTCGCAGAATGAACATTCAACGATACGAATAATGAACTCAGCATGACAGCCGTAATCATTTTGATAAGCATAGAACATTTCCTTTATTTGTATCGTCGTATTATATATATCTCATTTTACTACACTTTATACATGCATCGTAGATGCATATTCAACAAAACTCTTTAAGTATAAATACTCGCTACTAATGAGCCAACTCCCAATTCGCACCCACGCCCACTTCCGCCAGCAACGGCACCGAGAGTTGCGCCACGCCCGCCATGAGCTCAGGTATCAAACGGCGCAACTGTTCAACCTCATCGTGCGGCACTTCGAGCACCAACTCATCGTGCACCTGCATCACCAACTTGGATTTGAGCCCACGTTCATGCAGCGTCGATTGCACCGCGACCATCGCTAGTTTAATCAAATCAGCAGAAGTGCCTTGCATTGGCGCGTTAATCGCAGCACGCTCGGCGCCTTGGCGTTTGCCCATATTGCGATTGTTGATGTCGGGCAAATACAATCGACGCCCAAAGTGTGTAGTGACATAGCCATGTTCACGCGCAAACTGCTTGGTCTGCTCCATGTACTGCAACACCGCTGGGTACTGCACGAAATACTGATCAATATACTGCTGCGCGGCGGCGCGTGGAATACCCAAATTATTCGCCAGACCAAAGGCACTCATACCATAAATCAAACCGAAGTTAATCACCTTGGCCATGCGTCGCTGATCAAAACTCACTTCAGTCAAAGCCACATTGAAAATCTGCGCCGCGGTGCGCGTGTGCACGTCATCACCTTTTTGGAACGCGTCTATCAGCGCTGGATCCTGCGCCATGTGCGCCAAAATTCTCAACTCAATTTGCGAATAATCGGCCGACATCATCACGCATGCCTCAGGCGCGATGAACGCAGTGCGCACCTTGCGTCCCAGTTCGGTGCGCACAGGGATGTTTTGTAAATTTGGGTCGTTCGATGACAGACGTCCTGTGACCGCCACGGCCTGCGCGTAGTGTGTGTGCACGCGCCCTGTGCTCGGCTCTATCATGGTCGGTAGGCTGTCGGTGTAAGTCGACTTGAGCTTGGCCAAGCTGCGGTATTCGAGCATGGCTTTGGGCAGCGGGTAGTCTTCGGCGAGTTTTTGCAACACCTCTTCATCGGTGCTCGCCGCGCCCTTGCTGGTTTTTTTGACCACGGGCATACCGAGTTTTTCAAAGAAAATCTCGCCAATTTGTTTGGGTGAATTGAGATTGAAGGGCTGCCCTGCCAACTCATGCGCGCTGCGCTCGAGTTGCAGCAAAGTCTGCCCCAAAGAATTCGATTGGCGCTGCAACTCAGGCACATCGAGCAAGACCCCGTAGCGCTCCATCTCAAACAGCACTTGAGCGGTCGGCAGCTCGATGGTCTCATAGGTGGTGCGCAAACCCGCATCGGCACAAATTTTAGGGTACATCACTTCATGCACCGCAATGCACAGCGCCGCATCCTCGGCGGCGTAGTTCGCGGCTTTTTCAATCTCAACCTGCGCGAACGGCATTTGCGACGCGCCCTTGCCACACAAATCTTCGTACGAAACGCTTGAGACGTGCAAGCACCGTGCGGCAATCGCATCCAATCGATGCGGCCCCGTTGAGTCGAGCACATAGGATTCGAGCAAGGTGTCGTGCACCACGCCGCGCAGGGTCACGCCGTGATTGGCAAACACATGCGCGTCGTACTTCAAATGCTGACCGATTTTGTGCGCTGTGTCATCTTCTAACCACGGTTTGAGCCGCGCCAGCACATCGTCTAAATTCAATTGGGTCAGCGCCTGCATGCCCTCGTGTGCCACGGGCAGATACCAGCCCGAATGGTTATTGATGGCGAAGGACAGCCCAACCAGTCGCGCTTTAAACGAATTGAGCGAAGTGGTCTCGGTGTCCAATGCGACCAAAGGCGCGGACTGAATCTGCGTCATCAGCGCGTCAAACAACTCAGGGGTGTTCACGATGGTGGTATTGACCGCGTAGGGCGTGAGGGTGACCGGTTCGTTCGATGGCTCAGGCTGGGTTTGTGCGACAGGGATTGGCGTCGCGCCCGCTGTTGCGGATGATGAGGCCGTCTTGCTGCCCGTACTCTCGCCACTGGCGAACAAATCGCTTTGATCAGACGCTGCGCCTGATTCAGCGCGCACGCCTTGCTCTTGCAGCTCTTTGCTCCAAGTTCTAAATCCAGATTTTTGATAAATAGCCAACAATGCCAAATTGTCTGGCGCTTGATACTGCACGTCTTGCCAATTCGGCAGCGACGCGCTCAAGTCCAAATCACACACCACCGTAACCAATTTGCGCGCCTGCGGCAACCAGTCCAGCGCGGCGCGTAAATTCTCGCCGACCTTACCTTTGACCTCATCGGCACGCGCCACCAGCGCGTCCAAAGTACCGTACTCGGTCAGCCATTTGACCGCAGTTTTTGGCCCGACTTTATCCACGCCCGGCACATTGTCGACCGCGTCGCCGACCAAAGTCAGATAATCGATGATGCGCTCAGGCGGCACGCCGAACTTAGCCGTCACCCCTACCACGTCCAAAGCATCGCCACTCATGGTGTTGAACCACAGCACTTGTGAATTGACCAACTGGGTTAAATCCTTGTCCCCCGTCGCCATCACCGTGCGCCAGCCCGCCGCCTGCGCTTGATGCGCCAGTGTGCCAATCACATCATCGGCTTCGACGCCATCTTGAATCACCACGGGGAATCCCAGCGCACGCACCACCGCTTCGATGGGCTCGATTTGCGCCACCAAATCATCAGGCATTTTGGCTCGATTGGCTTTGTACTCAGGATACCAATCGTCCCGAAAGGTTTTGCCCTTGGCATCAAACACGCACACCGCATGTTCGGTCGGGACGATGTTGCGCAGGCGTTTGAGCATCGCTATCATGCCGTATAACGCGCCAGTCGGCTCGCCCGTTGGAGAGCGTAAATCAGGCAATCCATGGTAAGCGCGGTACAAAAAACTCGAGCCATCAATCACCAGCAAAGTGTGGTCGGGATGGTCTAAAAAATCGGTGACGGTGCTCATGGTCTAACCTGTCTGTGAATGGGGTATTTAAATACACATCAGCATGCGCATAGGCATGCGCTTTGCAATGCAAGAATGATACACGAAACGCGCAGCACCCTTTGCGCATATCGATGGGGTTTCGGAGCCGCATTGTTCCCCTAGCAACCCTATATCGGCCAGTGAATGTCACACAGAGTACGCTATAATTTCGACAAAATGTGCAATCCTCCGCAACCAATCGACCGCTCAGAATGAGACACGCTATGAATACGCTCAACCACAATCACAATCACAAGCAAAATCACACACAACCCAGTCCAGAACAACTCAACGCCCAATTTGCCATCGACAGTCGTATTCAATTCATCACAGGGCAAGGTGGCTTCGCCTACATCAGCATAGACAACCCACATGCGCAAGCCCTCATCAGCTTGTATGGCGGTCAGGTGTTGAGTTATCGCCCAACGGGTGAAGCAGAAGACTTGATGTTTTTAAGTGAACGCGCCCACTACACCTCGGGCTTGTCCATCAAGGGTGGCGCGCCCATCTGCTGGCCATGGTTCGGCGTCGACCGCTCGGGTCTGAATCGTGGGACGCATGGCTTTGCGCGTCAGCAGTTCTGGCAAGTGGTGTCCACCCAGACTTTAGCCGACGGAGCCAGCGAAGTGGTGCTGCAGCTCAAAGATTCTGAGGACAGTTTGGCGCTGTGGCCGCACAGCTTTGAGCTGCGCACCACCATCAACGTCGGGGCGTCATTGAAAATCAGCCTGAGCACCCACAACACTGGCGGCGACACCATGCATTTGACCCAAGCCATCCACACGTATTTCAACATAGGAGCCATCGAGCAAGTACAGGTGGAGGGATTGGCGCACACGAACTACATCGACCACGCCGTGGGCGGAAATCAAGCCATCAAGCCTCAAATCGGCGCCATTGCGTTTGAGCGAGAAGTTGACCGTGTATACATCCAAGCGCCCGCCACCCTATACATCATCGACTCAGCGTGGCGCAGACGCATTCAGATTCAAACCAGCGGCAGTCGCTCAGCCGTGGTGTGGAACCCGTGGGTGGAGATTGCCGCGCAATCAGTGGATTTGGACGACTCGGACTATCAGAAATTCATTTGCGTGGAGACTGCCAATGCCGCAGATGATGTCATCAGCATCGCGCCCAATGGTTATTTTGAATTGGGTGCTGAATACCGCATCATGCCGATTTAAATTAGCGATGTGAATTGAAACAATTTAACTTGAAGTTCAGAAGTGGTGCAGATTACTGCCAACATTCGGCAATACTAGCGCTTCCTGAGACCGTGCGCGCATCAGAGCTGCTCAGTGTCATTTCGCCGCATTCGGCATCGGGATTGTTGGGGCGAGCCGAAATGGCGTAGCTCTTGCCTCGTGGTATCGTTTGAATGATGTACCCATTAACTTCGATTTCGGTCACTGAACCACCCGTACCGCCATCATCCACATGACCGAATGGCGTGTCAACAGTGATATCACCATAGTTGCCCGTTTGCAAGCGCACGCGTTCCAACGATTGTTGCAGGGCATACATGTTGGCCACCACAGCACGTCGATTGCTTTTTTTCATATATTGATCGTATTGCCCTACCGACACCGATGCCAGTATCCCAATAATTGCCATCACCAAGACAAGCTCTATCAACGTAAAGCCGGACTGCTTACAATCGGGTACGCCTTCTGCGGCGTGCGTGTTATGGGCAAGGATATTCATACATTTCAATAACTTGAGCTAAAGTTTTTGACGCGAAGTGCGTAAGGGTTGCCTCGAATCATATTGTACAGATACATCTCGCACCACGCCATGAACTTCGTCCTTCTGGTGCACAACTGTATTGACGCACCCGTCAATTGGTGTGGACGATGATACACAAGCGGCAAATACCCATTCGCTCACCACTTGCTGAGACACCCCATCGATTAACACTTTTGAGTTGACGCGAACTTGCGGCGTCCACGCAGCACCTGTATCTTGCTGTGCGGGCAGTCTATAGAACTCATACATGCAGCGCCCGCCCGCCCAGCGTTCGTCGTCCGCCAACGCCCATTCAGCGCGACCAGCATAGCCCAACCACGATGCGGTGTTCGGATTTGCAAGCGCTGCGCGCATGGTGGCCACACATTGCTCGTGCACGCGGTTGGATTCGGCCTGCTCGTTCAACACATCCAAGCGGTCGGCAATCTGCCGCACGGCCAATCGTTGATTTTGAATCAAGGCCACAGATGCGGTGGCCAAAACCATTAACAACAGCAACACCACAAACAAAGCCATGCCCGATTGTGATGATTGTACGGATTGCGACTGGCGCTTTGAGTTCATACTCTCTGGCATCATGGCGCCCCCGATGTTTGTGCGCTCTGCGTTGCCTGCACGCGCATGTCCAGCTCAATGGTACGAAACGCCATACCATTGCTGACCAATGCATTGCTGGTGCAGGACACAAAGGGCGCGCGACCCGCAATTTGTGCGTTCAATTTGTGACGAATATTCATACAAAAATGCAACAAGCCTTGTCCGTCAGCTTTGGCATCTAAGCGCCATGAATAATCTTGAATATCACCATCCTCAGGATCTGTCATGCCGCGCCAAGTTTGCGCCCCGCCATTGCCATCACAACCGAACACCAATGGGTCACTGCTTGTGCCCGCACCGTGAAACTGATAGATATTCTCAACCCTCACCCAGCCAGCTGTACGTGCGCTCAATACGCGACTGTGCAAACAATCATAAGCGGGGTTCTCACGCGTCCAATACGCCAACCACAGCGCCTGATTTTTGCAATCGGCGCCCACACAGCGCACCTCTAAACCGACCTTGTTCGCCACATCCGTGGGCACATCGGCGCTGGCGACGGGGATAAATCCAGCCCGCGCCACATCTGTTTGCACGTTGTTTAATACGATGTTGATTTGAGTCATTTGATCTTGTTGCGCGCTCAAATCGGCTCTATCGGTGAGCACCCCCGCCACATAGCGCTGAACCGCAACCACGATGACCATCACCACTAAAATACTCACGAGCAATTCAATCATCGTGAAGCCTCGCTGCGCCAACAGTCGCAATGGTGCTGTGCTGTGTGAAAAATGGTGTGCCATGCGTCTCGATTTCATTGTTTGAACGCCTCCATCATTGCACGCGCACCGAGATGCAGCTGTTTGCACCAATAGCAGGGATACAGCCGTTGCGTCGCACTGGCTCCAAATTCTCTGCTGCTGACCAACTCAAGGTCACCACGCCTGCATTCAAAGCAATCTCTCCCAGCTTAAAACCAGCTGTACGCAGCTGCGTGTTGAGCACTTCAATATCATCGGAGGACAAATCCTTCGTGATTTGGTAGCGTTGTTGGGCATTGCTGAGCACCCAATACGCTCTTTGCAACTCAAAGTTGCCTGCGGTTTGGCGCAGATTGTGTGTGTGTAAACTCAACACTCCAGCCACGGCAATCGCCAGAATCAGAGCTGCCACCAAAGCTTCGAACAGTCCGAAGCCTGTCTGCAGCTGAAAGCGATTGGCTGGTCTTTGAATCATGTCCTGCCATTGCGTTAAAAATTGAATTGGGCTACGCATTCAACGCACCCTCCCCTCAAGCGAAATCACGATGCGGCTACTGATATTGGGCAACGAGGTGCTGCGAATCATCAGCGTGTCGTTGGTTCCCGTCCCTTGTCGATTGAATTCCAGCGGGCGAGTTGCGCCTGTGATGACCACATCCGCGAGCGCATCGCTGCGAGCGATGACCTTTGTTGGAAGGTTCTCAGACGAAATCTCCAGAAC
>CAZDLD010000012.1:18159-25369 GCA_964506355.1 uncultured Hydromonas sp.
CACCCAAGCGCTCCACGCGTTCATGATTGCGCCCGACTCACAGGTGGGCAGTGACGAATTAAGATTGACCTGCGACACAGGGCATACCTGTACAGAATTTTGGTGGGTTTGGGCGTAGGTTCGAGCCAATTGCAAGTGATCGCGCAACTGCTGAGTGACCTGTGAGACTTTTTGCTGCGCCACGAACTCGGTGTAACGCGGTAAAGCAATCGCAACGAGGATGGCAAACACCGCCATGACCAGCAGCAACTCCATTAAGGTAAACCCTTGAATTTTATGTGTTAATTTATTTTTATACACAGCTTTGGCAGCCCATTCGTTGCGATGTTTGTTGCGTTTATTGACACAATGTTGGACACCCAATAGGGTTGAATTCAACTCAGATTGCGCGCTTTTGAGCATGGCATTTCCATCGAGTAAAAACACAGCAATAATGATGTCTGATACTAATGCAAACCACCCAAAATCTCAAGAAAATACCGCGTTCAGCGCATCAATTATCACTCGATTTGACCCCCACAATTCTAAGAATAGCACCATTTGCCGCAATGTCCACCAACAACTCTAAAAACTGAAGATTTTTCAGACCAATTTCGCGCATAATCACACTAAGCAATTTCTCAAAATGAACTTATGAACACCCTCATCCATCTTTGAAAGGACACACCATGAACAATGCAGACTTACTCGCGCGCAAAAATGCAGCCACCCCACGAGGCGTTGGCGTCATGTGCGAGTTCTATGCCGAGCGCGCAGAAAATGCCGAAATTTGGGATGTGGAAGGCAAACGCTACATCGATTTTGGCGGCGGCATTGCGGTGGTCAACACGGGTCACCGCCACCCCAAGCAAGTTGCCGCCATAGCATCGCAATTGCAACAGTTCACCCACACCTGCTATCAAGTTGTGCCCTACGAGTCGTACGTGCGTTTGGCCGAGCGTGTGAACGCCGCCGCGCCGATTAAAGCGGCGACCAAAACCACATTCTTCACCACGGGCGCTGAGGCGGTCGAAAACTCAATCAAAATCGCTCGCTCATACACCAAACGATCTGGCGTGATTGCATTCTCAGGCGGCTTCCATGGCCGCACCATGATGGGCATGGCCTTGACGGGTAAGGTGGTTCCGTACAAAGTGGGCTTCGGTCCCTTCCCAGCGGAAATTTACCACGCGCCCTTCCCTGTTGAGTTGCACGGCGTGACGGCGCAAGACTCACTGGACGCCATCCAACATATTTTCAAATCTGAAATTGAACCCGCACGCGTGGCCGCCATCATTCTTGAGCCCGTTCAAGGCGAAGGTGGTTTTTACCAAGCGCCAGCCGCGTTCATGCAAGGTCTGCGCAAAATTTGTGATGAACACGGCATCTTGCTGATTGCCGATGAAGTGCAAACAGGCTTTGGGCGTACGGGTTCATTGTTCGCGATGAACCACTACGACGTCGAGCCTGATTTGGTCACGTTCGCAAAAAGCTTGGCGGGCGGCATGCCGCTCTCAGGCGTGGTCGGTCGGGCCGAAATCATGGATGCACCCGCGCCGGGCGGATTGGGCGGCACTTACGCGGGTAATGCCTTGGCGATTGCTTCAGCGCATGCGGTGATGGACATCATCGAAGAAGAGAAGCTCTGCGAGCGCGCAGTGGTGCTCGGCGATAAGCTCAAAGCCCGCCTGAACGCCTTGCGCGCCCAAGCACCGCAAATCTCGGACGTACGTGGCCCTGGCGCCATGAACGCGGTTGAGTTCATCAACCCAACCACGGGCAAACCCGATCCAGACTTCACCGTTAAAGTCCGCGTGGCCGCATTGTCAAAAGGCTTGTTGCTCTTGACCTGCGGCACGTATGCCAACGTGGTGCGTTTCTTGTTCCCATTGACCACGCCAGATGCGGTATTTGAAGAAGGTTTGGTGATTTTGGAACAAGCGATTTTAGACGCAGCCAAATAAACCCCACCATCTGAACATTTAAATATCTAAACATTACCGCGAGGGGATAAACATCCCCTCGCCACCAACACACAAGGATGCCCTATGTTGAACCTCAAAGACCCATCCCTATTCAAACAACAGTGCTATCTCAATGGCGAGTGGGTATCGGCCAACGACACCACCGAAGTGACCAACCCAGCCACAAGCGAAGTCCTCGGTCACATCCCGCGCATGGGACGCGACATGGCTGCCAAAGCAATCGTCGACGCAAACAACGCATGGGGCAGCTGGCGCAAACGCACTGCGAAAGAACGCTCGCTCATTCTGCGCAAATGGTTCGACCTGATGGTGGCCAATGCCGAAGATTTGGCACTGATTCTGACCTCAGAACAAGGCAAACCACTGGCCGAAGCCAAAGGCGAAATCATCTATGCCGCCAGCTTCATCGAGTGGTTCGCCGAAGAAGGCAAACGCATTTATGGCGACACCATCCCTACGGTAGCGATGGACAAACGCATCATGGTGACCAAAGAGCCTATCGGCGTGTGCGTGGCCATCACCCCATGGAATTTCCCCTCGGCAATGATTACGCGCAAGGCCGCACCTGCGCTCGCAGCGGGCTGCCCAATGATCGTCCGCCCTGCGGATTTGACCCCGTTCTCTGCACTGGCGATGGCCGAGCTCGCGCACCGTGCAGGCGTGCCACCAGGAATTTTCCAAGTCATCACGGGCAAATCGACTGAGCTGGGCGCAGAGTTTACCGAAAATCCAATCGTGCGCAAACTGACCTTCACAGGCTCGACCGAAGTCGGTCGCAAGCTCATGGCTCAATGCGCGCCCACCATCAAAAAGGTCTCTCTGGAGCTTGGCGGCAACGCGCCCTTCATCGTGTTTAACGACGCCGACTTGGATGCCGCAGTGGATGGCGCCATCGCCTCCAAATACCGCAACGCAGGTCAAACCTGCGTCTGCGCAAATCGCCTGTACGTTCAATCAGGCGTGTATGACGAGTTTGCAAATAAACTCGCAGTCGCAGTGGGTAAACTGAACGTGGGCAATGGCGTCCAAGACGGCGTGACCACAGGCCCGATGATAGAAGAGAAAGCTGTGCAAAAAGTTGAAGAACACATCAACGACGCGGTGAGCAAAGGCGCGACCGTCATCCTCGGCGGCAAGCGCCACGCGCTCGGCCACTCGTTCTTCGAGCCGACCATCATCACCAATGTCACCCAAAACATGGCCGTGGCACGTGAAGAAACCTTCGGCCCGCTCGCACCGCTGTTCAAATTCGAAACGGAAGAAGAGGTCATCGGCTACGCCAACGACACCGAGTTCGGACTCGCGTCCTACTTCTACAGCCGCGACATCGGGCGCATCTTCCGCGTGGCAGAGGCACTCGAGTACGGCATGGTAGGCGTGAACTCTGGTTTAATATCGAACGAAGTCGCACCATTCGGTGGGGTCAAACAATCGGGCTTGGGTCGTGAAGGTTCAAAATACGGCATTGAAGATTATTTGACGATTAAATACACTTGCTTGGCGGGTTTGGACAAGTAAGCCATTTACTCAGCCGCAAGCAAAAAAAGGCGAACCTCAAGGTTCGCCTTTTTTATGTGCAGCGCTGATGAACAGCGTGTACAGATGATTACGCTTCGCGCGACATGCGTTTGCGTTCGTTCTCTGTCAAATAACGTTTACGCAAACGAATCGATTTTGGCGTCACTTCAACCAACTCATCATCCTCAATAAATTCCACTGCGTATTCCAAAGACATTTGAATCGGTGGCACGAGGCGCACGGCTTCATCGGTACCCGACGAGCGCACGTTGGTCAATTGTTTGCCCTTAATCGGATTCACAACCAAATCATTGTCACGTGAGTGAATACCAATAATCATGCCTTCGTACACTGGGTCATTGTGGCTGCTGAACATACGACCGCGGTCTTGCAATTTCCACAATGCGTAGGCCACAGCTGCGCCATCGTCTTGAGAAATCAGCACGCCATTGCGACGACCGGGCATATCTGCCTTGCCTTCTGATGGTTCGTACGCGTCAAACACGTGACTCATCAAGCCAGTACCACGGGTCATGGTCATGAAGTCACCTTGGAAACCAATCAAGCCACGCGCAGGAATACGGTATTCCAAACGCACACGGCCTTTGCCATCTGGTTGCATGTCTTGCAAATCACCGCGACGACGACCGAGTTCTTCCATTACGGCGCCTTGGTTGGTTTCTTCCACGTCCACAGTCAACATTTCGTACGGCTCGCATTTCACGCCGTTGATTTCTTTGTACACCACGCGTGGACGAGATACGCCCAACTCAAATCCTTCGCGGCGCATGTTTTCAATCAAAATTGTCAAGTGCAACTCACCACGACCCGACACTTCAAACACCGTGTCATCGGCAGTTTGGTTCACGCGCAACGCCACGTTGTGCTTCAATTCTTTTTCCAGACGGTCACGAATTTGACGGCTGGTCACGAATTTACCTTCACGGCCCGCGAGTGGCGATGTGTTCACCATAAAGTTCATGGTCAAAGTCGGCTCATCCACAGACAACATCGGCAAGCCCGCTGGCGCATCAGTCGCACACATGGTGGTACCGATGTCCAAATCTTCAATACCGTTGATTAGTACGATGTCGCCCGCTTCCGCTTCGTCCACCAATACGCGATCCAAACCTTGGAATTTTTGGACTTGGTTGATGCGACCCGTGCTGATTTCGCCATCAGGACCGTTCATGAAGCACACGTTTTGACCAGTTTTGACACGGCCTTGGGCGATACGACCAATCGCAATTTTACCCACATAGGTCGAATAATCCAGTGAAGTCACTTGCATTTGGAATGGCAAATCAGGATCGGCTTCACGTGTTGGCACGTGTTGCAAAATCGCTTGGAACAATGGATCCATCGTGCCTTCGCGGTCGGTGTCGTTCAAAGACGCATAACCATTCAATGCCGATGCGAACACCACTGGGAAGTCCAACTGCTCATCGGTCGCGCCCAATTTATCGAACAATTCAAAGGTTTCGTTGATCACCCACTCAGGACGGCTGCCTGGGCGGTCAATTTTATTGATCACCACAATCGGTTTCAAACCGAGTGCCAGTGCCTTACGGGTCACAAAGCGAGTTTGTGGCATCGGGCCTTCAACCGCATCCACCAGCAACAACACGCCATCAACCATGGTCAATACACGTTCCACTTCACCACCGAAGTCGGCGTGACCTGGGGTGTCGACGATGTTGATGTGCGTGCCTTGCCACTCCACTGCACAGTTTTTAGACAGAATCGTGATGCCACGTTCTTTTTCGATGTCATTGCTGTCCATGACACGTTCGTCAACTTTTTCGTTATCACGGAATGTGCCTGATTGACGCAAAAGTTGGTCAACTAAAGTGGTTTTACCGTGGTCAACGTGGGCGATAATCGCTACGTTACGCAGTGCGCGTTGCTGTTTCATAATCTACTTTCTTTAATTAAAATCAATTTTCACTACATCACAACGGCAAAGCCGTCATCAATACTTTGTTCGGTGACAAGGTGCTGTGCAACACACCTGCCAATCCAATCAATACTTTTTGCCCGCCTGCATTCGGCTCAGCAGTCCAATACACCCGCACCATCTCGGCATCAGGCAGCGATACTTTCAGTCGCTGTCCCTGAACGAAGCGCTGAGCCTCTATGGTGTCCAAGTTCAGCTCAGGACAATTTTGCAACAGCGCATCCAAGGGCAATAACACCCCTGCACGTTCGGCCTCGGGTACTGCTTCGAGCGCGTCCAAGGTCATGGCGTTGGCGATGTCCAACTCGCCGACTCCGACGCGTTTGAGCGAGCTCAAATGCGCGCCGACGTTCAAAGCCTTGCCCATGTCCTCCGCCAGTGTGCGGATGTAGGTGCCTTTGGAGCAGCGCACTTTAAGCAACACATTCGGATACTCAAAGCTCAGTGTCTCCAATGACACGATGGTGATGCGGCGCGCCTCACGCTCAACCTCAATCCCTGCGCGAGCCAGCTCGTACAAGGGTTTGCCATCTTTTTTTAGTGCCGAGTACATCGGCGGCACTTGGTCAATCTCGCCCAAAAATTGCGGCAGTATCTCATCCCATTGTTGCGCGCTGATGACAACATCGCTGCTGAATATCACGTCGCCTTCCATATCGCCCGTGCTGGTCGAACGACCGAGCACGATGCCTGCCACATAGGTCTTGTCCGCGTCCAACAAATCATGCGCCAGCTTGGTCGCGTGACCGAAACACAGGGGGAGCAAACCATCGGCCAGTGGATCAAGCGTGCCCGTGTGACCTGCTTTTTCTGCACCAATGAGCCATTTGGCGCGTCCCAGCGCTTGGGTGCTGGAGATGCCGCGAGGTTTGTCCAACAGCAGCACACCGTGTATGGGTTTGCGGATTTTTTTAGCTGTATTCATTGCTTTATGTATGGGCAGGTTTGAACCTGCCCTTACACCACTTCCTCATCATCCACTGCGCGACTGGCGTTCGCTTGGGTAATCAGCAACGACAAATCAGCGGCCTTGGCCTCGGTGTTGTCATAAGCAAAATGCAAAGTCGGTACAGTATGAATCTGCAGCATTTTGAACAAGGCATTGCGGATGAATCCTGCGGCTTCGTTCAGTCCTTTTTGCGCTTGTTCTGGCTCTGCACCCATGACGGTGAAGAATAATTTAGCGTGCGCATAGTCGGGCGTGAGTTGCACTTCCTGTATGGTCACCATGCCTATACGGGGGTCGCGCAACTCGCGTTGTATCAGTATCGACACATCACGGCGAATCTGCTCAGAGATGCGGCGTGTGCGTTCGGTGGGGGCTTTTTTGGCCATATTTTGTTTTCTCAGTACTTCGTTGATTGCTCAACAGGGTGTGACGTAGATAAAGTTAATTTGCGTCATTGCGGGCTTGACCCGCAATCTTTGCGTTAGGAGATGCCGTGTCCAGCACGGCATGACCTAAAATTCAAGTGGTTCAAACTAAAGCGGATTAAATTCCAGCGGTGCAAACTCAACCAACAATTACAAAGTACGCGCCACTTCTTTAACTTCAAACACTTCGATTTGATCGCCTTCGTTGATGTCGGTGAAGTTCTTAATTGCCAGACCACATTCAAAGCCTTCTTTAACTTCTTTAACGTCGTCTTTAAAGCGTTTAAGCGTATCGAGCTCGCCAGTGTGGATGACCACGTTGTTGCGCAACAAGCGAACCATCGCGCCACGTTTGACCAGACCTTCGAGCACCATACAACCGGCAATCGTACCGATT
>CAZDLD010000013.1:0-13790 GCA_964506355.1 uncultured Hydromonas sp.
GGATCATACAGTTCAGTAAATTTGGATTGATTCAAATTCTGGTGATCTGCAATCTTTTTTAATTGTTGATATGCTTTTTTTCTTATCAACGTTCTATGGGATATCTGAGAATCAAACCCTTTCTCTGAATTATCGTTTTTCATTTCCCTTAACACTTCAGAGAGAGCATGAATTCCAGAAAGTTCAGTGTTGAATTCACTTGTTATCTTTCGCTTCGATGTTGCTTGATAAATGGAAAAAATTCTGAATTTTTGTTCGTACTCTTTAAGCAATTGACTGTCGGCGGGTATAACAACGGATGATGAAATCATGTCAGATACATTTTTTGAAACAGCTTCTGATAAATAACTGCTTTGCTCTTTGATTAATATTGAGGACTCATAGTTACTATTTAATCCACCTCCAGTTAGATTCGCAGAGCCGATTATGACGGAATGACTTTTAGATCTTTTAAAGAGATAAATTTTATGATGAAATGTACAATTCAAGGATGGGTTGCTTATATACAACTTAACGAGGCTAGGGTGTTTCTTGTGAAGTTGGTAAATTTTGTTTAGCACAAATGGTTCCGTTTGGTAAAAACTTAATCCAATCAAAAATGTGACGCTACGGTTGTTTTGGATTAAGTTTTTTACACTATTTAATATTAACTTAAGTCCAGTTTTTTTTGCGAAAGCTACTACGCAAGTAAAGTCAGAACAGTCGGTAAAGAGACTAAGTATTTTGGACTCGTGTGTCAGAACTTCACTGACATCAGAGTTGTAAATGTATTCAATATTTTGTTTGGTTTTCATGAGTTTTTATGGCAATGTAAGTTTCTAACAAAATTTATACATCCAGCGCGTAGGTACGATTAGCGGCTTTATCGCATCATCACGGATGTTATCCCTAAAGCATTGAATACGTAGATTACGCTTCGCTATCGCTCATGGCGGATTACAAATTCACATATCACCGCCGCCACACCACCCGATAATTCACCAACACATCCGCGCTGAGCAGCGGGTAGGGTGGGCAAATGCTTTTGATTTTCATTTGCCCACGCCGTCAAATAGCCGATTAAAATCCGATGCAAACGCTGTACATCGGCGTGGGCAAACGATAAACCTGTTTGCCCACCCTACGCTAATCGTAACACAGCATTCTAGTTAGCTATCACCGCCGCCACACCACCCGATAATTCACCAACACATCCGCGCTGAGCAGAAACATCAACAACAAGCCTTGGAACAACAAACTCACCGACTGCGGCAAACTCATCGAAATTTGCAGCGCTTCGCCACCGAGGGTGAGCAGCGCCATCAGCAGTGCGCCGATGAGCACGCCCACGGGGTGCAGTCGTCCGAGAAACGCGACGATGATTGCGGTGAACCCATACCCTGGGCGCCATGATTCTTGCAGTTGTCCCACGGGGCCTGCGACTTCGAGCGCATCCGCGAGGCCAGCCAAGCCGCCGCTAATTAATAAGGCGAGCCAAATCAATCGATTGGTCTTGAACCCTGCGTAGTTCGCGGCTTTGGGTGCGAGGCCTGCCACGGTCATTTGGTAGCCTGTGAATGAGCGTTTGGCAAACACCCACATGAGCGGCACGGCGATGAGCAGCAGCGCGATGCCGATGTGCAGGCGCGTGCTCGACAGTGCGGGCAGCCATGTACTGAGTAGCGGCAGGGTGGCGTTCAGCGGGAACATTTGTGATTGTGGAAAACCTGCACCCATTGGATCTTGCAGTGGTGCGGGGGCATCGACCGTGCCCACCAGCAGGTATTGCAAGATGCTTTGTGCGACGTACACCAGCATGAGCGTGGTGAGGATTTCGTTGGCGTTGAATTTCGTGCGCATCCATGCCGCCAGTCCTGCCCACACCATGCCGCCGATGATGCCCGCCATCACCATGAACAACACCAACCAGCCCGAGCTCACACTGCTCTGCGCGTAGCTCATCATGGCGGTGGCAAAAATGCCGCCCATGACCAACTGACCCTCGGCGCCGATGTTCCACACCTGTGCGCGGTAGGCGACGGACAGACCCAGACCGATGAGGCACAAGGGCAAGGCCTTGAGCAACCACTCACTCACGCCGTAGAGCGAGGAGAGCGGATCGATGAAATAGGCTTTGAACGCGGTCTGCGGATCGACCCCCAAGGTCATAAAAATCGCCAATCCAGCCATCAGGGTGAGGATGACGACGATAAACGGCACGATGATTTGCATCTTGACCGAGGGTTCGCTGCGGGCGATGAGTTTGAATGGGATGAGCATGGTTTTTTTTGGTTTGGTCAGTGTGGTTGGGTTGATGGGGCTGTGTGGTCTGTAATGTCTGTGCGGGTCATTTCGGCGTGTGTCCTGCTCTGGCGAAGGATTGATTCCCGCTTAACCCATACGGGAATGACGCAGCTCTATGTATTTTCTGTAGTTTGGGCGGTTTGGGCATCAAACAATCCCGACATCCACACGCCAATTTGTTCGGGCGTGGTGTTCTCAATCGGGCAAATCGGTGACATGCGTCCGTGCGCAATCACGGCGATTTGGTCCGCAATCTCAAAAATTTCTTCGAGCTCTTCTGAGAGCAGCACGATGGCGACGCCCTCGGCGGCCAAGTCTAGCAGGCGCTGACGCAAGAATGCAGATGCACCGACATCAACCCCCCAAGTCGGTTGCGCCACGACCATGAGTTTGGGCGCGAGCATGATTTCGCGCCCCATGATGAATTTTTGCAAATTGCCGCCCGATAAGCTCGATGCCGCGCTGTGCGTGCCTTCGCATTTGACTTGAAACTCATCGATGCACTGACGGGCAAAGGCGCGCATTTTTTTGCGCTGCATCAGGCCAAAGCGCAGCATGGCGAATTTTGGCGATTGGTAGGCGGTGAGCAGGGCGTTCTCAGCCAAACTCATGGCGGGGACTGCGCCTTTGCCCAGTCGTTCTTCGGGCACGAAACACAGCCCCAGACCGAGGTTGCGACGTTGGGCGGCGTTCAGATGACCTGCGTCTTGCCCCATAATCTGCACCATGTTGGCACGGGCGGCGCGTTTCTCGCCCGAGAGCGCACTGAGAAATTCGGCTTGACCGTTGCCCGATACGCCCGCGATGCCGACGATTTCGCCTGCGCGCACGGTGAGGTTGACCTCGCTCAAATCCACGCCGAATGGATCGTCCGTGTTCATTGAGAGGTTTTGGATGTGCAGACGCGTCTCGCCCACGGTTTGATGGGCGTGTTTGTATTCGGGCAGTGCGCGACCGATCATCAGTTGCGCAAGGGTCTCGACGGTTTCAGCTTTTGGGCGGCATTCGCCCGACACCGCACCTTGGCGTAGGACAGTGGCGTGGTCGCACAGCGATTGAATTTCGTCGAGTTTGTGCGAGATGTATAAAATACTGCAGCCTTCTGAAGCGAGCTTGCGCAGGGTTTCAAATAATTTCTCGACCGCTTGCGGTGTGAGCACCGAAGTCGGCTCGTCCATAATCAGCAGTTTTGGGTTTTGTAGCAGGCAGCGCACAATCTCGACCCGTTGGCGCTCGCCCACGGATAAATCGTGCACGAGGCGTTGCGGCGCAATCGGCAGGCCATAACGCTCTGACACTTCGGTGATGCGCGCCGAGAGTGCGCTCATGGAAGTGTGCTCATCCATGGCCAGCGCGATGTTCTCGACCACCGTCAGCGTCTCGAACAATGAAAAGTGTTGAAACACCATGCCGATGCCGAGCGCACGCGCCTGAGCAGGGGATTTGATTTGAACAGGTGCGCCATTCCAAATGATTTGCCCCGCATCGGGCGCGGTCACGCCGTATATCATCTTCATCAAGGTGGATTTGCCCGCGCCATTCTCGCCCAAAACCGCGTGAATTTCGCCCGCCTGCACCGTGAGACTGACCTGATCATTGGCGCGCATGGTGCCGTAGGTTTTGGTCATGCCTTGCAAAATCAGGCGTGCTGGGGTGCTTGCGTGCTGCTGAGGGTTCGAAGTGTCTGTCATGGCGGTGTTCTTCTATCTTCTATTCAGGGGATGAATCAATGTTTGCTTGCGGCTTGGCTGGGCTTGAGTTTGCTCATGATGGTCACCAGTACCAACACCAGCGCGCCCACCAATACGCCTGTCACACCATCCATCAAGGTGCTGGAGATGCCTGAGAGCCAGCTTGGGACGGAATGCGCGACGACTTCGTACAGATGATGCAGACCCAGAGCATGCGGCAAATTGTGCGCGACAATCGCACCACCGACCAAGAACATCGCCAGTGTACCGACAAAGGCGAGAACTTTCATCAACACAGGCATGAGCCAGAGAAAAAATCGCCCCAAGGCCTGCGCCATGGCGCTGGACTTTTGGGTCAGCCACAAGCCGAGGTCATCGAGCTTGACGATGCCCGCGACAAAACCATACACGCCCACGGTCATGATGATGGAGATGCCCACCAGTACAGTCAGTTGTTGCATGAAAGGCTGCGACGAAACCGTGCCCAGCGTGATGACGATGATTTCGGCGGAGAGCACAAAGTCGGTGCGCACGGCGCCTTTGATTTTGTCTTTTTCAAACTGCACCATGTCCACCGTGTCGTCCTCGATGGCGTCGAGCAACTCGGCGTGGTGCTGAGCGTCTTCTTCGGGTTTGTGCAGCCATTTGTGCGCGATTTTCTCAAAACCCTCGAAGCACAAATAAGCGCCACCCACCATCAGCAACACCGTCACGAGCCAAGGCTGCCATGCGGCCAGCGCCAATGCGAGCGGCACCAAGATGGCCTTGTTGATGATAGAGCCCTTGGCCACCGCCCACACCACAGGCAACTCGCGGTCGGCGTTGATGCCTGTGACTTGCTGGGCGTTCAGGGCCAAGTCGTCACCGAGCACGCCTGCGGTTTTTTTCGCCGCGACTTTGGTCATCACGCTGACGTCGTCCAAGAGGGTGGCGATGTCATCGATGAGGGTGAGTAAGCTTGTGCCTGCCATTTAATGTCCTAAAATATTGGTGATTCATATTGTGTTGCTAAAATTGGAGCGAAGAGTATTTCTTATGCCAAACAGAAAATCATGAGCCTAAACAAGGGTACTGTTGTAACCATGCTTGTAAAAAATTCGCTTGTTCTAATGGACGAACCACAATCTCATTTTGACCAATGTGGTAATCGGTATCGTTAATCTGCGAAAGTTTTATTGTGTTGGGCATGTCGAAGCATCGGTCATGCACCATACATGAACTGCGCACGTAGGCCCAGACGCGATCTCGCAAAAACCACTGGTCAATATTAGGCGTCTCTACAGATGCAGAAACGTAGTTCTTTAGAAGCTCTGTTAAATTGGGTAAAACGCCAGCAACTCCTCCCCACATGCCAGCCAGCATTAAGTCGGTATGTGTCCACCAGTCGCGCATCACATGAAAAAACTTATCGGAATTGAGCCATTCATTTACCGCGTTAACTTCGCGTACGCCAATCACCGAATCTGCGTCTCTCACTAAAAAATAGCCAACGCTGGAATCATTTGCTACTTCAAAGCGCCAGCAAAGCTTCTCTTTGATACTTAAGGTTTTAGGGTGCATGATCACTTGAGCGCCTAAGCTTTTGACAAGAGAAATGAATTCACTGGGAACTGTATCGTCTACGTTGAGGCGTACAGTCCAATTGGGATATATGTCTGGTGCGAGTAATACATTGCGAAGTGCGCCACGTAAGTATCGACGGTTGTTGCCCCACAAAGAGAATGAAATAACGTTGGTTTTTCCAGTCTGTAAGGCGATTTCTTGGGGCGTTTTGTTGGGTAGTTGCCATTGCTTATTGGCTATGGGTGGGCTGGCTTTATCTTTCAGAATTAAAGCGGATGTTCCAGATTTAGAAGCGTTTTCTTTATCGTTGAGCTCAAAATAGCAACTGGCCATAATGTCGTATGATAGAACATTATCTGGAAGAAGTTTAATTACGCGCTGAGCATACTCTATGGCATCAATGTATCTTTTTGAACGAGAGTAGTTTACTGCCAAGTTAGACAGTAGTTCTGTATTGTCTGGAAACCGTTTCAATTGCTGTTCAAGGATCATGCATGCTGATGCATAGTCGTTAATAAAAAATAAGTAATAAGACAGCTGCAAAATAAGCGGTGTTGGCTTTTGGTCGATGGCGTGTTGGTTCAGTTGCGCTATAGTCAGCTGAATTGCATCTGTGCGTTTATCCTTCAGCCATGCTTCATGCGCAGGCGCGTACCAACTATTCGGAATGTGTGCTGTAACGGACATCTGGGGTTCCATGTGTATAAATGAGTTGCCATTGTAACAAATCGGGTCTGTGTCAACCATAAAATACTTTACGCATTAGGTGCATACGATGTGACGTATAATGAGCAACATGCGCAACGGACACAAATTGGAGAACGGTATGAATGCTGCTAAATGGATTAAAATGATTTTGGGTGCTGCCATCATGGTCAGCGCGTCTGCGTATGCTGCGACTTTTTCAGAAGCGGACGTCAATGCGGATGCTAAATTGTCTTTGGAAGAAGCCGAAAAAGCGGGCTTGACCGATTTGGCCACGAATTTCAAAAAATTGGATTTGGATAAGGATGGCTTTTTGTCTAAAGCTGAATTGAAAGCCAATCGTTAATCAAACGTCACTCAATCGTTGATTGTTGATAGAATCGCTGTAAGAAGCCCTGTGTATCCACACAGGGCTTTTTTCTTTTTTGGTCGCGATTGCGGTGTATTCATAGGCAGGGGGCACAAACTACTATAAACTGCTAACTTTAGAATTAAGTAAAGTCAAAGCCCATTATGAGCAAAACCCTCAGCATCAGCAAACGCGCACCCGAAAGCGGTAAAAAAGACGCGGACAGCGCCAATCGCGCCCCTGTGCGCGGACGCAATCGCAACAATCATCAAACCAAAGCACCCGCACCGCGAACTGAGGGCGGGGCGCGTCCTCAACGCGACGATCGAGCGCCACGTAAAGATTTCGGCGATCGTCCACCGCGCAAAGAATTTGGCGACCGCCCACCGCGTAAGGAATATGGTGACCGACCTGCTCGTGACGGTGGCGCACCGCGTAAAGACTTCGGCGACCGCCCACCGCGCAAAGACTTCGGTGACCGACCCGCCCGTGACGGTGGCGCACCGCGTAAAGAATTCGGAGACCGTCCGCCTCGTAAAGATTTTGGCGACCGCTCACCACGCAAGGACTTCGGTGACCGACCTGCCCGCGACGGTGGCGCACCGCGTAAAGAATTCGGTGACCGTCCACCACGCAAAGATTTTGGTGACCGCCCACCGCGCAAGGACTTCGGCGACCGCCCTGCCCGTGATGGTGCCGCAGCCCGCCCGTCGCATCGTGAGTCATTGTCGCGCGCACCGCAGCGCCATGGCAAAGTGCGCGATGGTGTGCGCGAAGTGGTCGATGGGCACGTGGTTCGCGGTGAACGCAGCGCAACACCGAAGCCAAAATTTCCACGTGAGCGCGACCACAGCAGCGAGTTGAAAACCAACCCAGCCGACGGCATCCGTATTTCGAAATACCTCGCAGACAAAGGCCTGTGCTCGCGCCGCGAAGCCGACCAGTACATCGAAAAAGGCTGGGTGACGGTCAATGGCGTGCGTGTGACTTTGGGACAACGCATTTTGCCGACCGATAAAGTGCAACTGGCGCGTCAAGCCAGTGTGGCGCAGGACTCGCGCGTGACCATCATCATCAACAAACCCATGGGCTATGTCTCGGGTCAAGCCGAAGACGGCTACGAGCCAGCAGCCTGCTTGGTAACCGCTGAGAATCAATGGGACGAGGCGGAGTTTCAACAGGACTTTAGCTTCAAACATCTGCGTGGCCTTGCCCCGGCAGGGCGCTTGGATATTGACTCGGTGGGTATGTTGGTACTCACTCAGGATGGTCGTGTGGCCAAGCAGCTCATCGGCGAAGACTCCAGTGTGGAAAAAGAATACTTGGTGCGGGTTGAGGGTGAATTGATCGCCAATGGTTTGGCACTGCTCAACCATGGCTTGGAGCTCGATGGTGTGCCCCTGCGCCCCGCGCAGGTGAGCTGGCAGAATGAAGAGCAATTGATGTTCATCCTGCGCGAAGGTAAAAAACGTCAAATTCGCCGCATGTGTGAGCTGGTGGGTTTGAAAGTTGTGGGTTTGAAACGAGTGCGTATTGGCAACGTCACGCTCGGTCATCTGCCCACAGGCAAATGGCGCTATCTGGCAGATGATGAAGGGTTCTAAATCGTTTGGCTATCAATGCGGGTGCGGTAGTACTAAAAAAACAGAGGCTCAAGCCTCTGTTTTTTTATGTGCAAGCATTTGAATCAACACAGCGCGTATGGGCGCATCTTCGGGCAAATTGGCAATGGTGTGCTCGATGTGACGCGCACTGACTTCGCTGATGTGGCGTTGATTTTTAACCAATTTCTTATTGGGTGCGCGATTTAACCACTCGGGGCGGTTGAATTGTGAGACTTTGACCACCATATCCTTGATGTCCCAACCATACATTTTCAAGCCGTCGAGTATCAGCGGTGCTTGTTGTTTGATTTTCATGGCCAAGGCTTGGTGCGGCACTTTGACCATCAAGGTGTCGTTCTCTAAATAGGCGCGCCAGCCTTTTTTGAGCGTGGTGGGCATAAATTCGGTGATGTTGGCCGCCAAGCGGGTGTTGGTTTCGATGCGCGGCATGGCTTGGGCGAGCACAGGGATTTTGCGCCAACTGTCTTGGATTTTGTAGATGTTTTTGGGCAGCTGGTTTGGGTTTGTGCTCATGGCGGTGTTTATTGTAACGATTGGTCTTTTTTGCGGCTTTTACATTTTGGGCGTGGTAAAATGCCCTGTTATTTACACGATACCACACGTGGGTCATTCAGTTGACACTATGGTGGGATTTCGATCATCAATTTAAGGTCATTTCATGGTCAGCGGACTTCTCAAAAAAATATTTGGCTCACGCAATCAACGCCTACTCAAAGTTTATCGCAAAAGTGTCAAGCAAATCAACGAATTAGAAAGCCAAGTGCAGGCGCTCAGCGATGCGCAGCTGACGGCCAAAACCGCCGAATTCAAACAACGTTACCAAGACGGCGCGAGTTTGGACAGCTTGCTGCCCGAGGCGTATGCCGTGGTGCGCGAGGCCTCGGTTCGTGCGCTCAAAATGCGTCATTTTGACGTGCAGTTGATCGGTGCGATGGTCTTGCACGAGGGCAATATCGCCGAGATGCGCACAGGCGAGGGCAAGACCTTGATGTCGACCTTGGCGGTGTATCTGAACGCCTTGACGGGCAAGGGTGTGCACGTGGTCACGGTCAGTGATTATTTGGCACAGCGCGATGCCACCGAAATGGCGATTTTGTATAACTTCCTTGGTTTGACCGTGGGCGTGAGCTTGTCGGGCATGGAGCGCGAGGAGAAAATCGCCGCGTATCAAGCCGACATCACCTATGGCACCAACAACGAATTTGGCTTTGATTATCTGCGCGATAACTTGGTCTACCACCATTCTGAGCGCGTTCAGCGTCCTTTGCACTATGCGATTGTCGATGAAGTCGATTCAATTTTGATTGACGAGGCGCGCACGCCGCTGATTATTTCAGGTCCAGCCGATGACAACACCGAGCTGTACCAAAAGCTCAACACTGTACCCGCTCAACTCATTGCGCAGGTAAGCGAGCCAACGCCAGACAATCCAGAACCAGAAGGCGACTACTGGGTCGATGAGAAAAACAAACAAATTCATTTGTCAGAAGCAGGGCACGAAAAAGCCGAAGCGATTTTGACCCAGATGGGCTTGTTGCCTGAGGGTGCAAGTCTGTACGACACGAGCAACATCAGCTTGGTGCATTTCTTGTTTGCCGCTTTGCGTGCGCACAAGCTGTACACCAAGGACAAAGAATACGTGGTGCAAGACGATGAGGTGGTGATTGTCGATGAGTTCACAGGACGCTTGATGTCGGGTCGCCGCTGGTCAGATGGCTTGCACCAAGCAGTTGAAGCCAAAGAGGGCGTGACCGTCCAGTCCGAATCAGTGACCATGGCCTCGATTACCTTCCAAAATTATTTCCGCATGTACGAGAAACTCGCGGGCATGACGGGCACGGCCGACACCGAAGCGTATGAGTTCCAGCAGATTTATGGTTTGGAAACGGTGGTGATTCCGACCAACCGTCCGATTGTGCGTCAAGACAAGCAAGACTTGATTTTCCGTTCCGCCGAAGAGAAATTCGATGCGGTGATTGAGGACATCAAGGACTGTATCGAACGCGGTCAGCCCGCTCTGGTCGGTACGGCGTCGATTGAGACCTCAGAGTTGCTCTCGAATATGCTCACACAAGCGAAGGTTGAGCACAATGTTCTGAACGCCAAACAGCACGAACGCGAAGCACACATCATTGCTCAAGCGGGTCGTCCTGGCACGATTACCATTGCGACCAATATGGCGGGTCGTGGCACGGACATCGTCTTGGGCGGCAATGTGAAAAAACAAGCCGAACACGTGATGGCGGATGCGAGCTTGAGTGATGAAGAAAAATCACGTCAAGTGCAAGCATTGCACGATGAGTGGGAAGCGCTGCACGCGCAAGTGATTGCCGCAGGTGGTTTGCACATCATCGGTACTGAGCGCCACGAATCGCGCCGCATTGACAATCAATTGCGTGGTCGCGGTGGTCGTCAGGGCGATCCGGGTTCTTCGCGTTTCTACCTGTCTATGGACGACACTCTGCTGCGAATTTTTGCGGGCGAACGACTCAAATCCATGATGGATCGATTAAAAATTCCGCGTGGCGAAGCCATCGAATCCGGTATGGTATCGCGCTCGATTGAATCGGCACAGCGTAAAGTCGAAGGGCACAATTTCGATATTCGCAAACAACTGCTCGAATACGATGACGTGGCCAATGATCAACGCCGCGCGATTTACAGCCAGCGCAACGAGTTGCTCAACGAGGGCGAAGCCTCAGCGGTGCGCGAGTCAGTCCACGCGATGCGTGATGATATGCTCGAGCAAACCGTGCGCCTGTACGTGCCGCAAGGCTCAATTGAAGAACAATGGCAGTTGACGCAATTGCAAATGCATTTGGGCGATATGTACGCCTTGGATATTCCTGTGGCGCAATGGATGAGCGAGCACAAATCAGCCACCGATGAGGATTTGATTGAGCACATTCAGACCGTTGCGCGTGAGGCCTATCACGCAAAAATTGAACGTGTGGGCGAAGAAGGGTTCCAAAACTTCGAGCGCGTATTGATGCTGCAGACCATTGACCACCAATGGCGCGACCACCTCTCGGCGCTCGACCACTTGCGTCAGGGCATTCATCTGCGCGGCTATGCGCAGAAAAACCCGAAACAAGAATACAAACGTGAGGCCTTTGAATTGTTCAGCCTGATGCTTGACCGCGTGAAAGCGAATGTCTCGGGTGTGTTGATGAACGTGCAAATTCAAGAGGAAGAAGAAGTCGAAGTGGCGGAGCAAAACATCCTCGCGCACGAGCACGAAGCCCAAGCGCACATGCAATTGCAGCACGAGGGCGATGATGGTTTGGCTGGTGAAGTCTCAGTCGTGGCTGCGGGCGCGAACTACGTGGACGAGCAGGGCAATGCGCACCAAGTCGGGCGCAACGACCCATGCCCTTGTGGTTCGGGTGAGAAGTTCAAGCACTGTCATGGCAAGCTGAGTTAATCGGTTCGTCTATAACAGCTGTTGACAGCTGTTGCGGCATGCAAAAAGGCGGGGTAACCCGCCTTTTTGCTTGTATGACTGCGTACGAATGACAAATGAGCCAATTACTTAAACACCACCGTCTTTTTGCCATTTAATATCACCCGATGCTCGGCGTGCCACTTCACCGCACGTGCCAAGGTGATGCACTCGACGTCGCGCCCAATGGCGGTGAGATCGTCTGGATCCATGCTGTGGTCCACGCGGGCGATGTCCTGCTCAATAATTGGCCCCTCGTCCAAATCGGCGGTGACAAAGTGCGCCGTCGCGCCAATCAGTTTGACCCCTTTGGAAAAGGCTTGATGATAGGGCTTCGCCCCTTTAAAGCTGGGTAAAAACGAATGGTGAATATTGATGGCGCGGCCATTGAGCGCCACGCACATGTCATTGGAGAGAATTTGCATGTAACGCGCCAGCACCACAAAGTCGATTTTTTGCTGGGCAAATACCTCCAGTACACGCGATTCTTGTTCGGCTTTTTGGGCGTCGCTTGCGCCGAGTAAAGGAAAGTGGTGGAACGGGATATTGTACGAGGCCGCGAGTTGGTAAAAATCAGGGTGGTTCGAGACGATGGCGGCGATTTCGACAGGCAGATTGCCTGACTTGTGGCGAAACAGCAGATCATTCAGGCAGTGGCCGATTTTGGACACCATAATCATCAAGCGTGGCTTGACGTGTTCGGCGAATAAGTGCCAATCCATCTGAAAACGCTCGGCAATGGGTGCAAACTCAGCGGTCAAGGTCTCAAGCGTGATGTCCGCGCGGCGCTCCTCAAAATACACGCGCATGAAAAATCGGTTCGAATCCTCGTCGTTGAACTGCGCCGAGTCCATGATGTTGCCGCCTCGCTCGAACAAAAATCCCGATACGGTGTGAACGATACCGGGTTGATCGGGGCAGGCGAGGGTGAGGATATATTTTGATGTGCTCATGTATGTTTGTTTCCCAATTGGGGTGTAAATGCTTTAAAATAGCGGCTATTTTACACCACCTGCGCGTTTGGATTGATGAATGTGCAGGCGAATGTCGCGCAGCTTGATGGCAGCGTGGATTTTATTAGAAAAGAGCGGTTACACCATGAATACATCCGACCAAAGCACGCAGACTCAAAGCACGCAGACCCAGAACTCAGAGTCCACCACGCATTTTGGGTACAAAACCATTTCTGAGCAGGAAAAAGAATCGAAAGTCGCTGAGGTGTTTCACTCTGTGGCCAGCAAGTACGATGTGATGAATGATGTGATGAGCGGCGGCATGCACCGTCTGTGGAAGTTTTTCACCATCAACCGTGTGGCACCACGTCCAGGGATGAAGATGTTGGATTTGGCCAGTGGCACTGCTGACTTGGCCATCGCTTTTGCCAAAAAAGTCGGCGATTCTGGCGAAGTTTGGGCGACTGACATCAATGAGTCGATGTTGCGCGTGGGGCGTGATCGTTTGTTGGATAAAGGTTTGGTGACTCCTGTGGCACTGGCCAATGCCGAACACCTGCCATTTGCAGACAATTATTTTGATGTGGTGACCGTGGCATTTGGTCTGCGCAACATGACGCACAAGGATCAAGCGCTTAAAGAAATGCACCGTGTGCTGCGTCCAGGTGGTCGTGTGTTTGTGTTGGAGTTCTCTAAAGTCAATGAGATGCTGCAAAAGCCTTATGATTTCTACTCATTCAATATCTTGCCGAAAATGGGTGAGTTGATAGCAAATGACTCTGAGAGTTACCAATATTTGGCTGAGTCCATTCGCATGCACCCCGATCAAGAAACGCTCAAAGGCATGATGCAGGAGGCGGGTTTTGATTTTGTCAAATACCACAACATGACCTTCGGGGTCTGCGCTTTGCACGAGGGTGTGAAGTTATAAAGATTAAAAACCGAGAGTTTAACGGGTGGGCTTTGCCCACCGTTTTTGTACCCCATCCCCTGAGTTGTCTTGAGGCATTTATAAATGAACTTGTGACTGATTGTTACACTTCGTGCCGATAGGGTTACTATAATATACCCAGATTGGTTAGGCTCGACTCTGCTCGTAACTCGCCTTCAACCTAATTTAAACAGACGCTTAAAATTTAAAATAAAGTCACCCATGCTCAATCCGTTTGAACTCATTGC
>CAZDLD010000013.1:13800-16677 GCA_964506355.1 uncultured Hydromonas sp.
CCGAAACCCACAGACGTACTTGCGGGTTTGTTGGAAGCGCCGCATGTACTGCGTGATAAAAATTTATTGGCTGCACACGTCAGTTATCGCATGGCTCAAATCATCGCGGTTGCGGTGCGTCAAATGAGCGAACAAGAGGCGTGGGTCTCAGAGTCGGCGCAGCCGTATTTGAATCGTGTGGTGGATGTGGTGTTGCCGATCATGAATGTGAGCCACACCCTGCGCTGGCAAGTGGTGGCGCAGGATGTTTTGCTCGCGCAGCGCATTGAGCCTGAGTTCGATGCGCGCACATTGACGGTCAGTCCTGCTAATGTCACGTTGACTGTTTTGCCCAGTGTGTATGAGGTGCTCGGGGATTTTTCCTTCGAGGCAGGTTTGGACATGACGATGGTGATGGATCATGTCCACATATCGGGTCAGCCTGCATTGGCTGAGTGGGTCAACCGATTGGTTAAGAATCTTCGCCCCGATGTCTGGGCGCAACTGTCCAGCGTGATTGGTGCGACCCCTGCGGGCTGGGTGCAGCACGGTGTGAATCAAGCTCGTCAGCACGCGCAAGCGGTGGGCGCGCATTTGAAGAAGCGTTGTTTGGACGGTGATGAAACGCATCCAGCGATCGCGTTGCGCCACGCACGGCTGTCTGAGCTGTCCGAGCACATTCAAGTCACCCGCGCCCAAGTCGAAGCGCTCGCCACGCGAGTGAAGCGCTTGGCACAACAGTTGAACAAGGCTTAATATGAAATGGGCCGTGCTCAAGCGTTTTGTTCAAGTGGCTCAGGTGCTCAAGCGCCATAAAGTGCTGCATCTCATCGCGGCACTCAACCCGAGCCAAGGATTGGGCGCTCGCATCGCGCGTCGTGTGTTGCCACGCGCCCCATCATTGAGCGCCGAGCAAGAAGCCAACGCGCTGCGCAGTGCACTCGAAGAACTCGGCCCCATCTTCATTAAGCTCGGTCAAGTGCTCTCAACGCGCCCCGATGTGTTGCCCGCACCGTATATCTATGAATTGTCGCACTTGCAAGATCGCATCAGCCCTGTGTCCAGCGCTACCATCCGCGCCATTATCGAGGCTCAATTGGGCGCGAGCGTGGACGAGTTATTCAGTATTTTTGAAAATGACAATGTCGCCACTGCGTCCGTGGCGCAAGTGCATCGAGCCACCGTGCGCGCTGGTGCGTGGGCAGGGCGCGAAGTGGCGGTTAAAGTGTTACGTCCAGATATCGATGCGCTGATTCACACCGATATTGAATGCATGTATGTGATGGCCAAGCATTTTGCCAAAAACCACATCGATGGTCAGCGCCTCAAGCCCGTTGAGGTCGTTGCTCAAGTCGAGCGCCATTTGCATCAAGAACTGGATTTGCAGTGCGAGTCGGCCAATGCCAGCCAGCTGCGTCACAATATGCAAGGCTCAATACTCATTAGTGTGCCAGAAGTATGCTGGGACTACTGCGCCCGTCGCGTAATGGTGATGGAATGGATGACGGGTATCCCTGTGTCGCATACCGATACGTTGCGCGAGATGAATGTGGACTTTAAACGCTTGGCGCGCGATGGTGTGGAGGTGTTCTTCACGCAGGTGTTCCGAGATGGGTTTTTTCATGCAGACATGCATCCGGGCAATGTGTTCATTGGCACAACGGGTGCGCAGCGTGGCCATTACATCGCATTGGATTGCGGCATCGTTGGTGCGCTCTCTGAGACCGATCGATATTATTTGGCGATAAACTTTTTGGCATTCTTTAATCGTGACTATGCAGGCGTGGCAAAAGCGCATATTGAATCGGGCTGGGTGCCTGCGGATACCCCAATGGAAGCCTTGACCACTACTGTGCGCACGGTGTGTGAGCCGTACTTTGGCCGTCCGATTTCAGAAATTTCTCTGGGGCAGGTGCTGATGCGTTTGTTCGATGTGTCGCGTGAATTCAATGTCGCGGTGCAGCCACAGCTGGTGCTGCTGCAAAAAACGCTGCTCAATGTCGAAGGCATGGGTCGCGTGCTCGATCCTGACTTGGATTTGTGGCAAACGGCGAAACCATTTTTGGAAAAATGGATGCGCGATACCCTTGGCGTCAAGGGTGTTTTGCGTCAATTGAAGCGCGAGTTGCCTTATATCGCGCGCCATTTACCGCAAGCGCCGAGGAGGTTTATTGATTTTATACAACATCAGGAAAAAGTCTCTACGCAACTTACTCAATTGGACTTGTTAGAAAAAAGTTTCAAAGAACACAATGACGCACTGAAAAGGTATAAAAAATTGAGCCTCGCGCTTCTATTTGTATGTGCCTTAATATTGTTTTTTGGATGGCGGTATCTGCCACTCAAAATGTAAGAATATTTATGTTTAAATCGATGTAAAAGCTTCCTGAGTATTATTGTAATTAATTGATTTTATAATGTTTTTCTGAATGAATTGTTTTGACGTATATCTTTAGTTGTGCTATCGTCGCACCAAAATCAGCGCACTAAATCAAAGCATTCATGCCTTGTTTTCAACTTTAATGTTTATCTATTTATAGGGTAATCAAATGTTAAATGTAGTCGTTCTTGCTGCTGGAAAAGGAACGCGTATGCGCTCCAACAAACCCAAAGTGTTACACGAACTTGCGGGTAAGTGTTTACTTGGTCATGTTTTAGATGCGGCACACGCATTGGATGTTTCAAAATTGTGCGTGGTGGTCGGTCATGAAGCCGATCAGGTCAAATCTGCATTGGAATATGAGGATGTGGTTTTTGTAGATCAAAATCCACAGCTCGGCACAGGGCACGCAGTTCAATTGGCCGCACCGAATTTAGATGAAGCCGCACCGACTTTGATTTTATACGGTGACGTGCCGCTGACGCAGGGTGGTCGCGCGAGAGGTGATGCCGGACCCA
>CAZDLD010000013.1:16687-24291 GCA_964506355.1 uncultured Hydromonas sp.
ACGCAGGTCGATACACTGAAACGATTAATCGCTAAGGTAGACGAGAAAAATTTAGCTTTGCTCACCGTGCATTTGGATAACCCCAATGGGTATGGCCGCATCGTACGCGACGCGCAAGGACGCGTGAATAAAATCGTGGAGCAAAAAGACGCGAGCACAGATGAGCAATCCATCCAAGAAGTCAATACAGGAATTTTAATAGCGCCGACCCGAGCACTTAAAACCTGGTTGACCAAGTTGTCCAATCAAAATGCGCAGGGCGAGTACTATCTGACCGATGTGATTGCTTTGGCGGTGGCAGACGGTGTGAACATTGCTACTGAGCAACCCACGCACGAGTGGGAAACTTTAGGTGTGAATAGCAAGTCGCAATTGGCTGAGCTAGAAGGCATTCATCGTGCGAATGTGGCAAATCAGTTGCTCGAGCAGGGAGTGGGTTTGATCGATCCGGCGCGCATTGATGTGCGTGGTGTATTGAGCTGTGGTATGGATGTGGTGATTGATGTCAATTGTGTCTTTGAAGGCGAAGTGCATTTGGCCGATGGTGTGCATATCGGTGCCAATTGTGTGATTAGCAACTCGCAGATTGGCGCGGGCACGCAGATTTTGCCATTCAGTCATTTGGACGGTGCGACGGTGGGTCAGAGTGCGAAGATTGGACCATTTGCGCGATTGCGCCCGCAGGCGGTTTTGGCGGACAACACTTTTATTGGCAACTTTGTTGAAATTAAAAAATCAACATTGGGTGTGGGCTCGAAGGTCAGTCATCTGGCCTATGTCGGAGACGCAACAGTGGGCAGCAAGGTGAACATCGGCGCAGGGGTAATCGTCTGCAATTACGATGGGGTCAATAAGCATCAGACCATTATTGGTGATGGCGCGTTCATCGGTTCAGACAGTCAGTTGGTGGCGCCAGTCACCATCGGTGCGGGTGCAACCATTGGTGCTGGCTCGACCATTACCAAGGACGCACCAGCTGACCAATTGAGTTTGGCGCGTGGCAAGCAAGTGAGTATTCCCGGTTGGCAACGACCAGTAAAAAAATAACACAAAAAATAACAATAAGTAAGTAGGGTTGCGAGGGAGTCAGTGGTGTGGTCCGTTTTGGATGATGCCAGTTGAAGGTGGCACAGTATTTGTAAAGGAATGGCAATGGATTATACAATCTTAATCGTGGATGACCACGGATTGGTTCGCTCAGGCTTGAAACCAATATTGGAAAGTGCTTTGGAAGGAAAGTGTAAGATCCTGGAGAGCGACAGCTTGGCCAGCACTTTGGATATGATCGAGCAGTATCAAGATACATTGGACTTGGTGATGTTGGATTTAACTTTACCAGATGCTTCTGGATTAACAGCGCTCGAACGGGTGCGTGAGAAATACCCGACAGTGCCATTGGCGGTGCTTTCAGGTTTGGTCGATACGCATTTGATTCAGTCGGCGTATAGCCAGAATATTTCTGGGTTTATCATCAAAAATGTGAAACCAGAAATCTTGGTGTCCGCAGTTCGGTTGATTCTGTCGGGAGGCGTGTATATTCCCCCGGAGCTTTTAACGGCCGCGCTTAAACCAGAAGCTGAGCGCAAACGCACCCGTGCAGATCGCGCTTCTGAATCGGGTGGTGCTCAGTTGACACCACGTCAACAAGAGGTCTTGTATTTGATTACCAAAGGTTGTTCAAATCAAGAAATCAGCGACACCGTGGGTGCGACCATCGGGACTGTGAAAAGCCATGTGGTCGGTATTTTACGTGCTTTGGGGGTTCACTCACGTACACAAGCTTTTCACCTTGTACAAGAAAATCCCGAGTTGTTGGGTCACTATCGCTCGATGACCAATTTTTAATTAAACTTAAGTCAGGCGCTTTCATGAACTGGAATATTTTACTCAGTCGGAATGAATGCGATTCGCACGAATACCATGTTAAATTATTCTTGCGCAACGTCAATCTCTTTCTAATAAGCGCTTTCTTAGGGTACGTGATGTTCAGTGTGACATTTTTTGATGATTTGTCATTTGTTGCTCATTTGGTTTTTTTTGTTCTGATGTGCGCGTATGTTGTTTTTACTTATAAACTTATTTACATGAGTAAAGCTGGAACCTATGCCATCGCTTATAGGTTCCCAGTTTGGCGGGTGTTGGTGGTGCTCGGTGGTTGGACTCTATGGATAAATAGTTATTTTTTTATATTGGTTCGAACTGCTAACGAAATTCAAATCATTAAATATGTTTTGCTTTTGGCGGTCTGGTATGTTGTGCGAATTGCATTGCTCGGACAGTTTGCACGAATTAACTTAATCCTTATAGCTGTGACTGTGTCGTGGATTGCTGGGGTGGTGTGGTTTAAGAGTCAAGAGATTTTTTGGAATTCAGCCATGCAGGGGTTCTGGGTGGTGGTATTCCTGATGATTTTTTTGCATTCGTACAGCAACCAATTAACAGGCATGTTCCGAATCAAAAATCACAATTCTCGCTTGGTCGATGCACTCAAGCAAAAAAACATTGCTTTGGAGCAATCCAACCTCGCGCAATCTCGATATCTTTCGGCTGCCAGCCATGACTTGCGTCAGCCTTTACACGCCTTGGCTCTGTTGACCAACGATGCGTTGCGCAAAAATACCGCTCCCGATGTGGCATATACCTTGGATAAAATTGACCAAGCGATTGATTCTCTAAGTCAGTCGTTCAATGCTGTGCTCAATTTATCTCGCTTGGATGCGGGAGCCGTAAAACCAGAATTCAATGCGTTGTCACTTCAGAGTGTGTTTGATCGTATTGCAGTCGAGTTTGAAGAAGTGGCTCGTCAAAAAAACCTGATTTTACGCATTGCGCCTTCTCGATTGTGGGTGCGTTCCGACGAAGGGATGCTGCACAGCATCTTGAGTAACTTTGTGAGCAATGCCTTGCGCTATACCGAACATGGCAAGGTGTTGATTGGGGTGCGTCGCATGAAACATAATTCTGTGCGTATCTTGGTTTATGACACGGGAACGGGGGTGCCTGCAGAGAAAGCAAAGCAAATATTCCAAGAATATCAACGACTTGAGTATGCGCAACAACGAGTCAAAGGGGGCGTTGGTCTAGGGTTGGCGATTTCTGAGCGGATGGCGCGGCTATTGGGGGCGCAGTTGATGGTGCGTTCGATTGTGGGGCAGGGCAGCTGCTTTGGTCTGCAAGTCCCGACCACAACCGCGCCAGAACTGCAGATGCAACTGAGCAAAGAGCGTGGACAACTGAATGATAGACTGCACGGCAGACGAGTGGCGATTCTTGAAGATGATGAAGTTGCTGTTGACTACTTATTTACCTTATTGAGCAATTGGGGCATGGATGTGTCGATAGTTCTATCTAAGAACATGCTCGAAGATATGATTGCTGAGGAAGGACCTTTTGAAATGGTGATTTCTGATTATCACCTGAGCATGGAGGAGGAAACAGGATTGGATGTGCTCAATTCTGTATCCTTATTGCAGCACGGCAATCCAGTCAAACGCATTTTGATTACGGGTGATACTGGGTCAGAGTTGATGAAAGCGGCTCAAGACGCCCAAGTTGACGTGCTTTATAAGCCGATACGTCCAGTACGGTTGCGCGCCTATTTAAATGCCATGTTCGGCAATGCGAACGGATAAGGACGCCAGTTAGTCGCAATGTGGGGTAAAGGTGTAAGTATATTCTCATTCGACAGCTCGCTTTATGCATTATTTAGTTTTTGCTTGCTGTGTAGCTTCGACAAACGGGAGTGATGATGAATTGGAAATTTTTGGTCTCTCCAGATGAGAATACAATGCATGAGCATCGGGTTGAGATGCTTCTGCGCGATGTGAATATGTTTCTCATCAGTACATTTTTGGGATACTTGATTTGTGCTTTGCGCTACGTTCCTTTGTTTTCAACGGTTGAGCACGTCATATTGGCCATCACTCTATCTGGATATTTTGCTTATGTGCTGATATTGTTTTCCGACAAAAATAAATTCCGAGAAAACAGCTATAAGAAATACGGATATTAGCTTATGTTCTCCATTTTGGGATTGTGGAGTGTGTGGTGGAATGTCTATTTTTTGGTCGTGGCATCTCGAGGTCAAGTGGCCGACGTCGTGCAGGTGATCATGATGATGTCTATGTTGGAAGTCGCTTTTGCTGGGTGGTTTGGGCGAATGTCGGTTTTTTTTTACACTGTGTACTACCGCGACGGTTGAAGTGTGTCTGTGGTTTAGGGGTGCTGAAGAATATTTTTCATTACTCCCTCCCGGCATTGCTTTATTTTTGTTTTTAATGGTGTTTTTTCATACGTTCAAAAAGCAATCGATGATTTCTTTGGGCGTGTTGCAAGAAAATAAACATTTGATGAATACCTTGCAGCAAACGAATACCGTGCTTCAGCAATCAAACTTGGCGCAATCGCGTTATTTGTCAGCGGCCAGTCACGATTTGCGCCAGCCCTTACACGCGCTAGCACTACTAACCAGCGATGCTCAGACAAAAAATCAAGCACCTGAAGTGGCAAGCACATTAGAGAAAATTGATCAAGCAATTGACTCTTTGAGTCAGTCGTTCAATGCGGTACTTAACCTGTCGCGTTTGGACTCAGGGGGGGGGCAAACCTGAGATTGCGAAAGTATCTTTACAAAGGGTATTCGAGCGAATTTCGGTTGAGTTTGGTGAGGTAGCTCTTCAAAAGGGCATAGATTTAAAAATACTCCCCACTAAAATTTGGGTACAGTCCGACGAAGGTATGCTGCACAGTATTTTGAGTAATTTTGTTAGCAATGCAGTGCGTTACACAGAATATGGCCGTGTACTCATGGGTGTTCGTCGAGATGGAGAGGGGCAGGTGAGGGTGCTTGTCTATGACACGGGGCCTGGGGTACCTGAGGAAAAAGCCAGTCAAATTTTTCAAGAATATCATAGGCTTGAGTACGCAGAGCAACGAGTCAAGGGGGGCGTTGGGTTGGGGTTGGCGATTTCAGAGCGTATGGCTCGTTTGTTGCATGTGCCATTGTTGGTGCGTTCGGTGGTGGGTAAGGGCAGTTGTTTTGGTGTATGCGTGCCCAGTGTTTCTGCACCGATTTTGTCATTGCAAATGGGTAAGGAGATTGAACCGTTCAGTGATAATTTGCAAGGCAAACGGGTGGCGATTCTGGAGGACGACGAAACAGCAGTGGATTATTTGTACTCGCTGTTGAGTGGGTGGGGCATGGATGTGAGTGTTGTGCTGTCGATGGAAATGCTGCAAGAGACCATCTAGGAGAACGGTTATTTTGATTTGGTCATGTCTGATTTTCATTTGAACTTAGCGAGTCAAACAGGTTTGGATGTGTTGCTTCATGCTCAGCTGATGCAGCAACCAGCACCTCCGCATTGTGTGTTGATTACCGGTGATACATGCTCTGAACTCACTCAGGCAGCTCGCAACGGAATGATTGATGTTCTGTATAAGCCAATCCGACCAGTGCGCTTGCGCGCCTATCTCAACGCAATTTTTAGCCAAAGCTCTCAACTGCCGTCAGAACTTGAAGGCACCTACAGTGAGTAGTTTTAGTATGTTGTGAATACCATCAGCAGTAATTTATGATAAGACAAGAAGCAAGGATGCCTGATGAACTGGAAAATATTTAACACGGGGGAGGTCGATAGTGTTCATGAGTATCGTGTTGAATTACTGTTGCGAAATTCTTTGGTTTTTCTGTTATGTACATTCTTTTGTTATGTGATGATTTCGCATCGTCTGTCGAGTTATCTCACTGATGCACAAAATGTGGGTCTATTTGTGAATTTGTGCGCCTATTATGTATATGTTTTGTACTTGGTTCATGATAAGGAAGTTTACTTTAAAAGAAGCATCAAAAAGTACGGACAGTTTGTGAACTTTTCGGTATTAATGCTGTGGGCTGCATGGTGGAATGTTTACTTTCACTTGTTGTCGTTTAAAGTAAGTGAAGATGAATTGATTCAGGTCATTCTGGTGATGGCGATCATGACGGTGGCATTTTCGGGCTGGTTTGGGCAAATATCGATGTTTCTGTTGAATATAACGGTTATTCACATTGTGGTCGCAATTTGGTACAGAGGTAATGGCGAGTTCGAGAGATTGCTGTTTCCAGGGAGCATGCTCATCTGCTTTTTGGCTGTATATTCACACACGTTTCGTAAGCAATCGACCATACCAATTGATATTCAGCTGCAAAACAAGCATCTGCTCACAACCCTAAAACAGACCAATGATGCGCTCGAACAAGCGAATTTGTCACAGTCTCGTTATTTGTCAGCGGCCAGCCATGATTTGCGCCAACCTTTGCACGCATTGGCTTTGCTGACGAGTGATGCGCAAACAAAAAACACATTGCCCGAAGTGGCGGTAACTTTGGATAAGATTGATCAAGCGATTGATTCATTAAGCCAATCATTTAATTCAGTATTGAATTTGTCTCGCTTGGACTCTGGTGTGGTCAAACCTGAGTTCACCCAAGTGCCTCTGCAGCGTTTGTTCGAACGGATTTCTGCTGAGTATGAAGAAGTGGCACGGCAAAAAAATATTAAGTTTAAGATAGTGCAGACTAAAGTTTGGTTACACACTGATGAAGGGATGTTGCATAGCATACTGAGTAATTTCGTGAGCAATGCATTGAACTATACCGAGGTGGGTAAGGTTCTGCTGGGGGTGCGTCGTGATAAAGACAATACAGTGCGGATTTTGGTCTACGATACAGGTATGGGTGTTCCTGCAGAGAAAGCGCGGCAAATTTTCCAAGAGTACCATCGTTTAGAGTACGCTGAGCAACGCGTTAAAGGTGGTGTGGGTTTGGGATTGGCAATCTCGGAGCGTATGGCTCGGCTGATGGGGGTGCCGTTGCTGGTGCGATCTGAGGAAGAACGTGGCAGTTGCTTTGGTTTGAAAGCGCAACGGGTTCAACCGCCAGATGAACTTCCCACAATAAGTTCTGAAAGTGAATTTTTGGGTGAGCCTCTCAGTGACAAGCGAGTGGCGATTTTGGAGGATGATGAAACCGCGGTCGAGTATTTGTACACATTGCTCTGCAGTTGGGGTATGGATGTCAGCATTGTGCTGTCTAAGGAAATGCTCGCAGAGCTCATAGAAGAAGGTGCATTCGATTTGGTGATATCGGACTATCATCTAAATTTAGAAAATGAAACAGGTTTGGATGTCTTGTTGTACGCGCAGAAATTTCAGCAAGTGGCACCGCCTAAGTGTGTTTTGATTACTGGAGATACCACATCTGAGTTGACGCAGGCAGCTCAGCAAGGTTCGGTAGATATTTTGTACAAACCCATACGCCCTGTGCGACTGCGTGTGTATTTGAACGCTTTGCTCAGTCAGCACTAATTGGCGACGCAGCACCCTAAAAGGTGTGTTTGATAATAACAGACGCATGACCGCACGCAATACGAGTCAAGCGCAAGGGTTGTGATGCAACAACACAGTATGGTCGATGGGCAAATGCTCACATCCAGTTGTTATCGAATAGGTGGTGTTATGAGTTGGAAGTTTTTGACCAGCATCAATGACCGTGAGCTGTATGAGCACCGTGTTGGCTTGCTCTTGCGAAATGTGAATGTATTTCTCATCAGTACCTTTTTGGG
>CAZDLD010000014.1:0-5825 GCA_964506355.1 uncultured Hydromonas sp.
ACACATTGCATGTGCACGTAGGGCTGTTCGCGAACCGCCCCTACGCCATTTCTTTAACCAATCGCCCACATCTAAACTGATGGCTTTTCACCAATCAAAATTAGATACAAAAAGGGCGATTACGCAAACTTCGCTAATCGCCCCTACTTGATACACCACTCACTCGCGTGTAGTTGGCATTCACTGGTGATGGTGGGGTGCGAACGACGTGAAACTCTTAAACCACATCAACCACGCGCACCCCAACAACTGCCCGCAAATGCCTTATTTCACTCGCTTGGGCTTACTGACCTTATCCACCTTAGCCACTTTGTCCGCTTTATCCCCCACACGTCTATCGCCACCGCTCACGCGCTCGGTGAGTTCAGTGGCTGGCATGGGTTTTTTTGGACGGTTTGCGCCTGCGTCACTCAGGCCGACGTGGCTGATTTTGAGTGCTTTTCCGCTCACGGCGACACCTTTGAGGTGGGTGAGTACGTCCTCGGGCATGCCTTCGGGCAGATCGACGTGGGCATGGGTGTCAAACAATTTGATGCGCCCGATGAGTTTGGCGTCCAAGCCCGCTTCGTTGGCAATCGCGCCGACGATGTTGCTCGGTGTGACGTCATGCTCGGTGCCGACTTCGATGCGGTAGGTGTGCATGGTGAATTTTGAGCCGACGTCCTTCGCGGGTTTTTTCTCTTTTTTCGGTTTTGCGGCGAATTCTTGCTCCACGGTTTTGCTCGCGCGTTCGACGATTGCGTCCAATTTGTCCATGGGTTTGTGCTCGCTGCTGATGCGCGCTGCGCGGGTGCTGCGGGTTTCGCGCTCATCTCTGCCATTGCTATCACGGGAATCGCGGGACTCGCGAGCCACACGTGGGCCTCGCGGTGCAGGCGGCATGGTTTCGCCATCGCGGGCGATGTTGAGCATTTGCCCTGCGACGCGCACGCCCTTGAGGTGTACCAGCGCTTCTGCGGATAAATCACTGGGCAAATCGAGCAGGGTGTATTCATCACGGATGTCAATGCGACCGATGTAGCGCGATTCGATGTTCGCTTCGTTGGCGATGGCGCCGACGATGTTGCCCGGTTTCACGCCATGCTCGTGACCAACGGCGATGCGGTAGGTTTGCATCCCCACCTCTGCGGTGCGTGGCGCGTACTCGCGCGCTGGGGCGCGTTCGCGTTCACGCTCAAAGCGCACTTCACTGCGCGGTGCACGCTCGCGGCCGCTGCTGCTGCTACTTCGCTCAGGCTTGTCCCAGCTCTCGCTCGCGCTGGATTTTTTGTTCTTATCCAACAATAGTGGCGTGTTGCCACGCGCCATTTTTGCCAATGCGGCGGCGATTTCTATCGCTGGGACGTTGTGCTCGCGCTCGTATTCCTCTATCAATGCTGAAAACTCATTGAGCTCGCCCAGCGCCAAAGTATTGCTGATTTCTTCTTTGAACTTGGTGATGCGCACGTTGTTCACATCTTGAATGGTCGGCAAAACCAATTCAGACACAGGCTGACGCGTGGCGCGCTCGATGACCTTGAGCAGGTGTTTTTCACGCGGGGTGATGAACAAAATCGCCTCGCCCGAGCGTCCCGCGCGACCCGTGCGCCCGATGCGGTGGGTGTAGCTCTCTGGATCGTGCGGCACGTCGTAGTTGACCACATGGCTGATGCGCTCAACGTCCAAACCGCGTGCGGCCACATCGGTCGCGACCAGAATATCAATCTTGCCATCCTTGAGCTGTGCGATGGTGCGCTCGCGTTGCTGCTGCTGCACGTCGCCGTTAATTGCGGATACGGAGAATCCACGCGCCGAGAGTTTGGCCGCCAACTCTTCTGTACCGAGCTTGGTGCGGGCAAAAATAATCATGCCGTCAAACGGCTCTGCTTCCAAGATACGGGTCAATGCATCCAGCTTGTGCATGCCGCTGACCATCCAATAACGCTGGCGGATGTTGTCCGCTGTGCCCGTCTTGGCCGCCACGGTGATTTCGGCAGGGTTTTTCAGATACGTTTGAGCGATGCGGCGAATCGCGCTCGGCATAGTCGCCGAGAACAAAGTCGTCTGACGCGTCGCAGGCGTCTCTTGCAAAATGCGCTCGACATCATCGACAAAGCCCATGCGCAACATCTCGTCCGCCTCGTCCAAGACCAAAGTCTTAAGCGCGGACAAATCCAATGAGCCTTTGTCCAGATGGTCAATCACCCGTCCCGGTGTACCGACCACCACATGCACGCCGCGGCGCAACGCCGAGAGCTGCGGGCCATAACTCTGACCACCATAAATTGGCAACACGTGAAAACCCTCGATGTGACGCGCATAGGTCTGGAACGCTTCAGCCACCTGAATCGCCAGCTCACGCGTGGGCGCGAGTACCAAGGCCTGCGGCGTGTGTTGGTTCAAATCAATGCGCGACAAAATCGGCAAGGCAAATGCAGCGGTTTTGCCCGTGCCGGTCTGCGCCTGACCGAGCACATCGCGGTTGGTCAACAGCGCAGGAATGGTCGCTGCTTGAATGGGGGAAGGATACTCGTAACCGATTTCGGACAATACACGCATGAGGGGCGCGCTCAGACCTAAGTCAACAAAGGCGATGGGGGAAGTGGTGGGTTCAGACATGGAAGCTTTACAAAATGCTCGAATCGCGGGGTGCGTAGAGATACCCGCCATTTTACCTTTTTGAGGGCAGGCGCGTGAGGAAAACGTGGGGGGATGGGGTGAAAAGAGTTTGGGTTAGGTGTGATACAGGGCAGATTCGGACAAACATGCATGGCCAAATCGTCCTGAGTCACAGATTAACCACGCAACAGCGCTTCAATCTTAGAAGTATTCAAAAGTTTATCTGCGAGATGAGGTACAAATCTACTGAGAAAATAGATCACTTTGCTGTTGCCCACACAAATTGTATATCGGTCATTTTTCAGACCCACAATCAATTTATTAACCAAGATTTCTGGACTCATCGCTTTGGCATCGATACCCTCCGCCATATCGGTTGCAACCAGTGGCGGCGAGAGTTCAAACACTTTGACATGGCTGCCCATGATGCGTAGATGATTGCGCAATGCCTCGGTATACAAGCGCACAGCGGCTTTGCTCGCGCCATAGGTGGGAAGTTGATTGCTCGGGATATAGCTCAATATCGACGAGGTGTTGATAATGGCCGCTTGCTCGCGTGATTGGAGCATATTCATGAACATGTTGTTCATGTGAATCACCGCTAAATAATTGATGCTCATTTCGTATTGCGCTGTGGCGAAATGTGCATCGTCACTCACGCCTAAATTTTTAAGTTTAGAACTCACACCTGCGTTGTTGTACAAAATATCAATGCCACCCATTGCGCCGATGCGTTCAAACAATGCCCGTGCGTCTTCCTCATTGGCAGCATCACTCTGAATTGCGGTGATGGTTGGATACATCCGTTTGGCCGCTTCCAATTTCTGTTGATTGCGTCCCGTGATGATGACTTTAGCGCCATTGGACAAGAATTGCTTGACCGCTTCCAGCCCGATACCTGATGCGCCGCCTGTAATCAAAATGATTTTGCCTGTGAGTTGCATGGTGTTTCCTTTGGTTTTGTGGGTAGAGCGATTTAATTACTATGAATTGAAAGTATCTTACCATTTCACTTGCTTTTTTTAACTACTTAAACGATACTAACCACATTCTAACGAGTTCCTTATGCAAAACAACACATTATCTGAACAACCTTGCCCCATCGCCCGCAGTGTCGCCGTGATAGGAGACGCATGGAGCATACTCATCTTGCGCGACGCACACGCAGGCATCACACGATTTGATGGCTTTCGCAAGAGTTTGGGCATAGCACCCACGATACTCACACGCCGACTGGCGGCACTGACCGAGCAAGGCTTGTTAAAGAAAAATCAATACTGCGAACGTCCACCACGCGAGGAATACCTGCTCACTGCGGCTGGAAAAGATTTACTCCCCATACTGTTTGCGCTCGGCGAATGGGGACGCGAGCACTGCGCGGGGGGCGAGATGACACGCTTTTTTGATGCACTCAACGGCACTGAAATTAAAGCCGTGGTAATCGACGAAATAACTGGCGAAAAAATCGGCTCGCGCGCCATGACCGCAGTACGTCCTGAAATGCCTGAGCCATGAGTATGTGATGTTTGATGAACCACAATCAATTAAACGGGAAACAAAGGAAAAATGATGAAAGCATTTATTGTTGATAAGTATGGGAAAAATACAGTTTTACGCGAAGGCGACATACCACTGCCCGTACTGCGTGATGATGAAGTTCTGGTTCAGGTGTACGCTGCCAGCGTGAATCTTTTGGATGTCAAAATACGCAATGGCGAATTTAAAATGTTGCTGCCTTATGCCACACCATTGGTACTGGGGCATGACGTGGCTGGCGTGATTACGCAGGTCGGCGCATCGGTGCAACAATTCAAAATCGGCGACGAGGTGTACGCCAGAGTCGATGATTTTCGGATTGGGACATTCGCTGAATTTGTCCCCGTCAAAGAGGACTCGTTGGCGATTAAACCGAGCAATCTCAGTATGGAAGAAGCCGCTTCAATTCCTTTGGTGGGGCTGACCGCTTGGCAAGTGTTTGAAAAAGCACAACTCAAAAACGGACAAAAAGTATTTATCCAAGCTGGCTCTGGTGGGGTGGGCACATTTGCCATTCAGTTAGCGAAACACTTGGGCGCAACGGTTGCTACCACCACGAGCGCAGCCAATACCGACTTGGTCAAACGCCTTGGCGCAGACGTCGTGGTGGACTACAAAAACGAAAATTTTGAGGACACACTGCGAGACTATGATGTGGTGTTAAACAGCCAAGATGGGAAAACGCTCGAAAAAAGTGTCAGCGTACTCAAACCCAATGGCAAGCTGATTACAATATCTGGGCCTCCAGACCCTGAATTTGCTCGTACAGCCAATGCACCTTGGTTGATCAAACAAGTCATGGGTCTGTTAAGTTTGGGCATCAGAAGAAAAGCAGAACCCAAAAACATCGAATTTTCATTTTTATTTATGAAAGCCGATGGCAAGCAGCTGCGCCAAATCACCCAACTGTTAGAGGCAGGCGTCATCCGACCAGTTGTTGATAAAGTTTTTCCTTTCGCGCAAACCAATGAGGCATTGGTCTATGTGGAAAGCGGTAGAGCCAAAGGCAAGGTGGTCATTTCAATTAAGCCATCAGCTTAACGAGTACGCATGGCGAGAAGTGAATCAATCAAGAACACCGTTAGAATACGGTTTCTTGAGCACTACAGGTTTAAAACATAGCGCCTTGGAATCGGGCGATGATGCAAAACCGCTCATCGCCCTACGCGCTCATTATGCCTGCGGCGGCGCGTCAGTCATGTGAAACAGCCCCCAACCATGCCCATCCAAATCAAGGAAACTGTGGGTGTACATGAATCCGAAATCCTCCGGCTGATCATCAGTCGAACCACCTGCCGCAATCGCATTGGCCACCAAACCATCGACCTCCTCACGGCTGTCGCAAGTCAGATTGAGCAGCATCTCCACAGCGACGCTGGTGTCGCACACCGCCTTTGGCGTGAACGCACGAAAGCGCTCGTGCGGACACAACATGACAAAAATCGTATCGCTGATGGTGACGCAGCCCGAATCCTCATCCATGAACTCAGGATTGCGTGGGAAACCAAGCGCCTCATAGAACGCGAGCGACTTTGTGACGTTGGCTACGGGTAGATTGATGAAGATTTGTTTGCTCATGGGGTTCTCCAATGTTCAATGGATTCAGAATGTGAAGTGGTGCATTCGATATGCGCAGGATGATTTTACACGGCATGTTGTGGGTGTGGTGAATGGTTATCGAACATCAACAG
>CAZDLD010000014.1:5835-18755 GCA_964506355.1 uncultured Hydromonas sp.
GGGTTCGCAAAATCGGCTTACCTCAACCTACTTGCTTACCAAAGTATAGAAGGCGCATATCAAATACACGCTCTAAAAACCAATCTGATTGTATTGCTTCTTTGTATTTAGAGGTTGATAAATCCCACATCCCTGAATACTCTTGTACTTTGATTAAGCTATTTGCCGCAGAACGTATTTTAGCTTTGTCTTGAGAATAGTGTTTTTTCCACAACTCAGAATAATCCTTGTAATTCTCAATTTTTCTATCTTCAATTTTTTCAATTGCGATTTTCGCCCATTTATCGAAAATAATGACTGGCGACCGTTTCCTTAACCACAACAATTTCGACGCGGCAGATATGTTTCTTGATCCGAATTTTTCTTCAAATGCACTTGATAGTCCATCAACTTTTTCAGGAAAATTATCTTCTTTAAGATTTTTCGAAAACTCTATAACGTTCACAGCAATAAAAGTCCTATTTTTTTCATTTTTTAAATTTCGGAAGGTTCTTGCAACTTGAAAATAATGAAGTGATTTTGCAATCTCATCTCCTGAAATGTTTTTATGACTAAACGCTGTATGAAGGGCTTGTTCCTTCGAGGCCCATTGATTGGCAAACTTCATCGCAAAATGTTTGCATGGAGGCATATTACTCTCAAGTGATTAATATGGATAAAAGTAAGTAGGGTGGGCAAAAGATAAACCATTTTCTCCACCCAACAACTACGCTATTTTGAAACACGTCATACACTTGCACGCAGGGCGGTTCTCGAACCGCCCCTACGCCCCAATGGACAGGCTAATTAAAATCAAAAACGAAGTTAGAGTGACGATCGGGCGATTACGCGAACACCGCTAATCGCCCCTACGCCCTACGTTTACTGGCAGGTCAGTCTGCGAACCGCCCCCACGCCAGAAATTGCAGGTTCGAGAATTAAGACGCTTCTTTCGGCGCTACCACCTCACCCGCCACAACCGCCGCATCCCCCTGCGGCTGTTGCACTTCATTCTCAGCCGCATCAACCGCATCAACTATTTCAGCCAATTCATCCAGATTTTCAATTTCTTCAGGTTCTTCTACCACCTCCGCCGCCACACCCAACACCGACATCACACGCACGCCCACACTCAACCCAACCCAATCAATGCCCTGCAACTGCACACGTAACTTCGATTGACGTGGGGTGTCCTCAGCGATGAGCGCGCTCAGGTAGAGCGGAATCTGCGCCAGTCGTATGGTGTTCTCACGGATGACGATGGCTTCGAGCTCGAGCAGGCCGTCCTGCATGTTCTGCTCGACCCAGCGCAGGCACCAGTATTTTTCCATCTTGTCCTGTTGCACCGCATAGGCTTTGTAACGCTCGTCGAACTGACTCACACGGCTGAGCAGATCGACTTCTTTGGGCTGAAACGGTGCTTTCATCGGTGCGGTCACACCATAGCGCACGGCTGCGAGCAGCTGCATTTGGTTGAGCCAGTCGGCGTAGCGGCGCAGTGGCGAGGTCGCCCACATATAGGCAGGTACGCCCATCGCCATGTGCGGTGCAGCGTAAGTGGTGGTGCGCACGCCCATCGGGCTTTGCGTGCGGAACAGCGCAGGGATGCGCAAGTCGCGCAGCCAGCTGGCCCAATTGACATTGGCGAATATCATCCATTCTGAAACGATTTTATCAATCGGTGAGCCGCGCATGCGCTGACTAATCGATACCGATTCATTCCCCGTCAGTGCTGTGCCCATGGTCGTACCTGCGGGCGCATCGACGCTGAAGCTAAAGTCTGCGCGGTTGTTGTTCTCAGGCTTGCCACGCATCGCATCGCGTATCGCTGAGAGCTGCTGGGCGGCTTGCCAGAGGATTTTCAGCTCGGCGGCATGTGGATAATCGCTGCGCTCGCCTTCTAAATCTTCAGCATTGAGCTGCAACTCGGGCGTGTCATGACGCAAATTATCACTGATGCGCACGCGCTCGATGCGGGTCTGAATGTCGCAGAAGGCCTCTTGACCTGCGCCATCGGTGTTGAATGTGGCGTAGATGGAGAGCACCGGTTTGACCGTGCCTGCATCCAAGCTAAATGCGCTGACCCACGCATCGGGCAGCATGGTGACTTTTTCGCCGGGGGTGTAGAGCGTGGACATCCGCGCCACAGCGTGCGTGTCGGCAGTGTCATCACGACTCACCGCGAGTGACGGCGCGGCAATGTGCACGCCGATGCGGTAGTTCTGTGCATCAATTTTGAGGATGGAAAACGCGTCGTCAATCTCGGTGGTCATGGAGTCATCGATGGAGAATACGGGTCGGTCCTCGACTATGGTTTCTTCGACTATGCCTTCTTTGAGCAGCTCGTCCCAATGCGTCCACACGGGTTCGGGCAAGGCATTGCCCTGCACAGTGCCGCTCGGATAGTATTCACTCAAGAACACCGCTCGGTGCAGCTCAAATGCATTTTTAAACACCCCGATGTGCAGCATCAGCTCAGGCAGTCCGAGGTTCAGATCACTTGCCGCTTGCAATGCCGCTTTGTAAGTCATGTCGTTGGCGTTTTTCTTTTGCAAGATGGCGTCCACCGCGTGCTTGATTTCGTCGGGTGCTTGACCTGCTTTCATCTGCTCGACCCACACCGCTTGCTGGCGCAGGCGTTCTTCTTTCTTCGCCACTGCTGCCAGTGCGATTTGAATTTGTTCTTGTGGCTGGCGCGTGAATTGACCTTTGCCTTTTTTGCCGAAATAAATCGGTGCCGATTGTATCGCCTGCCACATCGCGGCCTGCTCGGTCATGCTGGCGCTCTCGCCGAAATACTCGCGTGCAATACTGACAAAATCAAACACCTCATCCGGCGCACATTCCCACAAAAAGTCCAAATCCACTTGAGCGCTGAGCGCGTCCACCGCCGCGCTCAGCTGGGCGGGTGCTTCGTTGAGATTCGCTTGCAGCAGTACATCGCGGGTCTTGATTTTTTGCAGCGAAGAGCCCTGCCCTTTGACCTGCATGGTGGCGTCTTTTTGCTCCATCACGGTTGCGATGTGCAGCTTGCCTTGGGCTTCATAAAATACGATGTTGCTCATTGATAGTCTTTGTCGAGTGTAAAAAGGGTACAAAAATAAAGCGGCATTCTACCATGCCGCTTTGGGTGTCATTTATTGTCTTTAATGGTCTTTGCTTGTCTTTGAGCTTGTTTGCTGCTCTTTGACCGCTTTACCAATGTGTGCGTTGATTACTCCGCCTCGGTAGTGAGCACCGAAGCAAACAAAGCACGCAAATTCTCAGGAATGCCCTTGGGCTTGTTGCTGCGCGTGTCCACGCAGACCAAGGTCAAGCTCGCCGAGCAGGCGATTTTTCCATCCGATTCCACCGTCTGCGTACACACCACCGAAGCGTTGCCAATTTTGGTCACGCTCACTGTCGCCACCGCATCATGGTCGATGGTCAAGGGCATGAGCCAGTCGGTGACCGCGTGGCGAATCACAAAGCCGGTGTTGGTGTCACGCGCCAACTCCATCGGATTGATGCCCGCCGCGCGGAACCACTCGGTGCGTGCACGCTCAAAGTAATCGAAGTAATTGGCGTGGTACACAATCCCCATCAAATCGGTGTCGGCGAAATACAAACGGATGGGGTATTCAAATCGTGGGTTGGCTTGGGTCATGATGCTCTCTTGGTTTAAATGGTTGATTACAATAATGTTGATAACAGCTGCGCCACAGCCTGCGGCTGTTGCAAAGGAGCCAAATGCCCCATATTCTCTAAAGTCAGCAGCGGGTAGTCGGGGCGCAGTTTCTGCCATTTATCCCACGAGCGCACAGGCACCCAGCGCGCACTGTCCGAACCACGGATGCAGGTACACGGCACGGTTAAACTGCGCACCACACCCCACACATCCGGCAAGGTGGCGAACACATGCGCTTCCCAAGCCTTCGGAAACACCAGCTCAAACGCCTCATCCTGTCCACGGGTGCGCAGCCCATGTTCGGCATAGTCCTGCATCACAGCTCGGTCGATGCCGCCAAAGGCCGATTTGGCCGCATGAAAATCGACGAAGCGCTCATGACTGTCCCACACATCGCGGCGGCGCAAGGTCATCTTGGGTAGGCTCAAATAGCGGTGGCGCATGGCAAATGGCATCATTTTGAGCATCCACAGCGATGCGCTCTGCAACAGCACGGGTTCGATGACGATTAATTTTTCGAACAAGTCTGGGCGCTTCTTCGCCGCAATCAGCGTCGTCACCGCGCCGAGCGAATGACCCACACCGATGAACTGGCGCACCTTGGGGTTGAGCGTACGGATGTGTTCCAACCCCGCGATTAAATCATCTGCCGCACGCGTCCAGTCGAAACTCTGCTCAGGCGTCTGACGCGCGTCTTGCCACGTGGCGCGGTGTCCGAGCGCGTAAATGGTGCGCGACTTGGACAGCTCGCCGAGCATCTGACGGTACACGCCCGCAGTAAAGCCATTGGCATGGGCGAAGTGTATCGGCGTGGTGTCCAGATGCGCTGGCGCGCCCGCCCACACGTTCAACGACGCTTGGTGGCCTGCAATCGGAATGCTTAGGCTTTGCATGACGTGGGCGTTGTCTGTGTTTGGCACAGGCGCGGCTTTTTGGGATAAATGGATGACCACAGGCATGGTTCAGTCTCCTTTCGCTCGACGATAGGCGAGCACAAACACCCACAGCGCGCCCAACCATGGGATTAAGCCGACACCCGAAATCATAATGCGCTGTTGCCACTTGAGCGCTGCCGCACCATCGAGCGCCAACAGCACGAAGGGCAAACCGATGTAGAGCAAGCCCGCACCCATCGCGACAAACAATAGCGCCATCGACCAGCGTTCAATCGGGCTATCGGGCGGCGCTGTCGGGGTGAATAGATTGTCCTTGGCCAGTTGCGCTTGGTCGCGCTCGTAGTCCAGTTGCTCGGCGGTCTTGTCCAATTGATTCAATTTGCTGAGCGGGTTGATGGGCTTGAGTGTGCTCATTCCACCACCCCCAGTACGAAAATCCGTGCGTGCTCTTTCATCGCATAACGGTCGGTCATGCCCGCGATGTAGTCGGCAATACGTCGCGCTTGCGCGGCCTGCGCATCCGCACTGTTTTTGTCCACCACATAGTCGGGCGGCAGCAGGCGCGGCTCTTGAATGAACACGTCGAACAATTCTTCAATCACACTTTGCGCCTTGCGCGTCATGCGCAGCACCTGATAATCGCGGTATAAATTCGCAGACAGATAGGTTTTGAGCGCACGCATTTGTGCGAGCATCTCGTCCGAGAAACTCGCCAAGGCTGGCGCAGCGCGCACATCGGCAATGCTGCCCACGCCCGAGACAGCGATGCGCTGCGCGGTGGTCGTGGTCAAATCCGCAATCATCCAGTTGATGATGCGGCGCACGGTCTCGAGCACCTCGCGGTGCCCTGACATCGTGCTGTAACTGCTGAGCACCTCGTCGTGCGCTTTGGCAAAAATCGGAATCTCACGCAGTCCGTCAATGGACAGAATTTTCGAGCGCAGACCGTCGTCGATGTCGTGGTTGCTGTAGGCAATCGCATCCGCGATATTGGTCAACTGCGCTTCCAGTGAGGGCTGATGCCCCTGCAAAAATCGCTCACCGAGGCTGCCCAGCTGCTCGGCATTGCTGCGCGAGCAGTGTTTGAGTATGCCCTCGCGGGTCTCGAACGTCAGGTTCAAACCATTGAATGCGCCGTAACGCTCTTCGAGTTCATCAACAATGCGCAGGCTTTGCAGGTTGTGTTCAAACCCGCCGAACGGCGCCATGCAGCTGTGCAGCGCATCTTGTCCCGCGTGACCGAAAGGCGTGTGCCCCAAGTCATGCGCCAGCGCCATGGCCTCAATCAAGTCCTCATTCAAACGCAAGTTACGCGCCAAGGTGCGCGCAATCTGCGCCACTTCCATGCTGTGGGTCAAACGGGTGCGGAACAAATCGCCCTCGTGATTGACGAACACCTGCGTTTTGTACTCCAGACGACGAAACGCGGTGGCGTGCACGATGCGGTCGCGGTCGCGCGCATAGGGGCTGCGGTTCGGGTCGGCTGGCTCGTCATAGCGACGCCCTTTGCACGTGCTGCTCTGCGCGGCGTAGGGGGCGAGGTGGGTTTCAAAAATTTGCCAAGCGTTCATGGTGTCCTTTTACTTTCGGCATACGGTGTGAATCAATCTGCAGTCATCTGCGCTGCGCTCATTCGCACAGTGATTTTACAGGCGTTCAACCTGACTCACACCCTTAATCTGGCTCAGGGTGGCGCGGGCTTTCTCCAGCTGAACGGTGTCCTCAACTTCAAGGTTGAAAATATACTGGCAGGCCACGCCTGTTTGGCTCTGCGCGTTTTTCTGTTTGTGTAGGCCTGAGATGAAAATCTTTTCACGCGCCAGCGCATCGGTAATCAATCGCATCATGTCCACCGACTCAATCGCCGTGACCGCCATATCGACCTCATAGCGCATGCCCTTGGCACTAGACCAGGTGCAGGCAAGCTCGCGCTCAGGGTGCTGAGTACGCATGTGTATGAAGTTGTCGCAATTGACCCGATGGATGGAGATGCCCTTTCCGCGCGTGACAAAACCCGAAATATCATCGGGCGGCGCAGGTTTGCAGCACTGCGCAAGCTGAGTCATCAAGTCATCCAGCCCGACCACCAGCACATGGCTCTTGCTGTTGTGGTCTTTGTGCGCGGGTGCGCGCACGAAATGCTGCTCGTCGATGACCGCTTTTTGCGCCAAGGCTTTTTGCGTCATGTTGCGGTTGATGTCGTTCGCGCCATTGAAATGCACGTCCAAATCACGCCCCGTGAGCACCTCACGCGCAAACGCAACGTATAAATCCTCCGCCTTGTCATAACCAAATGCGTGGGCGACTTCATCGTGCTTGGCCGCGGTTTTGCTCAGGCGTTGCAATTCTTTTTCAAACACCGCACGCCCCGTGGTGACATTGGTCTGGGTGTCCAGTGCATTGAGCCATGCGCGGATTTTGCTCTTGGTGCGTGCGCTCTTGGTGAACTCGTCGCGCAACCAGTCGCGTGATGGGCCACCTTGTTTGACCACAGTAATCTGCACCGTTTGCCCCGTTTGCAAAGGGGTGTTCAGCGGCACAATATGACCATTGACCTTGGCGCCGCGACAGCGGTGTCCCACATTGGTGTGCACGTAGTAGGCAAAGTCGATGGGTGTCGCGCCCTGCGGCAGCTCGATGACCTTGGCGTCGGGCGTGAGCACGTAGATGCTCGGATCTTGCAGCTTCACCGAGGTGGCTTCGCCCAGCTGGGCGCTGATGTTTTTGCTCGCTTGTTGTTTGGCTTGCACCGACAAGTTGTGGGTCAAATCTGACTGCCAGCTGATGAGCTGACGCACCCAAGCGATTTGCTCGTCGTAGTTTTTTTGCTCGCTGGTGCCCGCCGCGTTGTTGAACTTGCCCTCTTTGTAACGCCAGTGCGCCGCCACGCCGTACTCGGCGAATTGATGCATTTTTTGAGTGCGGATTTGTACTTCCATCGGACGGCCATCCTCACCGACCACCACGGTGTGCAACGACTGGTAGCCATTGGGTTTGGGGCGCGCGATGTAGTCGTCGAATTCTTTGGGGATGGGTTGCCACAGATGGTGCATCACGCCGAGCACGCCGTAGCAGTCCTTAAGATCCTCAACAATGATGCGAAACGCACGGATGTCGTACAAGTCGGCGAACTGCAAGGACTTGCCGCGCATTTTGTTGTAAATGCTGTAAATGTGTTTAGGGCGCCCTGAGATATTGGCCTGAATGTTTTGTTTTTTGAGCTCGGCTTGCAGGCGCTCGATGGAATGCGCGACGAAGGACTCGCGCTCGGTGCGCTTCTCATCCAACCACTGCGCAATCTCACGGTAGGTTTCAGGATGGGCAAAGCGAAAGCCCAAGTCCTCCAGCTCCCATTTAATCTGCCACACGCCAAGGCGGTTGGCCAGCGGCGCGTACAACTGCAAAGACTCCTCCGCCACCACGGGTGGACAAGGGACTTTGTTCTGCGCGTAGTAACGCAAGGTCTGCAAGCGCGACGCCAATCGCAAGATGACCACGCGGATGTCGTGCGCCATCGCCAGCAGCATTTTGCGCGAGCGCTCGATTTGCTCGGAAAGATTTTGTGCGGCGTACATCCGATCGGCCTTGCTCACTTCGTCGGTGTTGCGCTCTTTTTGCTCCTTGGCGTGGTGCCAAGTTTTTGCCCCCATCTCCATGATGGTGTGCAGGTTGTGCAGGCGCTCGGTCTGCGCCTGTCCCCAGTCTTGGGTCAGTTGTTCTTGAGTTTGGCGCGTGTCGGGCTGAATCAAAAAGTAGCCGAACAGATACGCCGTAATGTGCAATTCTTCAGCCACGTCCAATCGATTGAGAATCTCACTGATGCCCTGCGCGTGGGCGTACATGTCCTCACCTGTGCGCAAACTGTGTCCGACGTAATTCTGCTCAGCCCAAAGACGCGCTTGGTCTAAGGTGCGCACGGTGGACGGAGGTGTTTCAAGTGAATTCATGGCAACCCAAAATAACAGGACTTATAAAGCATAATCCTACCATAAGCGCGCCCCCAGCGCCCAGCCTCAGGCGGTGCAATCCGTTCAAAATCGGCGCACTGCCGTGCACCATTTGGGTCGCTTTGACTACACCGATGCGGCTTTCATGAGCAATACGCGGTAGATGCTCATAAACACGATACTGGCGTAACTGAAGGCATAGACCGAGAGCATGAATGGGGTTTTGGTATCGCTGCCCGCGAGCATACCGTGCACACTGACCAACATATAGGTGACGAACGTGGCGAAATGCAACCAGCGCCACGTCGCATAACCGATGCGCTGACGCACATAGTAGCTGAGCAGAATCGCCAAAAACAACCAAAACGCCAACTGCCCCAGCCCAACCCAAATCGCTTGATTGGCCGCGCTGGTGAACTTCATCATAAACGGCAGCAGCACATTGAGCAGGTGGGTGTTGATGTAGCCATCGCCCAGCAGGATGAGGGCGTGGAAACTGGCGAACACCAAACCCAAAATACTGGTGAACTCGTGCATGGCCAAAAAAGTCGGTCCGTTTGACCACAGGCGCGTGGTCTTGGTCGACATCAACAGCCCCATCATCATCGATGCCCAAAACAGCACATACGACGTCACGCCCGAAGCGCGCGACAAGAACCAAAAAGTCTTGCTCTCAGTCCCCTTAACGGTCGTGGCCAAGGCCTCGCTCAACAGTGGCAAGGCCACCAGCACCGCCAGTGCACCGACCAGCATCGCGAGCAACAAGCCCCACAGCACCACATTGTGGGTGGCGAGGGTTGATTTGGTAGCACTCAGTTGTGTGGTTGTGTTCATTAACATTCCTTCATTTTTTTATTCATAGTCCGCCCACTGCGGGACGTTCATGGGTGTTGGGTTGCGTGTGGTAAGTTTCAAGCAAAGACTCAAACGCTTCGTTCATCAGCACACGGCCATCGTCTTTAACCAAACAGGCCGCATATCCGCTCATGGTTTGTAGCCATGCCATGCCATCCTGCGCGCCAAGTATCATCAACATTTTGCTCGCCTGCTCGGCCAGCTGGGTGCTGGGCGCGGTCACGGTGGCGCTAAGCACATCGGTGCGTGCGCTGCTGCCCGTGCGTGGGTCGATGATGTGGTGCTGCGTTTGCCCTTGGTGTTGCCAATGGCGATGATCACGCCCAGAGGTCGCCACACCGCCATGCGCGAGCGAAATCTGCACCAAATCTTGTTCAAAATTCAATGGGTGCGCAATGGCGATGGGCCATGGACTCCCATCGCGCATCGGACCGCTGATGGCAATGTCGCCACCAGCATCCATCAGCACAGCGCCGTACTGCGCCAAATGCGCCACCACCACATCGGCACACCAGCCTTTGACAAAGCCGCCCAAATCAACACGCACACCTTCGGGTAAAAAAATGGTGTTGCGTGCGGCATTCAACTCGATGCGCTCAATGCGCTCAAGGAGTGCGAGCAGCTGCGTCGATGTTGCAGATGCAGAGATGGGCTTGAGTACGTTGGCTGGTGCAACGGTACGGTTCACGTTCAGCAACTCAAAACTGCGCGTATAGCCACAGTCAATCAGCGCATCCAGCACCAAGGGCGAGACCAAGCCCTGATGGCTGCGCGCGCTGTTCAGCGCCATTTCCAGCACTTCTATCAAATCATAGGACGCAGCAAACACTTGCCCAGCAGAATCATTCAAGCGCGACAGCTCGCTGTCCGAACGAAAGCGACTGAACATCTGCTCCCACGCGGCGAACCACTGCGGCACTTGTTGCAGCAACGCATCTACCGCACTCGCAGACATCGTTGGCGTGGCATCCAAGAGCAACGCCATCTCGCAATTCATGGCTCGAAATTCTATTTGACGCATGGGGTTCTCAATGGGTATTTAACAATACGAAATAATACGGGTGACGCTTATGAAGCTTAACGAGATGAACGTGTACGACGCACCGCACGCGCAGGCTGCACCTGCACATCGCGCAACACCGGGGCGCTCGGTTGCGCGACCACGCGTGCAGGCACATCGTTGCGCGCCACCAGCACGGGTGCGCTGTGTTGCGTGCTCGTTGCGACTTGTGCGGGGCGATGGTTGCCTGCTGGCGTTGTGTTGTTCGCAGCGCTGGCGACTTTTGGCACAGTGCGCATGGCTGCACTTGCTGAGCTGGCCGCGCTTGTCACGGGCGCGGCATGCGTACCTTGCACTTGCTTCAAATTCGAAGGCGCATCGTTCAATGCCAGCGCTGATTCCTGAGCTGCCTCAATTTGACGCGCTTGATTCTCCTTGACCTGACCGACGGCCAGAGCGCCCCAGCCGCCCATGGTACCCACGAGGGACAGGCTGATAATCAAGGCTTTCAGACCCAAATGACTTTGGGCGGGCGGTTTGGGACGTGCGCTCACTGCTGGACGTGACGTGCTGGGCGTTGGTGCTGCACTTGGTGTCGGTGCTGCGTTTGTGTTGGTGTTCATGTTAGTGTTCATCATGTTGCCTCTTTGGGTTTGAATCCCGCTGCACTGAGTGTGGGGGCGTGATTCGTTTTGGCGTGCTGGGTATTGGATGCTTACTGCTGTGCGACATTAACCGCGGCGGTCTTCATCATCATCATCGTCGTCATCTTCTTCTTCGTGCTCACGGTGTTTGCGTTTTTTACTGCGGTGTTCACGTTCGTCGTCGTCATCCTCATAACGATTGCGCGTCGGTTGGGTCACCACGGTATTACCCACAACCGCACCCGTCTGCGCATCGATGTAGACATTGCCCTGTTTGCTCAACACTTCATAGGCCACCCTGCCGCCGTAGCGCACCAACTCGGCTGGACCGAACTGTGCGCTCGGTGCGGCACGTTGCGCCAAGTTGCGCGCTTGTGCGGCTGAAATATTCACGCCGTTGCTTTGTGCATTGTTCGATGTGTTATTGGTAACGGTGGTTTGCGCACGTTGCTGCGCTGGCGCTTGAGCCTGTGCTTGCGTTGCTCGTGCCTCAAACACCATGGGCGCAGTGACTGAGGAAACCGACGGCGCTACCGCGCTATTGGTCGCAGTTGATTCACTGTTCACAATGGCGGTCTGCGCGCCCGCAGTCGCTTGATTCATTTGTTCCGCGGTTTTGATGCCCAAGGCTTGATACACCTTCGCTGTCCAGCGCGCGCCATGTTCACCTGCGGCTTGAGTCACTGGATTGGCCAGTCCTGTGACACTGGCATATACCACAGCCACGCCCACCATGAGCAATGTTGTCAGTACCGCAGCCATCATTAAGAATTTTTTGTTCATGCTCTGCTCCTTGCGCGCACACAACCGTGCGCTATGGTTGAATCATACGGAGCACACATTAAGTCAGTGTTAAGCCAGTAAAAATGGGGTTCAATCGCAACAGTAGCCCAAAACACCACACCCCAGCTCAAAGGTATATAATCAATCAAGCGCATGGTTCAATCAAGCCAATTCAGGGCACGTGCAACACACGCAATGCCAGAACCGACGCTCCTTTAATTCAACTCAAGAGGACACTCATGACCTACACGTGGCTCATCATTGCAGGCGTTTTATTGGTTTTGGAATTGATGACGGGTACTTTTTATTTGCTGATGCTGGCTCTGGCATCCGTGCTCACATGGCTGGCGATGTTGCTGGGGGCGGGTTTCTTAGCGCAAGCCGTCTGCTTTTTAATCAGCGCCAGCGCACTGGTCTACCTCGCGCGACGTTTGCGCGGACAGCTCAATCAACGCACGCAACCCAATTTGGCCGAAAACTTAGATGCAGGAGAAGTCATCTGGGTGAGCGATTGGCTCGACGGCGTGGGTCACAGCCATTATCGTGGCACCCAATGGGGCGTCATCATGGACACACCTGACGCCACCGAACCACAAGATGGTCACTATCGAATTGTCCGACTGGATGGCACGCGCATTCGCGTGACGCCTATGCCAACGTCATTGCCAACATCAACGCAAACCACACAACCGACCCCCTAACCAAGGAAACACCATGGAACTGACCCTACCCCTCGTCATACTCGCACTGGCCGTACTGTTTGTACTGCAAGCCGTCAAAGTTGTCCCTCAGCAAAGCGCATGGGTGCTCGAACGATTTGGTAAATACAACCGCACCTTACTGCCTGGTTTGAACATCATCGTGCCCTTCGTCGATCGTGTCGCCTATCGTCACTCACTCAAAGAAATCCCGATGGACGTGCCCAGCCAAGTGTGTATCACCCGAGACAACACCCAACTGCAAGTCGATGGCGTGATTTACTTTCAAGTGACCGACCCGATGAAGGCCTCGTACGGCTCATCGAATTTTGTCTTTGCCATCACCCAATTGGCGCAAACCAGCTTGCGTAGTGTGATTGGTAAACTCGAATTGGACAAAACATTCGAAGAGCGCGACATCATCAACACCCAAGTGGTCAACGCACTGGAC
>CAZDLD010000014.1:18765-23759 GCA_964506355.1 uncultured Hydromonas sp.
TGTGGTGGCTGCGGTTGATCAAGCTTCGTTAAACTGGGGTGTGAAAGTTTTGCGTTACGAAATCAAAGACTTGGTTCCACCCGCCGAAATCCTGCGCTCAATGCAAGCTCAGATTACCGCCGAGCGTGAAAAGCGCGCACTGATTGCAGCCTCAGAAGGTCGTAAGCAAGAGCAAATCAACATCGCCGCAGGTGAACGTGAAGCCTCCATCCAACGCTCAGAAGGCGAGAAACAAGCCGCCATCAATCGCGCCGAGGGTGAAGCAGCCGCCATTTTGGCCATCGCACAAGCGAACTCAACCGCGTTGCGTCAAATTGGCGAAGCGAGTGAGTCCTCAGGCGGGATGAATGCGATCAACCTCAAAGTCGCTGAGCAATACGTCACTGCGTTTCAAAACATGGCCAAAACCAACAACACCCTCATCGTTCCCGCCAATATGAGCGATTTATCCACCCTCATCACGGGCGCAATGAAGATGATGGACAGCAGCAAAAACAAATAATTCGTTTAACTCTTAGGATTACCAAATGAACAAAATCATCATCGCCTTCATCATGACCGCCACATTATCTGGTTGCGCAAGTTTGCTAGCAGAAAATGTAGAGTCATGCTCCAATGCAGCAAACAAGTCGTTTAATGGTCAAAATGAAATTGAAATGTACAACAAAAATGCAGTCAAAAAATTTTACACCTTTATTAAAAATAAAAATTATAAATAAAAAAAATTTCTTAATTTGCCTAACCTTACAAAAAATACAATTAAGCCCAATGGCGCAATTGATGTATACGCGCTACTTTACAACATTCAATATTATGAATCCTTACAAACAGGACAAACCGAATCTAGAGCTAAAAAATCAGCAAATTTAACTGTCCAAGGATTTACCTCGGGTTTAGTTATTCACCACAAAAGCATTTGCACATATCAAGAACAACTTCGAAAACCACAATAACCCTTCAATTTTGAACAAAGAGTTTTACTCGAATACTAAAAATTCCTTTAGAATTACGCCTGACTTTTGCAACGATGCAAAAGTCAGAATGCCGTGATCCGCATGTCGGCTCGCAAATACTATGTACATCAACTTAAAAAGGATACACCATGGCATCAGTTAATAAAGTCATCATCGTTGGCAATTTGGGACGCGATCCCGAAGTTCGCTACACCGCAGACAACCGCGCGATTACCAATATCGCCGTCGCCACTTCTGAGAACTACACCGACAAAAACTCTGGCGAGAAAAAAGAAATTACCGAGTGGCACCGCATCGTATTTTTCAACCGTTTGGCTGAAATTGCAGGCGAATACCTCAAAAAAGGCTCTTCAGTCTACGTCGAAGGTCGCTTGAAAACCCGCAAATGGACCGATCAATCGGGTCAAGAACGTTACACCACCGAAATCGTCGCTGACAACATGCAAATGCTCGGCGGTCGCAATTCAACCGGCGGTGGCGTGGCCTATGACGAAGGTCAATCAGCACCCGCATCTGCCCCAGCGCCACGTGCATCACGCCCAGCGCCAGCAGCCAGCCCAGCGGATGATATGGAAGACGACATCCCGTTTTGAGCCGAATGCCCTGCATCATCTATAAAAACCCCAGCCAAGTTCGCTGGGTTTTTTTACATCCTACCCTGCGGCACAATGCCGTACAATAGAGCTTTCAACCCAACTGAGCGCACATCATGCTATATCTTTGGCTAAAAACCCTACACATCGTATTCATCGCCTCATGGTTCGCAGGCTTATTCTACCTGCCGCGCATTTACGTCAATCTGGCGGCTGAGCAGGATGCGAATGTCCGCGCTCGTTTGCTCGGCATGGCGCATCGTTTGTTCCGCTTTATGACCATCATCAGCATACCTGCCTTGGTGCTTGGCTTTTGGCTGTGGTTGCAGTTTTTCATGGGCTCAGGCGCATGGATACATGCCAAGCTGACCTTGGTGCTCATCGTGTGCATTTACCACTGGTACTGCTGGGTGTTGCTGGGGCAATTCAAAGCCAACCGCAACACGCATTCGCACGTTTGGTACCGTTGGTTCAACGAAGCACCCGTGCTGCTGATGATCGTCATCGTGGCATTGGTGGTGATGAAACCGTTTTAAATTTGCTTGAGAATACCTTTGTTTGTGAAATACATTTGTACTAAAGATTTGATGGACTCATGGTCCGTCGCCTGCGGGTGCGAGGCTTAGCCTGTGCACCCACCCAACACACTAAGAGAGCCCTATGTCCACACTGTCATTTTTTGCCCCCTGCCCTCGCGGCTTGGAAGCCCTGCTCGCTGATGAGCTCAAAGCCATCAACGCCACCCACATCAAACCCACCCACGGCGGCGTCGGTTTTTCAGGCGACTTGGCTGTGCTCTACCGCGCCAATCTGCATTCACGCATTGCCTCGCGCATTTTACTGCGTCTGGGTTCGGCAGGCTACCGCACGGAGGACGATATTTACAACCTCGCCTCGCGCATGCCGTGGAGCAGCTATTTCACCCCCGAGCAGACCATCAAGGTCGAGGTCACCGCGATTAAATGCCCGTTGCGCAGCTTGGAATTCATCACCCTGCGCGTCAAGGACGCCGTGTGCGACTACTTCCGCGATCTGATGGACAAGCGCCCGAGCGTGGACACCGCCACCCCCGATGTGCGCATCTATGCATTTTTGACCGAGTTCGATGCCACCATGTACATCGACACCTCAGGCGAAGCCCTATTCAAACGCGGCTGGCGCGTGGACAAAGGCCGTGCACCGCTGCGCGAGAACCTCGCAGCGGGTCTGGTCATGCTCTCGGGCTGGAAACCGAATCAAGCCCTGCTCGACCCGATGTGCGGCAGCGGCACCATCATCATTGAGGCGGGCTTAATTGCGGCGAACATCCCTCCGGGGATGAACCGTGGTTTTGCCTTTGAACACTACCGTGGTCTGGACAAATCGCTGTGGCAGAAGGTCAAAAACGACGTCAAAATTGACAAAACCCAACGCGCCCTCTACGCCTCCGACATCAGCGCCTACGCGGTTGAGGACATCGAGAACAACTTGCAGCGCGCTGGACTGCCCTTCGCCGTGGCCTTTGAGCAGAACAACGCGCTGGACGTGATGCCACCTGCCAAAACGGGCGTGATGGTGTGCAATCCGCCTTATGGCGAGCGCATCGAGGTGAGCACATCGAACGAGACCGCAGTGTTCTTCAAAGAATGGGCCGACCACCTCAAGCAACACTACGCAGGCTGGAACGCCTACATTTTGACCAGCGACCGCGACACGCCCAAATACATGCGCCTGTCGGCCAGCAAAAAAACCCCGTTGTTCAACGGCGCTTTGGACTGTCGCTTGTTTGAATTTAAAATGGTGGCTGGCAGCGCACGCAAGGACAAAGTCGAGCCGCCTGCACCCTGAGGTACAATGTGCGATCGCACCTTTTTAACAACCCTGTTGACTGTTTTTTATCATGACTCAAAACAACCCCAATTTAGAAGAACTCGCAAAAATCGAACAAGCCAAACTCAACACCGAAACCGCGCTGATGCCGTGGCAGGATTTACAACGATTCTTCGCCCAAGGCGTGGTTATGCAGGTGTCCGCGCAATTGGATTTGCTCGAAGTGGCGAGCAAAATGAGCGTCGATGATGTGGCGGCTGTGCGCGTGTGGTTCGACGCGGGTACACTCGCCCATGTGACCGACGAGCAAGCCACCCTGTGGTCGGCCGACAATGCCGAGCTGTGGACGGTGGTGGTCAAGCCGTATATCTTGGTGCAAGAAAAACCACAGACCGCAGTACCTGCTTCGGTTCAAACACACTAACCGAATTCATCGCCTTTTTTTCGTCGCTTTTATTCGTCGTCTTTTTATCAAAGTCACTCATGCACACCGACAGCGTCAACACCCCATCCACGCAAGCAATGCGACCCACGCCGCGCACCTACTGTGTCGGCGGTGCGGTGCGCGATGCGCTCATGGGGCAAGTGGCGCATGACTCGGATTATGTGGTGGTCGGCAGCACACCCGAAGCCATGCTCGCCCAAGGCTACACCGCCGTGGGCAAAGACTTCCCCGTATTTTTGCACCCCGTCACCCACGATGAATACGCACTGGCGCGCACCGAGCGCAAGACTGCTCAAGGCTACACGGGCTTCGCAGTGCATTTTGCACCCGATGTCACGCTTGAGGAAGACTTGGCGCGACGCGATTTGACCATCAACGCCATGGCGCGTGAGGTGCATGCTGATGGTTCATTGGGCGAATTGGTTGACCCCTATTTGGGAGCGCAGGACTTACAACACCGCATCCTGCGTCATGTGTCGCCTGCTTTTGCCGAGGATCCTGTGCGCATTTTGCGTCTGGCGCGATTTGCTGCACGCTGGCCTGAGTTCAGCGTGGCCGATGAGACCATGGCGCTGATGCAGCAAATGGTCGCCAATGGCGAGACCGCCGCGCTCGTGCCCGACCGTGTGTGGGCTGAGCTGGCGCGCGGTTTGATGGAAAATACCCCCTCGCGGATGTTCTTAATTTTGCGCGAGTGTGGTCTGTTGGCGCAGTGGTTGCCCGAAGTCAATGCGCTATTTGGCGTACCGCAGCGCGCGGACTACCACCCCGAAATTGACACGGGCGTGCATGTGATGATGGTGATTGATTATGCTGCCAAGCTCAAACTGAACTTGGAATCGCGCTACGCTGCGCTGACCCATGATTTGGGCAAGGGCAACACCCCAGCGGACATCCTGCCGCGTCACATCGGACACGAATCTCGCGGCGTGCCTCTGGCCAAAGCCCTGTCCACTCGGCTCAAAGTCCCACGCGCCTGCGCCGACTACGCGCGGCTGATTACCCATGAGCACACCAATTTTTATATGCTGCCCGAGCTGCGCCCTGCCACGGTGCTCAACATCATCAAGCGCTGCGATGGGCTGCGCCGTCCTGAACGCTTTCGCGATTTGTTGCACGCCTCATTGGCGGACTCACGCGGGCGCGGTGGCGATTTTCCGAACCGCCCTGCGC
>CAZDLD010000015.1:0-22953 GCA_964506355.1 uncultured Hydromonas sp.
GAACTGCACGGTCATCTTCATCAACCAAATTCGTATGAAGATCGGCGTGATGTTCGGCTCGCCCGAAACCACCACAGGCGGTAATGCGCTCAAATTCTACGCTTCAGTGCGTTTGGACATTCGCCGCATCGGCAGCATCAAAAAAGGCGACGAAGTCGTGGGCAACGAAACCCGCGTCAAAGTGGTCAAGAACAAAGTCGCGCCGCCGTTCAAAGAAACCATTTTTGACATTCTCTATGGAGAAGGCATCTCACGCGAAGGCGAAATCATCGACATGGGTGTGGCACAAGGCATCATCGAAAAATCAGGCGCATGGTACAGCTATGGCAAAGACCGCATCGGTCAAGGCAAGGACAATGTGCGCGAATACCTGCGCCAGAACCCAGCCATGGCGGTCGAAATCGAGAACCTCGTGCGCGACAAACTCGGGGTCAAAACCCGCGCCATCGCCGACACCGCGGCTGAGCCGAAAAAATCAGCAAAAGCGGCTAAAGATGCCAGAAAAGCGGACACTGCTGCTGACACAGCCGCAGACGACGCAGCAGGTGACGAAGAATAATCGACCAGCACAAGCTAAATGCAATCTAATCGCAGTTCATAGGCTTTATTTGTTACAATCACGGCTATTCATTGCCGATGGATGTACCCTTTAAGGCCATATAGACGAGCTGATTGAGATGCATAGAACGTAGGGGCAAATGTAAGTTTGCCCCTATTTTATTTCGAAACACCCTCATCACTTTATGCCTGACAGAATTCATCGACAGCGCACTTGTATCTATACGCGCCCCATTTGGGACGCTCCACAGAAACAGATTCACTACTTTAAAAAAGACACCCATGTTCAGTTACCGCCACGCCTTTCATGCAGGCAACCACGCCGATGTCCTCAAGCACATGACGCTGATGCACATCTGCCAGTACATGACCCAGAAGGACAAAGCCCTGACCTACATCGACACCCACGCGGGTGTGGGCATGTATCAGCTGTCCAATCCGATGGCGCAAAAAAGTGGCGAGCACGAAACAGGCATCAGCAAGTTGTGGGAGCTGTGGGAAAACAAAGGCAAGCGCAACGAGCTGCCCGAACTGCTACACAAATACCTCAAATTCATTAGCGATTTAAACGCACAGGGCGAACTCAAACACTACCCGGGTTCGCCCACGGTCGCCTCGCACAATCTGCGTGAAATCGATCGCTTGAAAATTTTTGAGCTGCACCCGACCGATATGCGTCTGCTCGACGATAACCTGCGCTACATCAACCTGCCCAACAGCACAGATGACAAACGCATTTTGTTCAAGACCGTGGATGGCTTTATCGGTCTGAAAGCCAATATCCCACCGCCGTCGCGCCGTGGCGTGGTGCTGATTGACCCCTCGTATGAAATCAAAGACGATTACACCAAGGTGGCAAAGGCCATGAAGGACGCAATGATACGCTTCCCAACAGGTACGTATGCGATTTGGTATCCGATTTTGGCGCGCCCAGAGTCACGCAACCTCGCGACTCAGTTGGAGCGCATCGCTACGGATGCGGGCGCGAAATGGTTGCACGCCAGTCTGGCGATTGACCAAGTGCAACCGACCCACCTTGCGGCAGGATTGCAAGCCTCTGGGATGTTTGTGTTCAACCCACCATGGACACTGGCCGAGCAACTTCAAGCGAGCTTGCCCGTGGTTACCGACTGCCTCAAGACCAGCAGTTCTGGGCGTTATGAGCTGATTACTGGGATGTAATCAAACGGGAAAGCCGATTGCACCTGATAGCGATTAAAAAAAGCAGCCCACGTGGGCTGCTTTTGTTTGGCTACAGTCAAAATTCAGAGAGAATTTATTTAACCGTACCCAACACCGCTTGAATCAGACTTGAACCACGTTGACCTGGGTTTTGACGAATCAGCGCTTCTTCTGAACCCATTTTTTTAAACATACCATCCATGGTTTTGTCCAATACATAGGTTTCCAAATCCAATTTCGGTTTTGAGGTCAGCGGTACCGCGTTGTACGCGCTGATGAGCGTTTGGTACTGAGTGTAGTAGCCCGTTTGCTTGAGTGAGGACTGCACAATCGGTTGGAACTTTGCGCGCAGCGCCGCTTCGGTCTTGCTGCGGAAATACTGGGTGGCCGCGGAATCGCCGCCGCGCCAAATACTCAGCGCATCCACCACGGTCATGTCGCGCACCGCTGCGGCAAAAATCGGTTTGGCCTCGTTGGCCGCCAATCCTGCCGCTTGGCTCATGCTGCCCTGCACTTGATCGACATAGCTGCCCATGCCAATCGCGCGCAGCGTTGTGACCACGTTCTTGGCCGATTCGGGCAAAAGCATATTCCACACGTTAGCGCTCGAAAGGTAGGTGCCTGCGCGGTCTGAGCTCAAGGTCAGCATTTCTTTTAGACCAGTGACCATACTGGCTTGATTGCCGTAGCCCGTCACGCCCGCCACCTGCATACCGATGTCGACCATCGATTGCAAATCACCCATGTTTTGACAGCCCGTCAGGCTGATGCTGCCCACAAGGGCGGCTGCGATGTATGTTTTTTTCATGATGATTCCTCAATTGATGGTCAAATGTACTCGATTGTTGTAGCGGGTCATTGTAGTCGGATGCCCAACTCAATGCAAACGATGCGGCACAGAACGGATTTTATCAAGCCCTTCAGCTTTTGTTCAGTCCACAGATGATAAAATTGAGGATTCCATGCGGCATTGATGCGTGTAATACATGCTAAAACTTTGCATACAAGAACAACAGCGCTGGCACATGCCACCATTTCTGAAAGTTGATATGAACTCATCCTTAAGCATCATGCTCATCCCCGCCGTTGTCGTGGCACTCAGCGGGGTACTCACCTTAATTTGGCACCCATCGCATCAAGCCCGCAGCTTGATTCAGCATTTCGCCGCAGGGGTGGTGATTGCGGTGCTGGCGGTTGAGGTGTTGCCTGAGCTCACGCGTGAGCATGCCCCCAACTGGGTATTGATTTCGTCGTTTGCCTTTGGTGTGCTGCTGATGTATCTGATGAAAATTTTAAGTGAGCATCTGGAGCACAAGGCTGCTCAATCAAGTACAACTGGCGAGGCAGGTGCGAATATTGGGCTTATTTCAACGGTGTTCATCGACGCGGCGGTCGATGGCTTGATCATCGGTGCGGGTTTTGCCGCCAGTGCTGAAACGGGCTTTATCTTGGCGCTGGGCTTATCTGTCGAGATGCTGTTCTTGGGCTTGTCCTTGGTGTCCAACACCATGAAGGGCTGGCGCATCGTTGGACTGACCAGCTTGCTGGGTTTGACCATGATTGCATCGATTTTGCTGGGCAACTATTTCCTAACGGGCGCACCTGCTGCGGTCATCAGTGCGATTTTGTCCTTTGGCGTGGCGGCTTTGCTGTACTTGGTGACTGAAGAGCTGCTCATCGAAGCGCACACGGTAGAAGAAAGCCCCACCTCAGTGCTGTGGCTGTTCTCAGGATTTTTGTTGTTCTGGACGTTCCAACTGTACACGGCGTAAGCGCGCATGGCTTTGAAATCAAATCGGGCACCTGATGCAATCATTGGGTGCCCGATTTTTATACCGCTGCTTCGTTCAAAAACTGCTGGAACGGTTGATACGCAGTAAACACCTTGTCGATGTGTGCATGCAACTTCTTGCCCGTGATGATGTCATCGGGCACATCGCTTTTGACCCACAGGGCTTTGCGCTTGATGAGCTCGATGTGCACATCGTCCTTGCTGAACCCTTGTGGCGGACGCACCAATTGATCGCCTTGAAGTTCACCAAAGTATTTTTTGAATGTTTTGTCCTGAAGTATCTGCGTCAGCTCACTGCCGTTGTGCGCGATGCGCTGGCGAATCTGTTTGAGCCACTCGGGCGATGGCGAGTGTGCGCCACCGGCAATCATGCTCGCATCAGGTTCGATGTGCAGATAAAAGCCCGCACGGTTAAAGTCCGAACGCTTGCCGCTGCTGACCACATGGATGCCAAAATGGGTCTTGTAGGGTTCACCGTCGCGTGCAAAGCGTGCGTCCTTGTAAATACGAAACAGACAGTTTTTCGGCTCGACCCCGATGAACATCGGATCATGCGCAATCAACACACCAATCAACTCATCTGTAAAGTCGAGTAGCTCGCTGTGCAGTTGTTGGTAACGGGGCTTGTGCTCGTTGAACCATTCTCGGTTGTTGTGGTTTGCCAGTGCACGCAAAAAAGGCAAGGTATCTGAGGGTAATTGCATCACCGCCTCCATGATTGTTCGTCATTGAAACATTGTGACACGATTATAGTTCAAATACCTTGCCCATACAGAACGCAGCGCTTAAGCGGCACGCTCTAAATCAAACCCATTACTGACCGCGCCCGCCCGAGCGATGGGTTGCGGGTTTGTGACCCTGTTGCGAGGGTTTTTGCGCGCCATGGCCCGCTGGCCCTTGGCTTTGACCACGACCTGAGCGGTTTTGCCCTTGGCTGGCACGACCTGCTGGACGGCTGTCGGTGCGCGCACCTGCATTGCCGCGCTGACCGTTGGACGGACGCGAGGTGCGTGGTTTTTGAATCGGCTCAGGTTTCACCGTCAAATCAGGCTCAAAGCCTTTCACCGCAAAGCGCGTGAATTCGCGGTGGGTCAGGCGTTCAATGTCCTTGAGCAATTTAAACTCATCGACACAGACCAAGGACACCGCCAAGCCCGTTGCGCCAGCGCGCCCGGTGCGTCCGATGCGATGCACATAGTCTTCAGCCACTTGCGGCAACTCATAGTTGACCACATACGGCAGTTGGTCAATGTCAATCCCACGCGCAGCGATGTCGGTGGCGACCAATACTTGCAGTTTACCATCCTTGAATTCGCTCAATGCACGCGTGCGAGCGCCTTGGCTCTTGTTGCCATGGATCGCCATCGCGGTGATGCCATCTTTGTCCAACTGCTCGGCCAAACGGTTCGCGCCGTGCTTGGTGCGTGTAAACACCAACACCTGAAACCAATTTTGCGCCTTAATCAAATGAGTGAGCAATTCACGCTTGCGTTCGCGATCCACGGTGTAAATCGTCTGCTCAATCACCTCTACGGTTGAATTGCGACGCTCCACTTCAATGGTTTTTGGATTGGTCAACAAGCCCTCGGCGAGGGTGCGGATTTCTTCCGAGAAGGTCGCAGAGAACAACAGATTTTGACGTTGTTTGGGCAAGAGTTTAAAAATGCGTTTGATGTCATGGATGAACCCCATGTCCAACATGCGATCGGCCTCATCGAGCACCAAAATTTCAACGTGCGACAAATCCACATGACCCTGTTGCTGATGGTCCATCAAGCGTCCAGGGGTGGCGACCAAAATATCCACGCCGCGCTTGAGCTTGTCGGTCTGAGGATTGATGTTCACACCGCCGAACATCACCATGGATTTGAGCTTGAGGTATTTGCCATAGTTCTCAACGCTCTCGCCCACTTGCGCGGCGAGCTCACGCGTGGGCGTGAGCACCAAGACGCGTGGGTGCTTTTGATTCGGTGTGTCCATCAAGCGTTGCAAAATCGGCAGGGTAAAGCCTGCGGTCTTGCCCGTACCAGTTTGTGCGGCGGCCAAAATATCGCCACCCGCCAAAACCTGAGGAATCGCTTGTGCTTGAATTGGGGTTGGGGTGTCGTAGCCTTGTTCCGCTACGGCGCGTAGGATGGGCTCAGCCAATCCGAGTTCGGTAAATTTCATTATCAACTTTATTTAAATGCGCAGAGTTGATTTCAATGAAACATCCCACTGCGCGGTGGTGCGTCGGCTGCGACGCAAAAAAGAACCGCGCCAATTGTGCGCGGTGCGACATTGTACCACAGTGCGGCTCTCTCGGCGCGTGGGGTGTCCGTAAGCATCGGCTTGCTTTAAGCCCATGCCCACCGCCTCGATTTGCTATAATCGCAGGCTTTAGTGCCAAGTGCACTCACTCCAGAATCCACGCCATGATCACCCTGTCCAATCTTCGCCTCCAACGCGGCCAAAAAGTCCTGCTCGAATCCGCCAACGCCCGCATCGACATCGGGCAACGCGTCGGCGTCATTGGGCGCAACGGCACGGGCAAGTCCAGTTTATTTGCGCTGCTGCGTGGCGAGCTGCACGACGATGCAGGTGATGTGTCGATTCCCGCCAACTGGGTCATCGCGCACGTCGCGCAAGAAATGCCCGAGACCGAGGTGTCGGCTTTGAGCTATGTGCTCGCGGGTGACGACGAACTGAGCCGCCTGAACGCCGAATTGGCGCAGGCCGAGCACATCAACGATGGTGTGGCGATGGCGCACTGCCACACCGAGCTGGCACGCATCGAGGCGTACAGCGCCCCTGCGCGTGCAGCGCAGCTGCTCAACGGTCTGGGCTTCGCGCAAAATTTGCAGGACAACCCCGTCAATTCGTTTTCAGGTGGCTGGCGCATGCGCCTGAATTTGGCGCGTGCGTTGATGTGTCGCTCGGACTTGTTGCTGCTCGATGAACCGACCAATCACTTGGATTTGGACACGGTGTTGTGGTTGGAGCAGTATTTGAAGTCACACCCTGCGACCCAGCTCATCATCTCGCATGACCGTGATTTTCTCGATGCCTTGTGCACACACATCATCGAGGTGGCGCAGCAGACCCTGACCTTGTACAAGGGCAATTACACCCAATTCGAGCGCATCCGCGGCGAACGTCTGGCGCAGCAACAAGCCCAGTACGTGCAGCAACAGCGCCACATTTCGCACCTGCAAAGTTACATCAACCGTTTTCGCGCCCAAGCGACCAAGGCGCGTCAAGCGCAAAGCCGTATCAAGGCGCTCGATCGACTCGAGCTGGTGGCTGCTGCGCATTTGGATTCGCCGTTTACTTTTGAATTTGCTGAGTTGAACGACTTGCCCAATCCTTTGATGCAGACCGATGGTGTGCGCTTGGGTTATGGTGACAAAATCCTGCTCGACAAAGTGGCATTTAGCATTCAGTCGCACGACCGAATTGGCCTACTCGGTATGAACGGCGCGGGTAAATCCACCCTCATCAAGGCACTGGCGCAAGAACTCACACCCATATCGGGCAGCATTACCAGCGCGCAAAATCTGCGTATCGGGTATTTTTCGCAGCAGCATTTGGACACCCTGCGCGAGGACGAGTCTCCGCTGTGGCACATGCAGCGCCTCGCACCACTGGAAAATGTGCAACTGCTGCGCAATTTTCTCGGCGGCTTTCACTTTCAGGGCGATCGCGTGGGTGAGTCGATTGAGAATTTTTCGGGCGGGGAAAAGGCGCGCTTGGCACTGGCGCTGTTGATCTGGCAAAAGCCGCACCTGCTGCTGCTCGATGAGCCGACCAATCACTTGGACTTGGACATGCGCCACGCGCTCACGGTGGCCTTGCAGCAGTTCAATGGCGCGTTGATTGTGGTCTCGCATGACCGCAGCTTGCTCGCCAACTGCGTCGATGATTTTTGGCTGGTGGCCGATGGCGCTGTGCGCCCGTTCGAGGGCGATTTGGACGACTACCGCGCTTGGTGTGCCAAAAGCTGGCAGCTGTTCAAACAAAGCGCCAACGACGATGCGGGCAGCGATGCCTCTGAGGTCGTGAACAAAAAAGAAGCGCGCCAGCAAGCCGCCCAACTGCGCACCGCGCTCAACGCCGCGCAAAAACCGCTCAAACAAAAACTCAACACACTCGAGAAGTCGCTGCAACAAGCACAGACCGAACAAACCACAGTGCAAGCTTGGCTCGCGTCCGAAGCAGCCTACGGCGCTGAACACAAAGACCAACTCGCACAGAGCGTGCGCCGCAGCAGTGAGCTGAGCGCGCAGATTGAACAACTGGAAGAACAATGGTTGATGCTGCACGAGGAACTCGAAGCGATTGAGTTGCAACTCACGCAAACCCAATAAAATTCAATCAAATTCAATTGGCCCCAGCACCAAGGACAAACACGCGAGCGTACTGTTCATCGGTGCGCCACACCTGCACACCCGCATCACGATAGCGTTGCAACACCGCCGCGCGTGGATGACCGAACGCGTTGTATCGCCCCACCTGAGCCACCGCCCATTTGGGCTGGGTCGCGACAATCAGCGGCGCACTTGAGCTGGTGTCGCTGCCGTGGTGCGGTATGAGCACGACATCGGTTTTAAATGGTGTACTCGTGCGCTCATCCTGCGAGCGCAGCCCTGTACCCGTGGCGCTCGGATCGATGAGCAGCTTCGCCTCTGTCAGCATGTCCATATCGCCCGTGAGCAGAATGCTGCGCAAGCCTTCCGAATTTTGCACGTCTGAAGCATCCTGCATCACCTCAAAGCGCAGCACACAACTTTTTTGATTGTCGGGTGTGTTCACATCATTCAATGCCGCAGCGTCGGGCGACAGTACCACCATTTTGACCCCATCGAACTGCTGCGTTTGCCCCGCTTGGCAATGTTGCACCGGTAAGTTCCACACACCCGCGCTGACCAATTGCGCATCGGTGAGCGAGGTCAATACCTGCCCCACCATCACCCCATGCAGCACACTGGCCGTGCCGCCCGTGTGGTCGCTGTCGTTGTGCGAGAGCACCAAGGTATCGATGTGGCGCACACCGATGTGACGCAGATGTGGCACGATGATGCGCGCACCTGCATCGGCCTCACTGGTGAAGCGCGCACCCGTGTCATACAACCAATTTTGATGGGCCGTTTGCAACAGCACCGCGCTGCCCTGCCCCACATCCATGACGGTCACTCTCAACTGACCTTCAGGCACTCTGGGGTAATTCGCAGGGTACTTCACCACAGCCACCGTCAGTACCAAGCTCGCCACAAGCAGAGCGCTGGACGAGCGCCTACCCATGGGCTCAGGCCGCACAGTGTGAGGCGGCGCAGCAGCTGTGTGCGCAGCACCACCCCAACCATGCCACAGCGCACGCAAGCGCACCGTCACGATTAAGGAGAGCACAAACAACGCCAACACCTGCCACAGCTCAATCCGCCCCACCCATTCGTAAACCGGCGAGACGCCTTGCAACCGCTTCAAACCCTGCAACACCTGCGCCAGCCAAGCGTTCATCCACAGCACAGGCGATGCCCAACCAAACGCCAACAACAGCAGCACACTCAAGAGCAAAGGCACCAACATCACGCTCATCAACGGAATCGCAACGAAATTCACCGCCACGCCGAGCAAGGATGTTTGTCCAAAAAAATACAGCGACATCGGCAACAGCGACAGTGAAATACCCAACTGCGCCCCCACCAAGCCGACGAACCAACGAGCAAGCAAATGCATTTTTGAAGGCGACGGTTCAAGTTGCGCAGCCCGCCCATGCCCCAGATTGTCCAGTCGATCACTCACCGCAAATGAATCAAACGCCACAATCAGCCACGCCACCGCGCCATAGGACAGCCAAAAGCCCACCGACAGCACCGCAAACGGATCCCAAATCAACACCCACAACACACTGAACCCCAGCACGCGCAAACCCGAACGCGCCACGCCCAAACGCGCGAGCAACAACCACAACGCCAACATCCACACCGTGCGTTGCGCGGGCAAGCCCCAACCTGCCGCCAAGGCGTATGCCGTCGCACCGATGAGCCCCACCCACTGCGCCACATGCAGCGCAGGCACACGCGAGGTGAGCCACACATTGCGCCGCCACAACGCACGCGCCCACCACGCCAAAATCCCTGCAAGCACCGTGACGTGTAGCCCAGAAATACTGACCAAATGGGTCACGCCTGTGTCCTGAAACAACTGCCACTGCGCCGCCGACACCGCAGCTTGGTCGCCCAGCGCCAAAGCTTTGAACACACTGGCGCTGGTGCGCTGCTCGGCGGTCGTGTCTGCAAGCGCGGCATCGATGGCGCGCAGGGTATCAAATCGCCAGTTCTCCACCGTCGAGCGCAGGCTGTGCTCAGTGCGTATGAGTTGTGGGAATTGATCGGGTGGTGTTTTTTTATTCAAGCGCACATAGGCGAGTGCGCCAATGTCCTGCGCCAGCCAATAATGTCGCTGGTCAAATACGCCTGCATTTTGCGTCGCATGCGCTGCGCGGATGTGTACGGGCAGTCGCCACACCTGCCCCACGCGCAGTTGGTCGATGGCGACGGGTAAATCCTCATCGGTCCAAGACAAGGACATCTGTGCAGGCAGTGCGGGGGTGAATGGCGGCGCAGAACCATCCGGCTGAACCAACATACGCCAGCCATAATCGGTGCGCGTGGGCATGGCCGCGATGCGCAGCTGCACCAGCTGAACGGTGCTACTCCATTGAGCAGGAATGGGATAGGCGCTGCGCTCGACCCAGCGATACTGCGCCCAAGCCAGACTCAGCACAGCCAGCAGGCCAAAGCCCAGCAATAAAAACCAATAAGATGGAGAAGCTGTGCCGCGTGTGCGCCAGAATACAAACAACGCCATCAACAGCAGCGCTGAGTAGAACAGGACACTGACCGTAGCCCTGCGGGCACTGAACTCGAACGCAGGATTTAAGCTCAAATCCAAATCCCAACCCAAACCCACACAAACCCCAGCGAGCGCGACCAACATGGTCAGTGTCAAACGCCAAGGTAGGTGCGCCCACGCCACGTCACACCCCTACTTCACCTGCCGCATCCTTGAATAGAGGCGCGGTATTGGGAAGGCTGAGCTGTAATCTAGGCACAGCGTTCAATGAGTTGTGCCACACACTGCGCGCCAATTCATCAGCACTGATACCGCGCAACAGTGCGAGGGTCTGCGCAATACGCGGCAGATGGTAGCTGTGGTTGCTCTCCTGCCCCATCAACCAAGCCGGCGGCATATCGGGCGCGTCGGTCTCAAGCACCAAGGAATCAATGGGCAACTGCACCGCCAAGCGGCGAATTTGCAGCGCTCGCTCAAAAGTCAGCACACCGCCAAAGCCCAAGTGCAGCCCCATCTCGATGAAGCGCTGCGCCTGCTCAAAGCTGCCATTGAACGCATGGGCGATGCCACGGCGGATGCCAAACTCACGCAGATGCTTGCCCACCGCATCCACGCTGCGGCGCACGTGCAGCAGAACGGGCAAATCGAACTCACGCGCAATCTTGAGCTGAGCGCGCAAAAAGGCCACCTGCACGTCCATGTCCACATCGGGTACAAAACCATCCAAACCGATTTCGCCTATGGCGACAAAACGCGCATCGTCCATCGCCGCCAACACAGCAGCGCGCAAAGCCTGAATCGAGGATTCAAGCGAGTGGTTCATCACATAAATCGGGTGTATGCCCAAGGCATAGAAAGAATGGGTATGTGCGTGCGCGACGCTGCGCACGGCTTCGAAATTATCAGGCGTGACCGCAGGGATGATTTGCGCCGACACACCCAATTGCTGCGCCCGCGCCCAATCCTGCGAGCGCGTGGCGTCGAATGATGGGACATCAAAATGGCTGTGTGTGTCTATCCACATGATGATTCTCGGGTTATTGCATGGACAAAGTTGTCCTTGCCGGGCTAAATCTATTATCAGCCCAAATCAACAGGCATCAACGCACCGTCTTTAAGTTCCAACACGCGGTCGGTCTCCCGCGCCAAGGCCAAGTCGTGCGAGACGAGGATAAAGGCTATGCCCAGCTCACGCGCCAACTGACGCACGAGGGCAAACACGCGCTCGGCAGTTTCGCGATCCAAATTACCCGTTGGCTCATCGGCGAGCACGCAGGAGGGATTGGCGACCAATGCACGGGCGATGGCCACGCGCTGACGCTCGCCCCCTGAAAGTTGACTCGGCAGATGTTCGACACGCGCACCCAGACCGACTTTTTCCAACACCGCACGAGCCACCTCACGCGCCTGTGTACGCTTCATACGACGAATCAGCAGCGGCATGGCGACATTGTCCAGTGCGGACAACTCTGGCAGCAGATGGTGAAATTGATACACAAACCCCAAATGCTGATTGCGCACGCTGTTGCGCTCGTCATCGGACAGGCTTGAGTACGGTTTGTCCAGCAAAACCACTTCGCCCGAATCGGGCAAATCCAAGCCACCGAGCACGTGCAGCAAGGTCGATTTTCCAGAGCCTGACGCACCAATGATGGCCACGCATTCGCCGCGCGCCACTTCGATGGAGGCCGATTTGAGCACATTCACGTCCAAATCATTGTCGGTGAATGATTTGCTGATGTTGTGCGCTTTTAATACCCATGTGTTGTTCATATAAAAACCTTTTTGACCCTATTCATAGACCGTGTTCTTTGGCTGTGTAAATGGCCGTATTATTCATAACGCAGAGCACGTGCTGGCTCAACGGCAGCGGCTTTGCGACTTGGGTAAATGGTCGCCAGCAGGCTCAGCCCCAAACTCACGCTGGCAATCAACACCACCTCTTGCCAGCGCACTTCCGCAGGCATACGGTTGATGAAGTACACACCTTTGGGCAACAGCACCAAGCCAAACATCGATTCAATCCCTGCGACAATCGCGCCAATATTCATCGCGACCAAGATGCCCAAGGCCACGCCGATGAGCGTACCGATGCCACCGATGAGTGCGCCTTGTATCATAAAAATTTTCATAATGCTGCGACGCGATGCGCCCTGAGTGCGCAGGATGGCGATGTCGGCCTGCTTTTCATTGACGGTCATCACCAGCATGGACACCAAGTTAAAACCCGCAACGATGGTGATGATGAGTAGGATGATGGTCATCATGGTTTTTTCGGTTTTCACCGCTGAGAACCACGCGGGGTTGATGCTGGTCCAGTCGCGTGACATGGCGTTGTAACCTGCTTTGTGCGCGGCTGATTCAATTTGCATACCAACTTTTTGCGCTTGTTCCATGTCTTTGATTTTCACGCGCAGCCCTTGATTGCCATCGTGAAACAATCGCTGTGCGTCCTTGACGTGGATGAATGCGAACGAGTTGTCGATTTCAAAATGCCCTGAGCTGATGATGGCCACGACCTTAAACTCGCGCATACGCGGCACCATGCCCGCGACAGTGACGCTGGCCTCGGGTGCGAGCAGGGTGATTTCTTGACCCAAATCAAATTTATTCGGTGCGACTTCTAACCCCAAGGTGCGCGCCAATTCAACGCCAATCGCGATGTTGAAACCATCGTCGGTGATGTCCGAGAGTTTGCCCGCGATGACCTTCTTGCCCACGTCAGAGACTTGGCTCTCTTGCTCGGGGTTGATGCCCTCGACTTTTACGCCGAGCATTTCACCCTGATGCAGCACGATGGACTGGCTGCTCATGTACGGCGCAACGCCGAGTACTTGGGGATTTTTCGCAATCAATGTGGTCAAAGGCGCTTCCCAGCCTGCTGGAGTGCTGGGTGCGGCGTAGACTTGAATGTGCGGAATCACGCCCAGCATTTTTTCACGCACTTCTTTTTGAAAGCCGTTCATCACCGAGAGCACGATAATCAAAGCCGCCACGCCCAAGATGATGCCCAGCGCCGCCAATATCGAGATAAAGGAGATGAAGCGATTTTTGTGCGCGCCCCTTGAGACACTGGTGTAACGCCAACCGAGCAACCATTCAAATGACCAATTCATAACATCCTTTTTTATACTGTCGTGTTTCATCGTTCGCTTCGCACATTTCGGCTACTGCACCCAAAAAGCTTTAATAAAGCCCCTATAGAGACCAAAAACTTGAATTAAACGGACGATGGAGAATTCTTGATTAAGCAGTGCTTATTTCCGTGCCTAAGCGCAGGCAATAGTTTATCATTCTTACCCATTCATTGACACGCAAACACCCGATTCCATGCCCAAGCACCCCGATTCTGCACCGATTTTTTACCTTCTGGCGACCGATGCGCGATTTTTCGCTTCGCTCTGGCAGCACGCCAGCCAACTTGAGCAGTCAGATTGCAAGGCGCTGCACACTTTGGCGCGTGCGCGTTGCAGCCATCGTGTGCACACCTTGAGCGAGCAGCCTGTTCACACCGCCGAGGTCTGTTTTGCCTTGACCGAGCTGGGTTTAAACACCGAAATAGGGCTTGCACCGATGATGGCGGCGCAGATGCACGTCACTGCAGCGCACGATGACATCGAGCAACACAGTCCCGCCACGTGGATGCGACTGACCCCAGTGTATTGGGCGGCAGCTCGAGACCATGTGAATTTACATGAACTCGGTGGCGATAATATGGATGCTGACGATTGGGCGGCCTTGTTGCCAGACATCACCCCTTGGTTGCGCGAGTTGGGCTGGGAGGTTTTTGCCGGCGAGCATCTGGCCTTCATCCGTGCGCCACATGGTTTTGACTACCACGCCCCCAGCCTCAAATACGCGCAGAGCGATATGCTCGAGGCGTTTTTGCCACACGGGCATGATTTGAAAAAATGGCAAACCCTGCTTACTGAGTTTCAAATGCTGCTGCACACCCACAAAGTGAACACATCTCGTGAACAGCGCGGCGCCATGCCCATCAATAGTTTTTGGCTCGATCAGGGCGCAACTGCCGCCAGCTGCGCACCGATACAGCACACAAATGTCGCTGCGCTACTCCATCCGAATATCCCAGCGCTCGACTACAACTTGAATATAAGCGAACTCAATCGGTATTTAAGCACCATCGCCGACGCCATCAACACCACGGGTCACGCCCGCCTGCGCATCATCAGCGATGTGCCGCACGCTTGCGTGTATGAATTTGAATTTAGCCGCAAACACCTGGGCGCGCGTCTGCTCGAGGGCTTGCGCCGCGTTGATTCCAAGCCACCGTTTGACTGGCTCACACCCGCACTCATGGAGACACAGGCATGACCGATATTGTTCAACGGGGCTACTCCAGCGCGTCTGCTGAGGATTTGCAAGCGAGTGGGTACTCACCCCTACTCGCGCGACTGCTCGCGGCTCGCGGCATACGCCATGCGCAAGACGCAGAACTGTCGATGAAACACCTGCTCGCGCCGAGCAGCCTTGCCAACATTGAGCTGACAGCGCAGCACTTGGCCGATGCCATCAGCGCGCAAAAAAACATCGTGATCATCGCCGACTACGACTGCGACGGTGCGACCGCCTGCGCGGTGGCGGTGCGTGGGCTGAAACTCTTGGGCGCGCTGCCCGCTCATGTGAATTTCTTGGTGCCCAACCGTTTTGACTATGGCTATGGACTGTCCCCCGAAATTGTCGAATTGGCCATCAACCAGCACCGCAGCGACGCGCAGTTCCCCAAACCCGATTTGCTCGTCACCGTGGACAATGGCATGGCGAGCATCGACGGTGTGGCGCGCGCGAATGAATTGGGCGTGCAGGTCATCATCACCGACCACCATTTACCCGCCGACGAGTTGCCCGACGCTCTGGCCATTGTCAATCCAAATCAAAATGGCTGCGCATTTCCCAGCAAGCACCTCGCTGGCGTGGGCGTGATGTTCTATGTACTCATCGCCACACGCGCCGAGCTGCGCAAGCGCGGTGCGTTTGCGCAGGGCAGCGAGCCCAATCTGAGCGAGTTGCTCGACTTGGTCGCTCTGGGCACGGTGGCCGATGTGGTCAAGCTCGATCACAACAACCGCATCCTCGTTGCCCAAGGGGTGCAACGCATCCGTGCGGGCAAGATGTGCGCGGGCATTGCCGCCCTGCTCAAAATTGCTGGGCGTGAGTATGAAAAAGCCTCGACGTTCGATCTGGGCTTTGCGCTCGGGCCGCGCCTGAACGCTGCCGGACGGCTGGATGATATGACGCTGGGGATACGTTGTCTGCTCACCGATTCAAGCGTAGAAGCCGAGCACATTGCGCAAGAACTCAACGACATGAACAACGAGCGCAAACAAATCGAAAAACAAATGCGTGAGGACGCCGAAGTCAACCTCTCCGCCATCAAGGTCGATGCGCACAACAGCATTTGCGTGGTGCACGAGGAGTTTCATCAAGGGGTCATCGGCATCGTCGCAGGCCGACTCAAAGAAAAATACCACCGCCCCACGTTGGTGTTCGCACCCGATGGCAAAGAGTTTTTAAAAGGTTCTGGGCGCTCGATTGCAGGCATACACCTGCGCGACGTGCTCGACTGGGTGAACAAGCAAGCGCCCGACGTCATCGTGAAATTCGGCGGGCACGCCATGGCCGCGGGGTTGACCATTGTGCGCGAGCACTACGAGCTGTTCAAAAACACCTTCGAGCAGGCAGTGACTTTCTTGAGCGAGCCTGAGGTGTTCATCAAGCAAATCACCACCGATGGCGAGCTTCAAGCACAAGACATGACCATCGCCAACATCGACGCCATCAATGCGCAGGTGTGGGGACAAGGCTTCGCGCCGCCTTTATTTGAAGGGGTGTTTGACATCGTCGAGCAGCGCGTGCTCAAGGACGCGCATCTGAAATTAACCCTGCGCAATGCGAGTGGCACATTCAGCGCGATACAATTTTTTCACGCCAGCGAGCTGTCCTCGCCCATACACTGCGTGTATCAATTGCAGCGCAATGATTGGAATGGCAAAACTTCGGTGCAGCTGCTCGTTGAGCACGCGCAGGAAATGGCGCTTGCAGATTAAACAGCCACTGTCCCAACACCTGATTGTCGCATTGCTGCATTAGCCAAAAAAAACCCACAGAACAATCGGTGGGGTTTTTGTTTGCACATCGGTTCACATTAATTCTGTATTTCAATCGGGTACAACGCCCTTGCCCTGACGCACCAGCTGCACGCCATCATCTGTGATGTCAAACACCGTGGTCGGTTCGCTGTCGCACACACCGCCATCGATGATCAAATCAATGCGCTTGCCAATTTTTTCTTGAATCTCTTGCGCGTCGGTCAGTGCCACACCCTCGTCGGACAACATCAAGGTGCAAGACAAAATCGGCTCTTCCAATGCGCGCAACAACGCTTGCACAATCGCATGGTCGGGCACACGCAGACCGATGGTGGCGCGCTTCGGATGCAGGGTTCGACGCGGCACTTCTTTAGTCGCAGGCAGAATGAAGGTGTACGCACCTGGGGTCAGCGATTTTAAAAATCGGTACTGTTGGTTGTCCACGCGGGCGTATTGCCCCAGCTCGGACAAGTCGTGACAGACCAAAGTCAGATGATGTGATAAATCAATCCCGCGTATACTCAATATGCGCTCCATCGCAGCTTTTTCACCCAATCGACAGCCCAAGGCATAGCCCGAATCGGTCGGATACGCAATCACGCCGCCACGCTCAAGCGCCTCAACGGCTTGAGCAATCAAACGCGCCTGAGGCGATTGGGGATGAATTTCAACGATGGGACAGCTCATTACAAGTCTACCGATTCAATCACCGCATACGCTGAGTGATTGTGGATGGATTCGAAATTCTCAGCCTCCACCGTAAATGCCGTGACACCCGCAAATCCGCGCAACACGCCCGCGACATCACGCACCAAGTCTTCTACAAATTTCGGATTGTCATAGGCGCGTTCGGTCACGTATTTTTCGTCGGGACGCTTGAGCAGACCGTATAAATCACATGAGCCTTGCAACTCGATGGCGCGAATCAACTCGTGCAAATTGAACTCACTCAGCGCCGCATCGGCCAAAGTCAAACGCGCCGTGACGTGCGAGCGTTGGTTGTGCGCACCATAGGCGGAAATTTCTTTCGAGCAGGGGCACAGACTGGTCATGGGAATCAAAACGGTCAATTCAATCCGCGCTACACCTGCTTCGGCCACGCCATTCAAATTGATTTCGTAGTCCATCAAACTTTTGATGCCTGATACAGGGGCAGTCTTTTTAATGAAGTAAGGAAAGCGCACCGAAATATCCCCACGTTGCGCCTCAAGGCGCGTGAGCATGTCCAAAGTCAGGGCTTTGAAATTGCTCAGAGTGAAGGTCTCTTCGTGTTCTTCCAGAAGCGATACGAAGCGTGACATGTGCGTACCCTTCTTATCAGACGGGAGTTTCACTGTCAGCAAGTACTCACCCACCGTCGCCTGCGCGCCCGCACCCAAATCAATTTGCATGGGAAAGCGCACGTCTTTGATGCCCACACGGGCAATGACCATATTGCGTGGGTCATGGCTGCTTTGGATGTCTGGAATGGTGGTTGTTGTCATTGTGTGTTCGCTATCTATACGGTGTAATCTATGTGATTGTATGAATTTGTATGGGGTGCTCAATTAGTAGCTTGAGCCAAGGGAGTAACTATGCCACAAATATTCAATATCTGCAGACGCCCCCTTTGGCTTGGATTTTACTTCGTTGCGCTCACTGTGCTTGTTGTGCTTGTTGTACGGTTGAGCCACATCGCGTCGCCATAGCTGAAAAATCGGTAGCCTTGGTCAATGGCGTGGTTGTACACATCACGCATGGTCTGCACCCCGCTGAACGCCGAGACAAGCATCAATAAGGTCGACTGCGGCAAGTGAAAATTGGTAATCAAGGCATCCACCACGCCAAACGCATAGGGCGGACGGATGAACAATCGGGTTTCGTTGGTCGCAGCACTCATCTGCCAATCGCTGCGACGCTCGGGATTTTGCTGCACCCATGATGATTCCAAAGCGCGCAAGGCGGTCGTACCCACAGCGACCACACGACGATGTTCAGCACGCGCTTGATTGATGAGTTCGGCGGTTTGCGCAGGAATTTCATACCACTCCTCGTGCATGATGTGCGCGCCCAACGCTTGAGTGGACACGGGCAAAAACGTCCCAGCCCCCACGTGCAGAGTCACATAGGCCAGAATCACCCCTTTGGCCTGAGCCGCTTGCAGCAAGGATTCATCGAAGTGCAGCCCCGCAGTTGGCGCTGCAACCGCGCCATCGTTCTGCGCGAATACGGTCTGATAACGCTGCGCATCAAAGCCATCGGCCTCGTGATTGATGTAGGGCGGCAGTGGCAAGTGCCCGCACTCATCGAGCAGGCTCAAAATCGGCTGATTGCTCTGCAGATGATAAAAGCGATCGGTTTTTGAGCGCACCGTCAGCGTGTGTCCGTTTGCGATGTGCAATACCGTTCCTGCTGGCGGCGCTTTGGACGCACGGATTTGCGCGATGCATTCATGCGTGCCGCTCACACGATCGAGCATGACTTCGACTTTACCGCCAGTGGGTTTTTGGCCGAATAAGCGCGCCTTGATCACGCGGGTATTGTTCAACACCAGCACATCGCCCGCCCGCAATTGCGCCAGCACGTCAGGGAAATATTGATCTTGTATGCCTGTGGGTGAGACCACAAGTAGGCGACTGGCGGTGCGCTCGCTCGCGGGCATCTGCGCGATGAGTGCATCGGGCAATTCGTAATCAAAGTGACTGAGGTTTAAATCATCCGCGTGGACAATCGCATCGGGCAGCGGCGTAGGGAAGTGTTGGGGCATAAAGGGAACGTGACAATTCTGTGAACGACACCATCGGCAACAATGATGCGCATCGTGAAAAAAACGCATTTTATCGCATTTGAGCGCATGTGACCGTAATAATCCGCCATTTACCCACGCTAAGCATTGTTTATTAAGACAAATACACACCACAGCACTCAAATAACCTTGCGTATCCATGCATAATCAGCGATAATTGCGGTCTTGTCAGACCCATTTGGGCTTTTTATATCGGCGTGTGATTAGGTTATATGTGGGAATGGTTTGGATACGAGCACAGACCCACCACTTAATTGGCTACCATTTTTTAGGATTTACCATGAAACAAAACATTCATCCAGAATACCGTGAAGTCGTTTTCCACGACATCTCTTGTGATTTTAAATTCATCTGCCGTTCAACTGTGAACGCGCGCGAAACCATCGAATTGGATGGCAAACAATACCCATTGGTTAAATTAGAGGTGTCTGCTGAATCACACCCTTTCTACACGGGCACACAAAAAATCGTTGATACCGCTGGTCGTGTTGAGAAATTCAAAAACAAATACGGTTCACGTTCATCAAGCGCGAAAACTGAAGAACAAGCGTAATTTCAGTCGATGCATTTGCGAATTAAAAAGGCAGCCTAAGCTGCCTTTTTTTGCGAATCCAAACCGTAGCACACTGCAAATACCTTGATATATCCTCGTTCAGTTGGTTAGAATTGAGTGCTTGCCCTAATCGATTGAATTTTGATTGAATTTTGATTGAACCCCCTTGGTATCTTGAGCGTATGGATGCACGAAACATTTGCATCCATGCAAACAATGAGCCAATCACTTTATTCGGACTCTATGAAGTTGGACAAACCCACCAACCCGCTGCGGTTGAATCAGCAAGACACCGCACGGTTGCCCATCCGCTACTTGATACTGATGGCGATTGCCTACATTGCCCCTGGGCTAATTTGGCGCGGGTTGTGGAAACAAGAAGCCACCAGCTTTGGTACGATGTTGACCATGGCGCAGGGCACTCGCATTGACTGGCTGCTGCCCAATGTTGCAGGCGCATACGTGATTGATGGCGGACCGCTGCCCTATTGGATAGGCGCACTATTCATCAAATTATTCGCGCTGTGGCTCAGCCCGTTTAGCGCAGCCCAGCTCGCCATCGCTTGCCAAGATGCTTTGGCCATCTATTTCTTGTGGCAAGCCGTGTACCGCTTGGGCACACGCATCGAGATGCAACCCCAACGCTTGGCTTTTGGCGGCGAACCCTCATTCAAAGATTATGGGCGCATGTTGGCAGATTGTGCCGCACTACTGTTCATCGCCACCTACGGCATCGCCGCTCACACCCACGACACCAGCAATGGCGCGACTCAACTCATGCTGAGCATGATGTGGCTGTATGGCGCGAGCAACGCTTTGCGCCGCCCAAGCACCGCTCGCTGGTTCTGGGGCTTGGGGCTGGCTGGACTGGGCTTGAGCCTGCCTTTTACATTGTTTGTTGTGTTTGTGATTGTCACACTGAGCATTTTGTTTTTTACCCATTGGCGTTCTGAAAGCATGCACACTGCCCCTGTGGTGCTGCTAATTGGTGTGGGCTTGCCCTTAATTTGGTTGTTGAACATCGAGCAACACGATGCTTTTTATCAACAGTGGTTGATGGCTCAGCACTTTGCACCCATCACAGGCATGAACATTCAATTTTTGTTGCGCAATATTTTTGTGTTTACTTGGCCTTTGTGGCCCTTGGCGCTTGTCGGTCTGTGGAAGTGGCGCGCTCAGTGGTCCAATCCTGCCATTTTCTTGGGCATCGTGCTGCTCATCGCCCCGCTGGCGCATTTGCTCATCACAGGACACCGCTTTGTCAACAGCCTGTTGATGTTCACGCCAAGTTTGTTACTGCTGGCGCCGTTTGGCTTGGCCACCCTCAATCGAGGTCGTGCCAACATCATCGATTGGTTCTCACTCATTACATTCTCGGCGCTGGCTGCGGCCATTTGGATGTTGTGGGAGGCGATGTGGATGGGTTATCCAAAAGCATTTAACAACAATATTTTTCGCCTTACCCCCCACTTTGTACCTACATTTAAATGGCTGCCATTTATTTTTGCCGCCATTGTGAGTTTCCTTTGGGCTTTGTTGTTGGGCTGGCGCATTCGCTTTGAGCCACGCGCTTTGTGGAAGTCTGTCGCGTTGTCCTCTGGTGGTCTGGTGATGGTGTGGGTGCTGTTGGCCACCTTGGCGATGCCGTGGTTGAATTACACGCGCAGCTATGAGGTTGTGGGCAAAAGCTTGGCGCAAAAACTCCCGACCCAAACCACCTGCGTGCATGCTTATAAATTGAACTTAGATGCCCGCGGAGCACTGCTGTACTACGCTAAAGTGCCTTTTTTGGATGAGCAAGCCACCTTTGCTCATGTACAATGCCCGTATGTTCTGACCACCACCACTGCATTGAATTTGCCCCTGAACAACCTTGAGAACGCGCACATCACACTCAAAGAACGTCAGTGGCAAATCGTATGGAGCGGCGAGCGCGTCAGTGAACGCAAATCCAAAATCCTACTGCTTCGCGCCGATTAAAGTCCTTGCCAGGTTCCTTAATACTTCATTTTCCTTACTTAGATCAATTATGAAAACCCATCCATCCACCCCCAACTTATTGAGCCGTGCCATGTTTGCGTCACGCTGGGTGCAGCTACCCATGTACTTAGGACTGATTATCGCTCAGATGGTCTATGTGTATAAATTCCTCAAGGAATTGGCGCACTTGGTTTCTGGTACAGCCTTGGGTCAGTTGGACGAGACCGACATCATGCTGACGGTACTGGGTCTGGTCGATATCGTCATGATTGCCAATTTATTGATTATGATCATCATCGGCGGCTATGATATTTTCGTGTCCCGCATCGATGTGCGCGGTCACCCCGACCAGCCCGAATGGCTCAATCACGTCAATGCGGGCGTGCTCAAAGTCAAACTATCCATGGCCATCATCAGTATTTCTTCTATTCATTTATTGACTTCATTTATGGACATGGGCAAGGTCAGCGACCGCGAGCTCATCGCGCAAGCATCAATCCACGTGGTATTTTTATTGTCCGCACTCATCATGGCGTGGATAGACAAAATCAGCGCTGATACCCATCACAGCAAATACGAATCGACTCACTGAATCACTCGCTGGCGTCATCTGGGCGTCAGTTTAAATTTTTATAATCTTGAAACATTTTTGACTTGGAGCCACCATGACCACAATTTTAAAAGAAGATTTTGTCAGCTCAATCGCTGACGCTTTTCAGTACATTTCATACTACCACCCTGAAGACTACATCCGCGCTTTGGGTGCCGCCTACGAGCGTGAAGCCTCACCAGCTGCCAAGGACGCGATTGCACAAATTTTAACCAACTCGCGCATGAGTGCTCAAGGTCACCGCCCGATTTGTCAAGACACTGGTATTGGCGTGGTGTTTCTCAAGATCGGTATGGGCGTCAAATGGGACACCGGCAGCAATGACGTGACCATTCAAGACATGGTTAATGAAGGTGTGGCTCGTGCCTACACCAACCCTGACAACTTGTTGCGCGCATCGGTGCTTGCCGATCCAGCGGGCAAACGCACCAACACCAAGAACAACACCCCAGCAGTGGTACACATTGAGATGGTGGCAGGCGATGGTGTCGAAGTCATCGTTGCGGCCAAAGGCGGTGGCTCTGAAAACAAATCAAAAATGGTGATGCT
>CAZDLD010000016.1:0-21366 GCA_964506355.1 uncultured Hydromonas sp.
GGGCTACACCGCAGTTCGAGTCAAGATTTTCACGGGGCGCACGCATCAAATTCGCGTGCACACGGCGTCCATCGAGCATCCGATTGTCGGTGATGATAAGTATGGTGATTTTGATTTGAACAAAAAAATCGGCAAGTCGACCGGTTCGCGTATGTTCCTGCATGCGCACATGTTGCGCCTGACCCATCCTGTGACCCTCGAATCGCTGTCACTCGAAGCGCCATTGCCGAAGGTGTTTCACAGCTTCATACAGACGAATAGCAACTGATTCGGCCTGCGCATCAATCAGCGGCAGCGTCACTTACTGAGTGGCGGCGCTGGGCTGAGTAATTTGGAATTGCAGCAGCACCACCCAATCCTGACGATTCATATTGCATGGCGCTTGTTGCGTCATCGAACAGCTCACAGCTGAATCTGTTTGAATGAAGTCTTTAACTTCATTGATGCTTGCCTTGTCTTTGCCGCTGCGCACGGACAAGGCATATTGACGAGACAAGCTGCCATCTCGGTTCAGAGTCAACTCACGCATCGTGACCGACTGCACCACATTGCCGCCGATGGTGTAGGCGCGCTGCTGTTTGTCCACACGTTGCACCCCCACCACGATGTCGCAATGGGTTTTGAGCGACTGCTCGTCCATGTGGTGCGCATTCATCCACTGCCCAAATCCCTCAACGCCCCACACACGAGCATCATCGCGCACATAGCAGAGTAAGTCGCCTGTGTGTAGGCGCGTGCGGTAGGGGTCTCGTGGTGTATAGGCATAGGCATCGCTGCCCACGTATTGGTGAGTGAAGGCGGGTTTAATGTAGCGGATGTGTCCATCCGCGTAATGAAAGGCGGACTCTGGCACGCCTGCTTGTTTGAGCACATAACTGATGAACGCGCCCGACCACGGGGTGTCGATGATTTGCGTGCGTGTCATTGCCGTGTTGAGCTTGGCGTCGTCATATTCGGGTGGACTGCTATGGCGAAATAAATCATTCAAGCCCACACTCTGCTGCCAATAATGCAGCACCCGTTGCCAAGCTGGGCTGCCGTCTGTGAGCGCATCGCGCTCGCCCTCCATCGGGCCAATTTTGAGCAGCTGTCCTTGCGCGTTGATGAACGGTGTGCGCCACAGCTGGTGCTCTGCGCAGGCCAGCTGTGCTGCGCGCTCGCCGGCGGTCATGGGTTCAGATATTTCGGTGCATGGCGCTTGGGCAGCGGCGGGGCGCCACCACAAGGTCAAGAGCAGCAGCAACAATGACGACCGTGACGACATTGACAATAGCGACAAAGATGGGCGCAGACGCATGGCGCTTATTGCATTTCAAACACGGCCAAACTCCCGCGCAAGTTGGGCAAAAAGTTCACGGTTTTTTCATCGTGCATCACCGCACGGCGCGTGATTTGACAGCCCACATCTCGTGCCAAAATTTCAAAGTCCTGCAAGGTGAGCACGCGGATGTTCGGCGTGTTGTACCACTCATAGGGCAGGGTCTTGGACACTGGCATGCGCCCGCGCAGCACCGCCAGCCGATGTTGCCAAAAACCAAAGTTGGGCACGGACACAATCGCCTTTTTACCCACGCGCACCACCTCGCGCATGATGTTCTCGGTCTGGTGCACCGCTTGCAGGGTCAAGGACAGTATCGCCACATCAAAGCTGTCGTCCTCGAACCACGCCAAGCCCGATTCCAAATCCTGCTGCAACACAGGCAGGCCTTTGGCCACGCAGGCGGCGACATTGGCGTCGTTTTTCTCCACGCCGTAGCCTGTGACACCGCGCTCGCTGATGAGTTTGTGCAGCAAAGAGCCCTCGCCACAACCCAAATCAAGCACATGCGAACCCTGCGGTACCCACTGGGCAATCACTTCAAAATCTGGGCGTTGTGAGCCTGCCAACACAGATGCCGCGTTCAACGTTGCTGTAGCCGTGTGTGAATTTTGCGCTGGATTCATACTGCACCTCCGACAGAAATGTGGTTGAAATAGCCGCGCACCACGTTGTGATAGCGCTCGTCGGTCATCAAAAATGCATCGTGGCCGTGCGGCGCGTCGATTTCTGCATAGGTGATTTTGCGATGGTTTTTCACCAAGGCCTGCACCAAGCTGTGGCTGTGCTCGGGCGAGAAGCGCCAGTCGGTGGTGAAGGACACCACCAAATACTCGGCCTGAGATTGTTGCAGCACGGTGCTCAAATCTGCGTCAGCATTGTTCGCCGCATCTGTACCCGTTACGCCTGAGCGCGCCAAGTCAAAATAGTCCAATGCCTTGGTAATCAATAAATAGGTGTTTGCATCAAAATAGGTGGCAAATTTATCCCCTTGATAATGCAGGTAGGATTCAATTTCAAAATCCACGCCGTAGTCAAATCGATAACCCGCACGCGCCTGCCCGTCCGATTGCTCCAGCGGGCGCAACTCGCGACCGAATTTCTCCGCCATGTCATCGTCAGACAAATACGTGATGTGCCCAATCATGCGTGCCACGCGCAGGCCGTTCTTGGGCACGACATTGTGCGCGTAATAATGCCCGCCATGAAAATCAGGGTCGCTGAGGATGGCTTGGCGCGCCACATCGTTAAATGCAATATTCTGAGCGGACAAATGCGTGGTCGAGGCAATCGCCACACAGTGGCGCACACAGTCGGGATAACGCACACTCCATGCCATCGCCTGCATCCCGCCGAGCGAGCCGCCCATCACCGCCGCCCACTGCGCAATGCCCAATGCGTGCATCAAGCGTTTTTGCGCGTCCACCCAATCTTCCACCGTCACCACGGGGAAATCCGCGCCATAGGGCTGTTGGGTATCGGGGTTGTTGTGCATCGGTCCAGTCGAGCCAAAGCACGAACCAAGGTTGTTCACGCCCACCACGAAAAATCGATCGGTGTCCACGGGTTTGCCTGGCCCCACCATATTGTCCCACCAGCCCGCATCGCCCTTGTCATTCTCGCCTGCAACGTGGTGTGAGGCGTTGAGCGCGTGACAGATGAGCACCGCGTTGTCACAGGCCGCATTGAGCGTGCCGTAGGTCTCGTACATCAGATGGTAGTCGCGAATCTGCGCGCCACTTTGCAAAGGCAGTGGCTCAGAAAAATGCATGGTTTGTGCGATGGGTTTTAAAATTGTGCGACTCATATCATTTGGCTCATAAAAAAACACCCAAGAGGTCGGTCTATCCTAATCACATAGAAGCCAACCGTTACTTGGGTGCATATTTTGATGCAGCTCGGTTTAGCCGTTTTGGTTGAAGTGTCCTTCAACCGCGCCCGCAAGCAGAATCAAATCGGCGCGTGGTAATCTAAGTGCCAATGTAACACATTGTGGCGCGGCTTGCAATTTTGAGTACACACACTCCATCACAACTTCCCCGCGCTTTATGATGTGGACTGATTGTGATCCAACGATTCTGCCAACTGCGCCCAGACTGCCAAATCCCCAGTTTCTGAAACACCTAGTTCATTGCTTAATTTGCGTAAAGCACCCAATATAAGCTCCTCACCTATTGCCTGCGCGATTTGATAAGACTGCACCCAACAACTAAAGGCCAATTGCGCATTCTCAGTTATATATCCAATTTGACCGAGGTTAAAAAGGGCAAAACTTAGTCCTGCACGATCGCCGATTTCTTCACAAATATCTTTATACTCTTCAAAAAAACTCAACGCCTTCGAGTACTCGCGTTGTCTGCTGTATATTGAAGCAATATTGTTCAGCGTCACCCCCAATCCTGCCCGATCGCCGATGTCTTCACGAATTTTTTTCGACGCTTCAAAATATTTCAGTGCGCGCGTGTAGTCTCCTTGGTCATGATAAATTGATGCAATATTGTTCAAACTCGTCCCTAATCCTGCTAATTCGCCGATTTTTTCACAAATTTCTTTTGACTCTTCAAAACACTTCAATGCCTTTGGGTGTTCACTTTGAACTTTATATACTAGCCCAATATTGTTAAGCGTCGCTGACAAGCCTGCGTAGTCAGCAACAGCTTTACTAATATTCATCGAGTCTTCCAAATACTTCAGTGCACCCGCGTAGTCACCTTGGGCATAGTATATACGTGAAATGTTATTTAAAGTCTTACCCAATCCTGCGTGGTCGCCGACATTTTCACGAATTTCTTTCGACGCTTCTAAATACTTCAGTGCGCTCGTGTAGTCGCCTTGAGCATGATAGATCTGTGAAATGTTATTTAGCGTCACTCCCAAACCTGGACGGTCGCCGATGTCTTTACGAATTTTTTTCGACTCTTCCAAATACTTCAGTGCGCGCGGATAGTCGCCTTGGGCTGTGTTCACCATACCCAGCAAATTCAAAGCTCGTGCACGGCGAGTTACGACCTCATCATCCTTGACATAAAGCAGCCACTGAGATGCCACAATGTATTTCCCCATCATGCGCAAACGACCAGCAATATTGAACAGCACTTCCGCTAACGCATCTGACTGCTCGGTCGCGTACAATTCGCGCCACCACGCCACGCTCTGCTCATCCTCGGGAAAGTCAATGGCACAACGTTCGATGAATGCTTCGGTATGTTCGGGGGCGTGCTGATGAGCCGTGCGCATTAGCTCAAGCGTGCGCTCATAATCCTGACCTGTCTGTACATGCAGTACAAAATACTCAGCGAATAAGTCGGGCTGGAGCACTTTGTCCTTATCGTTGCGCAGGCTGCGCACGATGGCGCTGGCTTGATTGGGTCTGAGGTCAATATTTGCCGCTGTGCACATGCTGCTCAGTGCTTTCGTGTCGGGGCTTTGCCCCATGATGCAAGCCAATGCCATGAGTTGATGAGCGTCGTTTTGTGCAAAGTGGCCGTAATCTGTTTGCAAATTATTGAGAGTGTTGTTCCAGTGTGTCCGCTCATGCTTGAGCAGATGTGCCAACACATCTGTACGCCTCCACTGACGCACGCCATGTATGCCTTTTTGCGCAATCGCCAATGCCACCATACCGATAAACAGGGGGTTGCCCTTGTGCGTGAGTTCTTGTAACTGATGACGCCAATCGTCATCCTCAGGCAGCGCCGTGTCAGCTCTATCCATTGCCGCCAAAAACGCTTGTAACGCTTGTATTTGCTCACTGACGGTCAGCGGTTTAAGCTCTGTAGTTCCATTCGCATCCAGCCCGAAGTAGAGTGACTCTTCAACCGCGCGCAACTCGCTGCTGCCCGTCTCCATAATCTGTGTCCACCAGCTTTGCCCTTCGGATGCACGCTCGAGTAGTAGTATGCGCACGGGGTAGGTGAATGAGGCTTGATGCTTGGCGCAGTATTGCAACCAGTGTTTCACGGCTTGTGGCTGTGTCGCGGCGTAGTCGATGACCCAGTAGGTCGGGCAAGTCGGCTGCCAATTCGTAGGGAATTGATGTTTAAGCGTGTCCGCCCGCACAAAACCACAGTCCCAAAGGGATTCATTGGCAATCATGTGCTCCATCGCCAAACGACTTTTGCCCACGCCGCCCTCACCCGTCACCACGCTCCAGCTAAAGTTTTTTTTGTTGTTCATGAACTGGTTTAACCAGTTTAGCGCCGACTCACGCCCAATCAGCTCGATTTGCCGCTGCGCAAAAGTGAGCCAATACACGCTGTCTGGATTGGTCTGGCTGTTGTTTTCGATGCGTTTCTCAGGGGTATCCAGTGGAATGCGTTGTTCCCCTGCGGTAATGAGTTTGCCTATGAGGGTTTGGATGTGTTGCAAGCTGCCGTGGTGTTCCGCTGCTGTATGGGTCAAGTGCTGATAGCCCAGCATCAATTGCAGGGTGTATTTTTGCTCATCAGCTAAATTTTCCCAACGCGCGGGGTCTGCCATTAGGGTTTGGATGTTTGCTGCTGTGGGCGTATCCGCAACTTGCCCATACGCACGGTCGGTTTTGCTTTTGAGCACGTCCAGCACTTTGAGACAAAAATTCAAGTACCAGCTGTATTCACTCATGCGCTCGTGCATGTTGCTCGCCCAGTTTTGCACGATGCCATTGCCCATTTCGGCAGATTTATTCAGTATGAATGGAATGATGCGCTTGAGTGAAAAACGGATGATTAACTTGGGGACATGGGTCTCTGCATTCAACCAGTCGACCAACTGATTGAGGTGGGCATCGTTCGTGAAGTACTCGATTAAGTCTTGATCCGCCAATTCACTTATGACCGCTGTGAATTGGGCTTGTGTCGGAATCAGTGATGGGCTGGTATCTGGCATGTTGGGCTTGGGCAAATTGGATTGCCCTATTTTGACACAAATTTAACGCGCTCAACGCCAGCGCGTGTTAATTTCATCCCCAACAATGGTGTTATTCAAACACCGCTGCGCGCTTCTCAAAAAATGCCGTCATCGCCTCTTTGGCATGAGCGCCGCGCAACAGTTGTGCAAATGCCGCCACTTCAGCGTCTATGGTCTCGCGAAGGGCGGTGGCATTGTTCATGCGCAGCAGGCGCTTGGTCTCGCGCATGGCGATGGGGCTTTTGGCCGCCAGTTGTTGTGCTCGTTGCAGCGCAAATTCGAGGCTCTGCTCAGCAGGCTGGATGCAATTGGCGATGCCCATGTTGACGGCTTCTTGTGGGTCAAAGAATTCTCCAAACATGAGTTTTTCAGCCGCTTTCAGATAACCTGCTTTTTGCACCAGCACCAGACTTGAGCTGCCTTCAGGGCACAGCGCCAGATTGATGAAGGGCAGTTGCAGTTTGGCACTATCACCGAGAACCACATAGTCGGCAAACAGCAGCATGGTCACACCCACGCCGACCGCCACGCCATTGACCGCGAAGACCAAGGGTTTGCTAAAGTCACGCAGGGCGTACAGAAATTGCACCACGGAGCTGTCCGCACCCAAAGGAGGGCTGTTGAGAAAATCAGCCAAATCATTGCCCGAGCAGAACATATCAGCACCACCCGTAATCAGCACCACGCGCACATTCGCATCCGCGTCAAAGGCGCGCAGAGCGTCGAGCAGGTCTTGGTACATGGCGGCGGTGAGGGCGTTTTTGCGCTCGGGGCGGTTGATGGTGATACGTGCGATATTTTGCTCAACGCTCTGCTCAATGTGGCTGTTACTCATGGCTTGCTCCTGATGGTCAAATGTTTCGAATTGGTGTTGTTGAGCTGCTAAGTCAATTTTAAAAAACCACGCCCATTGCGTCAGCGGGCGTGGCTTTGCTTTGTGTGATTTTTTTATGTTTAAAGGCGCTCCAAAATCCCCGCCGCGCCCATGCCCGTGCCCACGCACATCGTAATCATGCCGTAGCGACCGCCTGTGCGTTTCAGACCATGCAGCACCGTGGCCGAGCGTATCGCGCCCGTCGCGCCCAAAGGATGCCCCAAGGCAATCGCGCCGCCCAAAGGATTGACCTTGCTCACATCCAAGTCCAAATCGCGAATCACCGCCAATGACTGCGCGGCAAACGCTTCGTTCAACTCAATCCAATCCATATCCGCCATGGTCAAACCAGCGGTTTTGAGCGCTGCGGGAATCGCTTCTTTTGGCCCGATGCCCATGATTTTGGGATCCACGCCCTTGACCGCGAACGACACAAAGCGCCCAATCGGCGTCAAGTTGTGCTCTTTCAAAAAGCGCTCTGATACCAAAATCAACACCGCTGCGCCGTCTGACATTTGCGAGCTGCTCGCTGCGGTGACCGAGCCTTTGGCCGCAAACACGGGCTTGAGCTTGGCCAGACCTTCCATGGTCGTGCCCTCGCGTGGACCTTCGTCTTGCGAGACCACGAATTCATTGACCTTGAGTTCATGCGTGCCCAAGTCGAGAACGGTATCGCGCACCGTCACTGGGGTGATTTCCGCTGTGAAGTGTCCTGCGGCCTGCGCGGCCAATGCACGGCGGTGTGACTCAACCGAAAACGCGTCTTGATCTTCACGCGAGACCTGCCATTGCTCGGCGACTTTTTCGGCGGTCAGACCCATGCCGTAGGCAATGCCCAGATTCTCGTCTTTGCTGAAAATCTGTGGATTCATGTCGGTCAAAATCGCGTTCATTGGCACCATGCTCATGGATTCGGCGCCGCCTGCAATCATCACATCGGCTTGACCGGTGCGGATGCGATCCGCCGCCATCGCCACAGCGGTGATGCCTGAGGCGCAGTAGCGGTTCACGGTCACGCCGCCCACGGTGTTGGGCAGTCCAGCGAACAGCACGCTCATGCGCGCCATGTTCAAGCCCTGCGGTCCTTGCGGAATCGCACAACCAATGATGGCATCGTTGATCAGTGCGGGGTCAAGCATGGGCACTTGTGCCAATGCGCCTTGAATTGCATAGGCCAGTAAATCGTCTGGGCGGGTGTTTTTAAATACGCCGCGTGGTGCTTTGCCTACCGGTGTGCGCGTGGCTGCGACGATGTAGGCTTCTTGTAATTGAGTCATGTTTTACTCCTGAACGATGGGGCAGTCGGTGCACCATCGTTCGTTGTCGGTTATTTGCGATCAGTTGCAATCAGTTGTAATCAGTTACGAACAGGTTTGCCCGTGGACAACATCCCCATGATGCGCTCTTGTGTCTTTGGTTTGCCCAACGCTTCGATGAAATTTTCGCGCTCGAGTTTGAGCAACCATTGCTCGTCAACTAAAGTGCCAGCTTCAACCCCACCTGCGGACAAAATATGCGCAACGCGTGTCGCCAGCTCTGCGTCATACTGGGAGATGTAGCCACCATCGCGCATATTGACAATCATCGATTGCAATGTGGCTTTCACCGATGGGCCAGCCGCGACGATGTTGGCTGCGGCCAGCGGTGGGCGATAGCCTGCTTGGCTGAGCGCACGTGCTTGTGATTTGGCCACGTGCAACAACTCATGGATATTGAACACGATGGTATCGTTTGCTGACAAATAGCCCATGGACTGCGCATCGCGCGCCGATTTGGCCACGTTGGCCATTGCGACATTTTGGAACCATGGTTTGACAAACTCGGTTTGATTGCTGATGCCATAGGTGTTCGATGCATTCGCTGCGCGCAGTGCCGCTTCTTTCAAGCCGCCACCCGCAGGCACCAGACCCACGCCCAACTCTACCAGTCCAATGTAGGACTCCAGATGCGCCACGCGGTGTGCGCAGTGCATCAAGGTCTCACAACCGCCGCCCAAGGCCAATCCTGCAATTGCGGCCACCACTGGGACTTGAGCGTATTTCACGCGCATGGCGGTGTCTTGAAATTTTTTCACGAATGGCTCAACCGCTTTTGCGCCGCCCTGCATGAACAATGGCATGGCCGCTTGCAAATCCGCACCCGCCGAGAATGGCCCGCCTGTCAGTGACGCGGTCTGCCAAATGACCAAACCTGCGTAGTCCTTCTCCGCGATTTCGATGGCCTGAGTCAGTCCGTCCAGCACATCTGGGCTCATGGTGTTCATTTTGGTTTTAAACGAGGCAATCAACACATCGTCATTCTGATGCCACAGGCGAATCGCATCGTTCTCGAGCACAGTTGTGCCTGCGGTTTTGGCGTCCGCGCCACCTTCACCGATCAACGCGGCCGGGAATGCTTGACGTTGATACACGGACAGATTCGAGCGTGGTGCGTATTGCTTGCGGGCAGGTGCGTACGAGCCTGCTGCCGTGTGCACGCCGTCGACCTCACTCACCCACGCCGGCAGTGGGGCGCTGGAGAGGGCTTTGCCCGCCGCAATGTCCTCGGCCACCCAGTCGGCAATTTGTTTCCAACCTGCTGACTGCCACGTTTCAAATGGGCCTTCGTTCCAGCCAAAACCCCAGCGAATCGCAAAATCCACGTCACGGGCGTTGTCCGCGATGGATTCAAGGTGAATAGCGATGTAGTGAAACACGTCGCGGAAAATCGCCCATAGGAACTGCGCTTGTGGGTGATCGGTCTCACGCAACAGTTTGAATCGCTCTGCTGCGGGTTTCTTCAAAATTCGTGCAACCAACTCGTCGGCTTTGGCGCCGCCCAGCACGTACTCGCCCTTGGCTGCGTCGAGTACCTTGATGTCTTTGCCCTCTTTGCGGTAAAAACCCGCGCCTGATTTTTGACCCAACGCACCTTGTTCAACCAAGGCCTTGAGCACCGCAGGTACTGGATAATTGCTGGCGAATGGATCGTCTTTGAGACCGTCTTCCATGGTCTTGATGACATGCGCCATGGTGTCCAAACCGACCACATCCGCCGTACGGAAGGTGGCTGACTTGGCTCGACCAAGTTTAGCGCCTGTGAGGTCATCAACCAAATCAAAACCCAGTCCGAATTTTTGTGCTTCGGCCATCACTGCGAGAATGGAGAACACCCCCACGCGGTTGGCAATGAAGTTCGGAGTGTCTTTGGCACGCACCACACCTTTGCCCAGCGCAGTGGTGGCAAATGACTCAAGTTTATCCAGTGTGTCGGCATCGGTGTGCGCCGTGGGAATCAACTCCACCAAGTGCATATAGCGCGGCGGGTTGAAAAAATGCACACCACAAAAGCGCTTTTTCAACTCATCCGAAAAGCCATCGGACAGCTCGTTGATCGACAAGCCCGAGGTGTTGGACGCGAAAATCGCATGCGGCGCCAGATGCGGTGCAACTTTGGCATACAAGTCGTGCTTCCAGTCCATGCGCTCTGCAATCGCTTCGATAACCAAATCACACTCAGTGATTAGATTCAAGTCGGTTTCGTAGTTGGCGGCCTGAACATAAGCCACGTCCGCTGCGTCACCAAGCGGGGCAGGGGAGAGTTTTTTGAGGTTGGCCAATGATTTTTCGACGATGGCGTTTTTGCCACCTTCTTTGGCGGGGAGGTCAAACAGCACCACTGGGACTCGTGCGTTGACCAGATGCGCTGCAATCTGCGCACCCATCACGCCCGCGCCCAGTACGGCGACTTTACGGATGATTAAATTACTCACGTTCTATCCTTCATTTCAATAACGGACGTCCGTGAGCCAAGCGTCCTCATACAGGCGCACTTGTCACAGCACATCACGTTCTATAAAAAAGCGGTGAGCGGCATGCTGTACCGTTCACCGCTTGTATCAGATTACTGACGTTGCCAAGTCTGATTGCGACCCAACATACTAAAGCCAATGTAACCGCGTACGGTCAATGTGTTGCCGTTGTCGGTCATTTTGACTTTATAGTGTTTGTTGTTTTTTGGATCCAAGATGGTGCCGCCGCTATAAACATTGCCACCTTCTGAACGCACGCCCCACATGATGGTCTCGCCTGCCAGATTTTTACCGTGGAAGCGACCTTCGCACACGTCGCAGACATTGCCGCTGAACACTTGTTTGATGGTGGCTTTGTATTCGCCGCCGTTGTTGGTGATGACCACCAATGATTTTGGCTGACCTGTTTGGTCATCGATGGTGCGCCATGTGCCTGTTGGATCTGCCAGAGCAGCGCCCGATACCGCAACGCCCACCAGTGCAAAAGCCAATTTATTCAATACATTCATTTCTATCTCCTTGTGTGTGCAGGTTTGGGCTTGCGCCGACGCTGCTATATGGTTGTTACATCAACGTTGTACAACTTATTCTTTCAGCATGATGTGAACGTGAGTGCACATATCACATTAAGCATTCTAAACAACTTTGGTTGACTTGGCGCAGGGTTGCATCTTGCGCCCGTCCAACTTTAGAACCACTCGTCTTGCATCTCATTCAAGCTCGCCACGCCTGCGCGTGCTTGGCGGATGTAGCCTGCGGTCTCGGGCAGCAGCTTGGCGAAGTAAAATCGCGCCGTTGCCAACTTTGCTTTATAAAAATCGTCTTTGTCTTGATTTTCCAAAGCTATTTTTGCCATCTGCGCCCAGAAGAACGCAAACACCAGATGGCCAACCACGCGCAGATACGGCACCGATGCCGCACCCACTTCATCTTGGTTCTGCATCGCCTTCATGCCCAGTTCCATCGAGAGTTTGCCCACCTTGTCGCCGATGTCTGCGAGCGGATTGATGAACTCTTGCATCGCTGGATCGACCCCGTGCTCGTCCACAAAGGCCTTGATGGTCTCGCCATATACGCGCAGTTTCGCACCCATATCGCCCAGCACCTTGCGCCCGAGCAGATCCAAGGCTTGAACCCCGTTGGTGCCTTCGTAAATTTGCGTGATGCGTGCATCGCGCACGTATTGCTCCATGCCATTGTCGACAATGAACCCATGCCCACCGAACACCTGCACACCATGGTTGGTGCATTCAAAAGCGTTGTCGGTCAAAAATGCTTTGACAATCGGCGTCAGCAGCGCCACATTGTCCTCTGCTGATTTGCGCACCGCTTCGTCGGGGTGTGCGTGCTCTTTATCAATTTCCAAAGACAACCAGTAGGTAAACGCACGGGCGCCTTCGGCATATGCACGTTGCGTGAGCAACATGCGGCGCACATCGGGATGGGCGATGATGAAATCGGCTTCTTTTTCTGGATTCTTCGCACCCGAAAGCGAGCGCATTTGCACGCGCTCTTTGGCGTAGTTGCGAGCATTTTGATACGAGGCTTCAGTCAAACCCAAGCCTTGCACACCCACGCCCAAACGCGCTGAATTCATCATCACGAACATCGCTTGCAAACCTCTGTTCGGCTCACCCACCAGCCAGCCCGTGGCGTTGTCCAGATTCATTTCAGCCGTGGAATTCGAGTGTATGCCCATTTTGTGCTCTAAACGACCACAGTTCACAGGATTTCGTGCGCCCAAAGTGCCATCGGCATTGGGAATGAATTTCGGCACGATGAACAGTGAAATGCCTTTGGTGCCTTTTTCCGCATCGGGCAGACGCGCCAACACCAAGTGAACAATGTTCTCGGCCAAATCATGCTCGCCGCTGGAGATGAAAATTTTTGTTCCGCTGATGGCGTAGGAGCCGTCAGCGTTGGGCACAGCTTTTGAGCGCAACAATCCCAAGTCTGTGCCGCAGTGCGGTTCGGTCAAGCACATGGTGCCCGTCCATTCACCTGAAGCGAGCTTCGGTAAGAAGATGGCTTTTTGCTCGTCTTTGCCATGCGCGTGCAAGCAATCATAAGCGCCATGGCTCAAACCCGGATACATCGACCACGCGATGTTCGCCGAGTTCAACGTTTCGTACAATACATTATTCAATGATGAAGGCAAACCCTGTCCGCCGTATTCTGGGTCGCACGAAAGTGCAGGCCAACCCGCTTGGACGTATTGTGCGTAGGCTTCTTTGTAGCCTTTAGGGGTTTTGACCTCAGTTCCGACCAGCGCACAGCCTTCCAAATCTCCTGATTGATTCAGCGGATACACCACTTGCGAGGCGAATTTGCCTGCTTCCTCAACAATCGCGTTCATGGTGTCTGCGTCCATATCGGCGTAAGCAGGCATTTGTTTAAACTCTGCTTCCAGATTAAGCAACTCGTGCATCACGAATTGAATATCGCGTAGCGGTGGCGTGTATTGTCCCATGCGTCTCTCCTAATAATTATTGATATCTCTTACGCTGTACGGACACGCCTTTGCATCTCTGTTTCAGGTCACGCCGTACGTAAATACTGTTTCAAAATTCGTTCCAAAATCTGTTTAACCATGTCCATGCCATTGTCACGTTTCATTAGGCGGACACTTTGATGAAAGCCCAAGGTCAAGCCAAACAACTCAAAAATCATCAAGTCAATCGGCGTGTCTTCACGAAACTCGCCACTCTCAATGCAGTGACTAATAGCACGGCGCAATTGCTCTTCCCAAGCCGACATCATGGCCACCAGCTCATCGCGCACCGATCCGGGTCTGTCATCGTACTCAACCGCACCCGAAATATACAAACAGCCGCTTTCGGTTTCTTCGCCCAATCGAGTGAACCAATTGTTCAATATGGCTCTGAAGCGCTCCAAACCACGCGGAAATTGCAGTGCGGGTCGGAGAATATCCGCCAAAAACCGCGTCTCATATTCTTTGAGCACTTCTATCAACAACTCTTCGCGTGAACCGAAGTGTGAGAACACACCACTCTTGCTCATGTCCAAACGATCAGCGAGTATGCCGATGGTCACGCCTTCAAGTCCATCCCGCGATGCGACATCCAACGCTGCACTCAAAATCGCCGCTCGTGTTTGCTCACCTTTGCGTACGTGTACTGTACGTTCTGTTGCCATAATTATTACCTCAACAAATAGAACGCTCGTGCTATTTTCATCATTTCATGGGTTGATGTCAATAGCCAAGCCATTATTTCCCAAAAAAACCACAAATCCTTTTGACCGCACTCGTCATGTGCAGTCACCTGGGTTCAATAGGGCGCTCAATTGGCGATTTTGCCAGTCTGCAACAGCGATGTTTGTTGCGCTGTCGGTGAGCGCACTTCAAAGCCAGTGATGCGCACAATGGCATCCTGTGATGCTTGCGCCAGTGATGCGCGATCAGGGTAATCACTGCTCTGAATCGGATCGCCATAGTGAATGTGCGCTTCCAAACCCCAAGTGCGCGTAATGCTCAACAAACTTTGCATAAACGTCATCTCACCCTCGTAGCTGGCCAAATGCGTGGGCGCGCCTTTGTGAAAATAACGCACCGCCACAGGGTACACCGTCATGTCAAAATCGATTGCGGGCTGAAATAAATTGGTTTTAAACGGCAGCAGATAGCGCCCATCCGTGGTTGTGCCTTCTGGATAAAACCCGACCAAATCGCCTGAACGCACTGCCTCACCAATGGCCACATTGGTCTCGCTGATTTTACTGCGGTTGCCTCGCTCGACATACAGCGTGCCCGCCATCGTAACCAAAGTTCCCAGAACAGGCCACTCACGAATTTCAGATTTTGAAATAAAGCGCACAGCCTGCACAGTGTTTGAGGCAAAAATATCAATCCACGAAGAGTGGTTCGACACCATCAGTCCGTGTAAATTCTCCGCCACTGGCGCACACTCAATGACCAAACGTAGACCCAGCGCACGCAGTAAGGTGCGCGACCACGCCTTGATGATAAAACGCTTGTATTTCCACGAAATAATTGGAAACAAAATCAGCGTGGTGATCAGACCCACCAACACCAGAAACACAAACAAAGTCAGTCGAAAAAATACCAAAACATAAGCAAGCATAAATACCCAATTGGTTAGAAGTTGATGTGAGATTTGAAGTGAGATTTGATGACTGTCTCTCAGTCGAGTTGCAACTCAGTCTATCAAAGCCAAATCGTCGTGGTTCAACAACCCACGTTCCAGCGCATTTTGAAAAATTCCAGTCGATCGCGAACCGCTGCGGCAGTAGACCAGAATCGGTTTTGGCGCTGCCGCAATTTGTCGTGCAAATTCTGCCACCAATTGCGTATCTACGTGTGCAGGCGAGAAGGGCAGGTTGATGAACGCCATACCTTGTTCCTGCGCTGCCGCCCGAACTGCACTGGCGGTGGGCTGGGTGGCTTCATGTTCAAAATCTGGGCGGTTGTTCATGACCGATTTAAATCCAGCTTGCGCCACCTGCGCCATATCCTCTGGACAGGCCTGTGGTGCCGTACTCAATAGCGCGTGGCGCTGTGTGATTTCTAAACTCATATTTTCCTTATACCTTGTTATGTCGCTCGTTCGCAAACTCAAGATTAATTCTCTCGTTTTTATGCATTGTATCGATTGATTTGATTCGGCACAATGAAAAACGAACGACTGGGCTTTTTTATTAGACAGAAGGTTGATCTGACTAAACTGTTGTCTGTTTGACCTTTTTTAGTCCCTGTTTTGACGACAATTTTGTCATTGCAATTTCGATTGCTTTGTAGCAGCAGTATTCTAGTCAGCAGAATATTCAGGCATTAAAAAAAAGCGACCCGAAGGTCGCTTTTTTACACATAGTTCTAAATCAATACATTAGAAGCTGTGTGCCAAACCGAAGCTATAACCAGTTGCCACGCCGTCACCAGTCGCACCACCATCGCCCAATTGCTTGATTTTTGCACGAGATACATCAGCGTATACTGAAGTACGTGGGCTCAATGTATGACCATAACCAGCTGCAATCACGTTACCATTGTACAAAGACGCGCCTGCTGCATCCTTAGCTTTGCGTTGTTGGTATTTCACATACACTGAATCTGCACTTGTGATTTGACCTGCCACCAATGCAGACAAGGTTGTTGCCTTATCAGCAGGTACTGTAGCACTACCAAATTTATAAGCTGCCAAATCAGCAGCATCACCACGACCTTGTGCATAAGCCAAGCCCACAGTCACAGGACCCATGGTCGCGGCAACCAAAGCACCTGACTCACGTTGAGTCGCCGCTTGACCGTCGTCTTGATGACCGATACGTGCTGTCAAAGTTGTACCTGCAACTTCACCAGACCAGCCCAAACGCACGCCATAGCCAATTTTACCTGTTGATGCTTCCGCATCATATGCGCCACCTTTGGTGGTCACATCAGCACCGAACTCAAAGCCGCTGTTGTTGTACGAATAAAACAAACCGTTGCTGTGACGTGTCGCAACGACAGAGTAAAAATCAACGTCGGCAACACGACCACCTGGGGCCACACCGCCCAAAGTTTGTTCAATTTGAGATTTCGCACGACCAATTTTTACTTCGCCGAAAGAACCTTTCAAACCCACTGTAGATTCACGGTGAAACATGTTGTCTGATGATGACACCGCGCCTACGTCTGCAGCAAAGCGACCTTCGAATTTAAACATTGCAGATACGCCATTGCCCAAATCTTCTTCGCCCTTGATGCCGTACATGCTGTTGCTTTCTGACTTGCCACCTTGTACCAACGAACCATCTGCCGCAGCATTCACATCAACGCCGCTGCCTGTCGTGCCTTTGCCGCTCCAATTTTCATAACCTGCATCTACATAACCATACAATGTAACGTTAGTGGCTGCTGAAGCGACGCCAGCGAATGAAGCCAAAATAGACAATGCAATCAGTGATTTTTTCATTTTTATTCCTTGTGAATTAATACAATTTAATAGATAGCTCTTTTACTTGAACCTATTTTCTACCCCTCATTGGGCTATGCGAAACGGAAACAATGCTCATTTCGACAGCTTCATTATTCTACTCACCGCCCAATTTGTCCATCACTATTCTGGTGCAAATTCACCTTTTTGCCCCATTTCTCACTCTTTGTATCCCAATAGCAACAAAAAAAAACGCGGACATTGCTGTCCGCGTTTTTTATATCAACAAGCTTCGATTAGAAGTTGTGACGGATTGCTGCTTCCCATACTGTTGCTTTAGCATCAACAGAAGAGCCTACGATGTCATCTTTTTGTTGCAAGATGTTAGCATAAGCTGAAGTGCGCTTGCTCAAAGAGTGAACGTAGCCCAAGCCATAGCCGAAGCCCGCTGCAGTGCGTACGCCTGCTGCAGATTTAGTTTGGGTTTTACGTGCAATCATGCCAACTTGATCAGCTGCTGAAACGTTAGCACCAATGTAGCCTTGGATAACGCGGCTTTTAGCAGATGTTTCGCTTTTTGCTTGTGCAAAAGATAAGCCAACTGCTACTGGAGCGAATACATAAGACACGCCCAAACCGAACTCTTTAGAGTTTTTGTTTGCAGCAGTACCCATATTTTTTTCATCACGTTGGAATGCTGCACCAGCAGTCAAACCGTTTGCAGAGTACTTAGCATACACACCGTAAGATGCACGGCCAGCGCCTTCTGAGTCGTTAGCAGAAGTTGTAACGTCTTTAGCAACTGGATCGATTGTTGTGTAACCCACAGCGCCACCGCGAGTTGAAACGTTACCACCGAAAGATACTGCACCGATGGTGTTGTCATAAAACGCGCTGTTGCTGTGACGTGCAGCTGAGCTGTACGGAGATTTATCAGCTGAACGACGACCAACGTTGATAAAGCCAATACCGCGTTCCATTGCAGCCAAAGAATGACCGAAACGAACAGCACCGTAAGGTGTTTTCAAACCAACAGTTGACTCGCGGTCAAACATGTCTTTACCAGCAGTTTTCGCGCCAACGTCGCCTTCAAAGCGGCCTTCGAATTGGAAAGTACCAGCGTAGCCAGCGCCCAAATCTTCTTCACCTTTGATACCGAAACGGTTTTCGCCGTTACCTGATTGTTTCAATGCATAAGCCGCGCTTTTTGGGAAAGCTGCTGCTGCATTAGTGCCATCTGGCAAATCAGTGTTTTTTGGCACCAAAACTGTACCAGTCGAATTTGTGTAACCTACGTCTGCACGACCGTACAAAGTTACGCTAGTTGCTGCTTGAGCTACGCCAGCTGTCGCTGCCAATACTGCCAATGCAATCATCGATTTTTTCATCTAAACTCTCCAAGTAAAATTAGAATCTGTAATTTATCCTACAGACCATAATCGTTAATAATCAAAACTCATTTATTTGAGTTAGTCGAAATAAACTTCTTACATTCCGATGACGTATTATTCATTTTATGTGTGCATTTGTCTATCAATTTTTGCCGCATTACTTGCCTATGCTACAAAATTCAAATTTCGTTGTTTATTTGATACAAATGACCCTTTATTTTGTTGTATTTTTGCAGCTGCGTTCATTGAGAGCTTTTAATACTAAGCTCTAAGGCACGCCTGTTCTAAGTTTTCCATGTGCGCACTGTTTTGAGTCACTTACCCTTCAGTTGTTATTCATTCTGAAGCTTGTCGCTGTGTCAACACGGACCGAGCTCTGCGCGACACTTTTAACCCAAATTGCGAGATATACAATCGACCCAAGCCGCTTCAAATTATATACGTCTGGCGATACCTTGATTCCTTAGCAGCAGTGTCACCAGCTCGGATGCACTATTAATCTGCGCATCCGCCCCCCACCCCCCTATCTCTGAAAGTTCTCCATAGCCATAACACGCCGCAATTGCCTGCCCGTACATCGCGGCCTTCGCTGCCTGTATATCCCGTGCATCATCGCCCACATAGGCTAAATTCTTGGTGGGTAAGTTCAGCGCCTTGGCTGCGTACAACATGGGTTCTGGGTGCGGCTTGGCGTTCGCGGTGGTATCGCCGCTCACGATGACTTTAGCACGCACATCCAGCCCCAAAGCGCGCGCCACTTCATTTGTAAATCTTTCGTGTTTGTTGGTCACAATGCCCCACGCAATGCCGCGCTCATCAAGCATCGACAACAGCGCATCCACACCGTCAAACAAGACAGAGTGGTCTGTAGCGTGCACCTCATAGTAATCTAAGAATTCGTCTCGCATCTGAATGTAATCAGATTGAGTCTCGTCAATGCCGAATCCTGCACCAAGTAATCCACGCGCACCATGTGAAGCAAAAGGACGCAGTTGCGCTAATGGCATCGGATTCAATCCGCGCTTGATCCGCATGGCATTTACCGCACCCGCCAAATCAGGTGCAGAATCGACCAAGGTGCCATCCAAATCAAACAACACACCTAATATAGGGGCATAGTTCATGTGTATTTCCTGCTGTGTGAATGTTTATTCATGGCTGTTCGCGCAGCCTTTCAGTTATTTTTCGCCTTGCGACAGACCATCATGTAATTGACATCTGTGTCCTGCGTGACGATGAAGGGATGTTCTTTTGATTTCCAGGGCTGGTAACCCACGCCTGCAATTGCCATGACTTCAAGTCCCGATTGTCGAGCCATCGCTGACAATTCACTGGGCTTGATGAATGTGTCATATTGGTGCGTGCCCACGGGTATCCAGCGCAAGAGATGCTCCGCCGCGCCGATGGTCAGTGCCCATGATTTTGGATTGCGATTGATGGTGGAAAAAAATGCAACACCGTCGTGCGTGAGCAGTTGTGCCGCCGCATGGATGACCGAGGCGGGATCTGGGACATGCTCGAGCATTTCCATACAGACCACCACACTGTACTGCTGCGTATGAGAGTGTGCCCATTCTTCTACTGTGGTGGTTTGATAGTCAATCGACAACTGTGCCAAACGTGCGTGTTCTTTAGCGACCGCTATAGAATCTGCCGCCATATCCAAGCCCGTGACATGCGCACCCAACTCAGCCAATGCTTCGCTCAGTATACCTCCGCCACAACCAATGTCTATGGTCTGTGCGTTGCTAAGCTGCGCATACTGCGCTATCCACGCCACTCGGGTGGGATTGATTTGATGCAGGGTTTTAAGCGGACCTTCTTTGTCCCACCACCGAGACGAATGTTGGGAGAATTTTTCTATCTCCTGTTTCGATACGTTTTGTTCAATCGGTTTATGGTCTTGGCGGTGTTCGGGTTGCATAATAATCCTGTGTAAGCGTGTTTCATATTTGATGCGCTTGGTTGACTCGACAACTTACTTTGGCATCGGCTTTTATCATTTATTATTGTGCCATAAAAAAAGCCTCGCATATGCGAGGCTTTTTAATTCAGTCTACTTTTCAGTCGATGTGAATTATTTCTTAACGTTTACGCCAGCTGCCGCCAAGTCTTTTGCCCATTGAGCTGCTTTATCAGCAGGTACAACAGCATTAACGATGTCAACAGATACGCGACGGTTAGGTTGTTCGCATGCTTGACGCGCTGCTTTTGTACCTTTACAAGATGCTGGATTCACGATCAATTCGCGTTCGCCCATACCTTTAGTTACGATTTTAGCAGCGGCAACTTTTTGGCTTACCAAATAAGCTTTAACAGCTTCAGCACGACGCAAAGACAAACGATCGTTGTAAGCATCTGTGCCCCATGAGTCAGTGTGACCCACGACTACTGTAGAACCGAAAGAAATCGAGTTCAACGCAGCAGCCAATTTGCTCAACATTGCTTGACCTTCAGGACGCAAAGTTGCTTGGTCGAAACCGAACAAAGTTTTTGCATCAAAGTTCAGGCTTGATTTGCCGATAACAACTGGATCAGCTGGTTTAGTTGCAGTAGCGTCACAACCCACAACAGCATTGCCGTCAGGGTAGTAACCAGTTTGCCAGCACAATTTGTCAGTGCTGTTGGTCGCGCCGTAATCACCGCTGGTCCAAATTTGGCCAGATGTATCTTGTACGTGTTTGCTGTTTACAGCATCTGCTGTTGCTGCATTTACTTGTGCCGCGAAGGCCAATGTTGCGACTAAAGAAGCAACTTTTGCGAAGTTTTTCATGTTTCTCCTCTTATGGAAAGTACGCAGTTAGTCTGCGGGAACGTTCACTACGAGTTTAAATTAATTTTCAAACCCTAATTAAAACAGCGTCATTATAACTATTCAGTGTGCACCCTGCAATTATATTTTTTGCACAAAAAATGCGTCAGTAACACCGCACAAACCCATTGTGCCACAACTTTGATTTTTTAGTGTGCGCAAAAATCATTTATATTCTGCCAAGCGCACCTCGCTTGGGCGTTTTGTTTCAATTTTGCAACACCGATTTTTTGCATTTTGGCTGTAGCAGCATAATAGCAACGGATTTTCTGATCCACCCCCGTGCAAGATTTTTCGCTTTATTTCACATACAACAAAGTCAGCTCGCTGGCTGTTGATGTACGCCGTGGCGTGGTAGAATGGCGGATTGAATTATGTTTGTTTTGAGCAACGCTCAAAT
>CAZDLD010000016.1:21376-22206 GCA_964506355.1 uncultured Hydromonas sp.
GTCTTATGTCATCGTTTGCTAAAGAAACCCTCCCCATTTCGCTTGAAGACGAGATGCGCCGCTCCTACCTCGATTACGCCATGAGCGTGATTGTGGGTCGCGCCTTGCCAGATGTGCGTGATGGCTTAAAGCCTGTTCACCGCCGCGTGTTGTTCGCGATGCACGAACAGAACAACGACTGGAACCGCGCATACAAAAAATCTGCCCGTATCGTCGGTGATGTGATGGGTAAATACCACCCGCACGGTGACTTGGCGATTTATGACACCATCGTGCGTATGGCGCAGAGCTTTTCGTTGCGCTACACCTTGGTCGATGGTCAGGGTAACTTCGGTTCGGTCGATGGTGATGCGGCGGCGGCGATGCGTTATACCGAAATGCGTATGGCGAAAATCGGACACCAACTGTTGGAAGACATCGACAAAGAGACCGTCGATTTCGGTCCCAACTACGATGGTAATGAACGCGAGCCGTTGGTGCTACCCACACGCTTGCCTAACTTGTTAATCAATGGTTCAACCGGTATTGCGGTCGGCATGGCGACCAATATCCCGCCGCACAATTTGCGCGAAGTGGTTAAAGCCTGTTTGCACGTATTGCACAATCCCGAAGCCACGGTCGATGAGCTGATTGAAATTGTCCCCGCACCCGATTTCCCAACCGCCGGGATTATTTATGGCGTGTCTGGTGTGCGCCAAGGGTACAAGACCGGTCGCGGTCGCGTGGTCATGCGTGCGCTCACGCATTTCGAGGACATGGACAAAGGCAACCGTCAGGCCATCATCGTCGATGAGTTGCCCTATCAGGTCAACAAGCGCAAACTGCTTGAG
>CAZDLD010000017.1:0-4043 GCA_964506355.1 uncultured Hydromonas sp.
GAGCTGGATGCTCATGTCCATGGCAATGCCCAAAGTCGGATGAATTGGCCCTTGAATCGCATTGGCCTGAACAATCGGGCTGCCTGTTTGATAAGCGAACAAATCCACTGTATGAGCCGCATGATGCCACAGCAGATGATCGGTCCACGAGCGCGGCTGCCCCAGCGCATTCATATTGGTGCGTCGAAAGAAATAGGTCTGCACATCCATTTGTTGAATATTGAACTGACCTGAAGTGATTTTTTGATGAACATACTGATGACTTGGGTTGAATCGGCGGGTGTGTCCGACCATAGCAACCAGTCCCGTTTGTTTTTGCAAGCGCACCACTTCCTGCGCGTCACTGAGGGTATCAGCCATAGGGATTTCCACCTGCACGTGCTTGCCTGCTTTGAGACAGGCGATGGCCTGCTCGGCATGCATCTGTGTCGGTGTGCACAAAATCACCGCATCCACCTCAGGCAGAGCCAAGCTCTCAGCCAAATCACTGGTCACGTGTGCGATGCCGTACTGTTGGGCGATTTTCTGCGTGGCATCCACATCCAAACTGATGAGGGACACCACCTCTACACCCTCGATGTTCTTAATGCCGTCTAAATGCTTGATGCCGAACGCCCCAGCCCCTGCCAAGGCCACTTTGATGGTTTTGCTCATGAGCTGTCCTTAAAAATTATTTTCTAAAATCAAATGCCCAACTGCTGTGTTGGATGCGGGCACGTGGTAAAAGCGGTGTTTGACCGTCGGTGCGGGTCCGCCATTGATATCCGACATCGCGCCACGCGCTATCAGCCACATCACCAGCTCAATGCCCTCTGAGCCTGCTTCACGCACGTATTCAACGTGCGACATGGTCGATAATTCCGCAGGATCGGCAATCAAACGATCCAAAAACTTATTGTCCCATTCTTTGTTGATCAGACCTGCACGCGCACCTTGCAACTGATGACTCATACCGCCCGTGCCCCAGATTTGCACATTCAAATCGCCATCGAATGACTCTACCGCACGGCGAATCGCTTGACCGAGTTCGAAGCAGCGTTTGCCCGAAGGCACTGGATATTGAACCACATTGACATGAAACGGTATGATTTTACACGGCCACGCCTCAGGTTTTCCCGTCATCAGAGTCAAGGGAACGGACAGGCCGTGATCAACAACCATTTCATTGACCAGAGTCAAATCAAAGTCATCTTGTATCACGCTCTGCGCAATGTGCGCGGCCAATTCGGGGTGACCGTACACCATTGGAATGGGACGCGGCCCCCAGCCTTCATCAGCTGGCGCGTACTGCTCACCCGTACCGAGTGCGAAAGTCGGAATCAGTTTCAAGCTAAATTCGGTCGCATGATCGTTGAAAATCATGATGACAACGTCTGGGGTGTTTTCTTTGAGCCACTGTTTCGAGTATTCGTAGCCGTCATAAATCGGTTTCCAATACGGTTCTTGGGTTTTGTTCAAATCCGAAGTGATGCCCAATGCGGGGATGTGTGGTGTATAAACTGATGCTGTGATGCGTGCCATGTTGCGCTCCTATTATTTTTTACCTTGGGGTTGGTGTTGCGGTTGAGCGTCGCCATCCTCGCCCAAATAACGATTGCCTTCGGGCGAACGTCCGCCACCGAGCATCATGTTGCGGTACTGTTCTTCAGACATGCCCGTCATCGAGCCCGCCATCTGCTGATACGTCAGTCCATCGGTTGCGCCAATGCGAGCCAAGAAATAAATATTGCCGCCCAAACGCATGCATTCGTTCAAATCGCGTGCAATCACCGCGTCTTTTTGTGCTTCTGAGAGTTGCCATTCATTCAAATAAGCGCGTTCATCGGCTTTAAAACGTGCACGATTTTCTGCGTTCATCAACGAGCAACAAAATTGATTGAGCCAATAGCCTTTACGCGATTGATCTGCATCAAAAATCGTGGTGCCTGGAATGTCTTTATAAGGTTTATCGAGTGCCATGAGGTTCTCCAATTCTATGAGGTTAATCTGCCCAATACAAACGCATGGGATTGTCCACCAGCAATTTGCGCTGCAAATCTTCGGTCGGTGCGATATGCGGGATAAAATCAACCAGTAGCCCATCATCTGGCATGTGGTCTTTTAAATTCGGGTGTGGCCAGTCCGTGCCCCACAACACGCGATCTGGGAACGCTTCTACCAATTTCTTGGCAAACGGTACCACATCGCGGTAAGCTGAGCGCTCACCATCCAACGCTTTTGGACCTGATACCGACAATCGTTCTGGGCAGCTGACTTTGCTCCAAACATTGGGGTTTGCACGCATGAAGCGCACGAACAGTTCGAACTCAGGACCGTCCACAGGATGGGTTACATCAGGCCGACCCATGTGATCAACCACCACGGTGGTCGGCAAGGCTGTGAAAAAGTCCATCAATTCAGGCAAATCCACCGCTTCGAAATAAATCACCACATGCCAGCCCAATGGTGCGATGCGCGTGGCAATGTCCATCAGCTCGTCTTTGGGTGTGAAGTCAACCAAGCGTTTGACGAAGTTAAAGCGCACGCCGCGAACGCCTGCCAAGTGCATTTCTTGCAGTTGTGCATCGGTGACGTCGCGTTTGACGGTGGCGACGCCGCGTGCCCTGCCATCGGATGAGCGCAACGCATCAAGCAAGGCTGAATTGTCCGATCCGTGACAAGTGGCCTGGACAATAACGTTTTTATCAAAGCCCAAATAATCGCGCAGCGCAAACAGCTGTTGCTTGGAGGCGTCGCACGGTGTGTATTTGCGTTCAGGCGCGTAGGGAAATAAATGCGCGGGGCCGAACACATGGCAATGTGCATCCACCGCGCCAGCAGGTAATTTGAAGCGTGGTTGACTCGGTTGGCTGTACCAATCCAACCAGCCTGCGGTTTTTTCAAAAGTAGTCATGTTGTCTCTTTTTAGAAGTTAGCCTAAACAATTCAGTCGATGTACTTTAACCCAGCCTTTTCAAGCGGTTCACGCATATTGTACATATCCAGACCCAACACGCCTGCCGCCAATTTCGCACGTTTTTCTGCTTCAAAGCTCTCGCGGTGTTCAGCCGCATCCGCCACCTTAGCAGCAATTGCAGCAGGCACAACCACCACACCATCGATGTCGGCTATCACCACATCACCTGGGTTGACCACAGCACCAGCACACACAACAGGAATATTGACTGAGCCGAGGGTGGCTTTAATGGTGCCTTTGGCGTGTATCGATTTTGAAAACACAGGGAAATTCATCTCTGTCAAATCTTTCACATCACGCACACCGCCGTCGATAATCAGACCTTTTGCGCCACGTGCTTGAAACGAAGTGGCGAGCAAATCGCCAAAAAATCCGTCGTCGTTGTCCGTGGTGCAGGCCGCGATGACCACATCACCGGGCTGAATTTGCTCTGCAGCGACGTGCATCATCCAGTTGTCTCCGGGTTGCAGCAGCACCGTAACCGCTGTACCGCAGATCGTTGCGCCGTGATAGATGGGACGCATATAAGGCTTCATCAGGCCTACGCGACCCATGGCTTCATGAATGGTTGCCACACCCAATTTAGACAGGCGGGCGACAGCGGCTGGGTCGGCACGTACGATGTTGCGTTTGACGATACCAAGGTTGTTCATGCTCATGATTATTTTCCTTTTTGTTTGAGTGCGGCGTCCAGTCGTGGAAACACGCGGCGGGCATTGCCCTCGTAAATTTGGAAACGGTCATCATCCGACAAAATTGGCGAGGCTTCAATATACCGCTTGGTGTCGTCATAGTAATGACCCGTTTGCGGGTCGATGCCACGCACCGCGCCGATCATTTCTGAAGCGAACAAGACGTTTTTCACAGGAATGACAGTGTTCAGCAAATCAATACCCGGTTGGTGGTACACGCAGGTGTCAAAGAAAATATTGTTCAGCAGGTGGTCTTCGAGCAATGGCTTTTTCAATTCCTGCGCCAATCCACGAAAACGACCCCAGTGGTAAGGTACAGCGCCACCACCATGAGGAATCAAAAAGCGCAAGGTCGGAAAGTCTTTGAACAAATCACTGGTCAAGCACTGCATGAA
>CAZDLD010000017.1:4053-22197 GCA_964506355.1 uncultured Hydromonas sp.
CATTCAAATAATGCGCACCTGTCGTATGGAAACAAGCATTGCAGCTGGTCGAAACATGAATCATCGCGGGAATGTCGTACTCGACCATTTTTTCGTAAATTGGATACCAATGTTTGTCAGACAATGGCGGCGAAGTCCAATGACCACCGCTCGGGTCTGGGTTCAAATTAATGCCAACATTGCCATACTCTTTGACACATTTTTCCAGCTCAGGAATGCTGGTGGCAGGATCAACCCCAGGTGACTGCGGCAACATCGCAGCAGGCACAAAATGGTCTGGAAAAAGCTGACTGACTCGGTAACACAACTCATTACAAATCGCCGCCCACGTACTGGAGACATTAAAGTCACCGATGTGGTGCGCCATGAAACTCGCTCGTGGCGAGAAAATCGTCAAATCACTGCCGCGCTCATTCATCAGTCGCAATTGATTGAGTTCTATAGACTCACGCAGCTCGTCATCGCTGATGTTCAGCTCGGACACTTTGGGCATCATCGCAGGGTCTTTAATCCCAGCAATTTGGCGGTTACGCCAGTCTTCCAGCGCCTTGGGTGCTGTCGTGTAGTGGCCATGGCAATCAATAATCATGTTTAACTCCTTGTTTGTATTGGGTGTATTGGGTGTATTGGGTATATTATTTATCGTGGCTTGCATAAGCCGACGCAGGCACCATTGCCTCACCGCGCATAATCAGACGTGCGGTGCGCAGCAGAGCAGCGCGGATGACGTTTTGCGCATCATTGGGGTCGAGCGCCAACTCCACGGAAAACTCACCTGTGGGGTGCTCCACCGAAATCAACTTTGTGTTGCCTTCGTTAACCTGCGCAATGCCAGCGGTCACTGAGCCGTCGAGCACACACGCCGTTCCCACAGTCACCGCCGCCAGCACGCCAATCGCGTCGTGGCACACATGTGGAATGAAGCTGCGCGTGGTCAAACTGCCGCCATCACGTGGTGCTGCGACCAAGGTCATTTTTGGGTAATTTTTTTGCGATACATCGCCCAGCCCCATGAGCTGTCCACAATGCAAGCGCAGCGCCTCGAGCTTGGTTTTAAGCTCGGTGTCCGCATTTAACTCAGCCACGGATTCATACCCTGTTCGGTTCAAATCCGTCGCACGCATCATCACCAGCGGCATACCGTTGTCGATACAAGTGACCTCAATGCTGCCCACGCCCGCCACGATCACGGTGTCTTTCACCTGTCCTGTGGGAAGCAGGCCAGAGCACACAGAGCCTGCGGTGTCCAAGAAATTAATCGTAATTGGCGCTGATGTATTGGGCACGCCGTCTATGCGCGCATCGCCTTCGTAGCTCACTTGACCATTGGGTGTCTGAACCGTGATGTCACAGGCCATATTCGTATTTAACGTTAAAACGCGAAAGGTACTGGTCTCGCCCTGAGGTTGAACCAGCCCCATCTCCAGCGCAAATGGCACCACCGCTGCAAGCATATTGCCGCAGTTGGGCGTGGTGTCTACTGTGCTGTTATCAGGCTGAAGTTGAGCGAACAAAAAGGTCAAATCAATGCCTTCGGTTTTGCCCAAGCCAACAATGCCGACCTTACTGGTTAAAGGATGCGCGCCCCCCAGACCATCAATCTGACGACGGTCGGGCGAGCCCATAATGGCCAAAAGAATTTGGTCGCGCAATGCGATATCAGATGGCAAGTCAGATTCTTTGAAGAATGGACCGCGAGAGCTGCCACCGCGCATAAAGAGAGTGGGGATAGGTGTTTGCATGGGCGCATCATAATTCGGCGCTTCGACCTATCATAGAGGGTCAGCTCACTATCAGATATAACAATTTGTTATAGGTTTAAATCAATCAACAAAACATAGGGAGTGCGTATAAAAAAAGCGAACCCAAGGGTTCGCTGATTCAACTTCATCAAACATCTGCATCAAACATTTGCATATATCATCGATGTCACAACTGCGCCAACACCTGCGCGTGCTCATCCGCGCTCAAACGCGCACCAAACACCGTCACCACCTTGGACGCGGCCAAACTGGCCAATCGCCCTGCCTGCGCATTGTCCATCCCTTGGGTCAGTCCGTACATGAATGCACCTGCGAACATATCGCCCGCGCCGTTGGTGTCAATGGCTTTGACGGGGTGTGCCGCAATCACGGTGCGCCCTGTTGGGGTCAAGTCATCCACGACCAATGCGCCTTTGCTACCGAGCGTCACCACCAGCTTGTCGGCAAATGGTTTGATGGCCGTAATGGCCGATTCGATGTCGCTCTGACCTGTAAAGGTGGAAATTTCTTCTTCGTTGCAGAACAGCACATCCACGCCCTCGCCGAGCATCTGCTCAACCCCTGCGCGGAAAAAAGTCACCATGGCTGGGTCAGAAAAGGTCATGGCGGTTTTGACCCCATGCGCTTTAGCGACTTGGCGCGCCTTGATGGCCGCAGTGCGCGACACGTCCGACGTTACCAAGTAGCCTTCGATGTACAAATACTGCGCCTGCTTGAGCTCGTCCAGATGCAATTCATTCTCAGAAAAATCCGCAGTGATGCCCAAAAAGGTATTCATCGTGCGCTCGGCATCGGACGTGACCATGACCAAGCATTTACCCGTCACGCCTTCGGTCTGACAGCGCACTTGGTTCAAGCCCGTGGTCACGCCTGCGGCGTGCAAATCGTTCATATAAAACTCGCCGGTCTCGTCATTGGCGACTTTGCAGGCGTAGAACGCACTGCCGCCAAACTGGCTCACCGCGACGATGGAGTTCGCCGCAGAGCCACCGCTGGCGCGTTTTTTCAGACCGAATTGTTGTTTCAACCCGTCCAACAAGCGCAATTGGGTCGCCTCGTCGATGAGGGACATCATGCCCTTGCTGATGCCCTGCTCTGCGAGAAATGCATCGGAGACTTCAAACTCTTTATCGACCAAGGCGTTGCCGATGCCGAATACATGATATTTGTGACTCATGTTGTTTTCCTAAAATAAATTAAAAAAAGCGGGCAAGTACCCGCTTATTTATGAGGTTTGGTATCAACCTTTGTAATTCGCCACACCGCTCAAAATCTCTTTGTGCGCGTCTTCAATCCCGCCCCAACCTTCGATTTTGACCCATTTGCCTTTTTCGAGGGCTTTGTACTGCTCGAAAAAGTGCTGAACATTGTCCTTGATGTACTGCGGTACTTGGTCGATGTTTTTGATGTCTGCAGTCATTGGGCAGACTTTATCAATCGGCGCGACGATGAGTTTGGCGTCTTCGCCTTTCTCATCGGTCATTTTCAAGATACCGACTGGACGGCAGCGCACCACAGCGCCCGCCATAATCGGGAATGGTGCGAGCACCAATGCATCAACTGGATCGCCGTCACCAGCCAATGTTTGTGGAATATAGCCGTAGCTCAATGGGTAACGCATACCCGTGCCAATGAAACGATCCACCCATAAGGTTTGGGTGTCTTTGTCCACTTCGTATTTCACTGGATCGCTTTGCGCTGGAATCTCGATGATGACGTTAAAATCGTTTGGAATGTCTTTGCCTGCTGGCACTGCTTCGTAACCCATGGTTGTTCCTTAGAAAAATGGTTGAATAAAAACTGCAGCATTATAGCGCAAAGCAGAGCCAAGGCGCTATTTCTGAATATCCTTTGATTGACTTTTTAGCCCTCAGAACCTATGATGGCGACTCGTTTTTACGTCTGGGGGTGGTTCATCACACGGTGTGGTGCAATCTGAGAAATACCCTTTGAACCTGTCAGGATAATCCCTGCGAAGGAAAGGACTCTATATGACTCATCAGTCATCGGCATCTATTGTGCCATCGTCAAATCATTCATCTACTCATTCATCAAATCATTCATCTGCCACAGTAGCAGCGTCCGAGCGTGTGTTTGCGCTGCGCGACCATGCCTCGTTGTGGTTCTCGCTGGGTGTCGGTCTGCTCGTCATGCAAATGGGTGCCTACCTCATCCCTGCGCTGGGCACGCGGGCGGCGCTGCTGGCCATCATCATCGGCTCTGTGCTTGGTTCTGCCCTGCTCGCATGGGTGGCGCAGCTGGGCTGCAATCATGGCCTCTCCAGTGCGGGTCTGATGCAAGCGACCTACGGCCGTGCGTTTGCCAAGCTGCCTGTGGTGCTGAACATCGTGCAATTGCTTGGCTGGACCGCGTTTGAGCTGGTGGTCATGCGCGATGGATTTTCGGCCATCGTCACTCAGACCACGGGGATTCAAGCGGCTTGGCTGCCCTACGCCATGACGGTGTTCTTTGGCGGATTATTGTTTCTACTCGCGTCCAGTTCGATGATTCGATTGGTGCGCAAATTCATTGGGCGCTTCGGCCTGCCCTTGGTGGTGCTGTCTTTGGTATGGCTCACCGTGCAGTTTGCCCTGCGTGTTCAGCATGGCGAAGGTGGCATCGGTGGCTTTAGCGCGTTTTGGCATAAAACAGGCACGGGCGAGATGAGCACCCTCGCGGCGATTGACTTGGTCATCGCCATGCCCGTGTCTTGGCTGCCTTTGGTGGCGGACTATGCGCGCTATGGCGTGTTGGATGGTAAAAAATCCGCGTTCAAAGGCACTTGGGCAGGTTACGCGATTGCCAACATCTGGTGTTATGGTCTGGGCGTATTGGTCGTGAGTGTGGCGGCACCCGATGCGAATTTGGTCAGCACGCTGTTGCTCGCTCAATTTGGCTTGATTGCATTGGGCTTGATTTTGGTCGATGAGATGGACAACGCGTATGGCGATGTGCACTCGGGCGCGGTCTCGCTCAATCATTTGTTCAGCCGAACCACTGTAATCACTTGGGGCAAATGGCTTGCCATCGCTTCGGTGCTCGCGGCGATGTTGCTCAATATGCATGGTTTGGAGTCGTTCTTGTTGTTGCTCAGCTCGATTTTTGTACCGTTGTATGGCGTGATTGTGGCGCGACTGTCGTTCAAATCATCTTTAGCCGAGCAGAACCCTGCTTCTGTGCACTGGGTTTCGGCACTGATTTGGTTTGTCGGCATTGCGGTGTTTCACCTATGTGCCCAACTCGCACCCCAGTACGGCTCTGCCATACCGAGTTTAATCGTGACTTTGGGGTTGGGGATGTTGGTGCGGAGGGTGGATTAAAACATTAATTCCGTAGATGTGACGTAAATAATCGTAGCGGGGAACGCCCAACATAATCAGCTGCTCAAAAATCCCATTCCCCGCGATTCGCAAAACCGCTCATAGCGGGTTACGCGTTGATTCCGTAACTCGTAGGGTGCAATAAGCGAAGCGCATTGCACCGTATGTGTTAGTTTGGTAACGTTTTTGAAACATGCGGCGCAATGCACAAAATACGTTTATTGCGCCCTACGGGCTCTTACAAATTCACAGATTTTTCGTGCGACTCAAAGATTTTACATTTTTTCTTCCCAAACTGTGTTTTGCTTTGGGACGATTACAAAAATTTATATTTGTTTGAATTTCCGTACCTATATCATTTTCTGGATGTTTTCCCAATCGCATTGGATTCTTAACTAACAACGAACCTGATTTTTGATTTATAACTAATACACTATTATCTCGAACAACATCTAACTCAGAGAAAATTTTCTCTTTACCTCCAATAAGATCATACACCGTCAACCTTGCAGATTTGCCATCGAAATTAACTTTCCCTCGTAGAAGAAAAAAATCAAGCGGAGTTGCCTCACAAATCATATCTGTAGCAATTTCTCCATCAATTTCCCCTTGAGACACACGCATTGATATTTGCATTCTCACATCAGACAGGTGCATATCTTCCAAATCGACATATCCTTCTGGGGAATTCGACCATAAACCCGTCCAGTTATTATCTTCTCTAAGCCAACTTTGAAATTGGTTGGAAGTCTCATTTATTTCTTTTGGCATGCCCCTTGCATTCCGCAATGCATCGTTTCCGTGCATAAGAACCCAAGCACAAATTCCAATTATCGAAGTCACTACCGTTGACAAAACAACAAACCAGACCCTTTTATAAAAAGGTTGTGAACTGTTCATATAGTTCTCCGCTCAAAATTATTCGAAAGTTTATATCACCCATTGATAATTCGTGATTTACTCACCAACTCTGAGTATTGTACAACGATAGTCATCCACTCTCACCCAAAAACCCGCGCCACCACAGGCGCAAAGCCATGATTGAGTGGGCCATGTCCGTGCCCTGTGGTGATGTTTTTCCCTTGCTCTATCGCTTGTACGATGTAGGCACGGGCGTGTGTAACTGCATCGGCTAATGAATCCCCTAACGCCAAATGGCAGGCGATGGCGGTGGAGAGTGTGCAGCCTGTGCCGTGGGTGTTTCGGCTTTGGATGCGTGGACTGGTGAATGTTTGTGTCTGTATCTCGTTATTTTGCTGATAGAGTAATAAATCCGTCACTTCATCAACTTCGATTGAATCAACTTGCTCGGCTAAGTGCCCACCTTTGAGCAGTACTGCCATATTGGGATTGCTGCTTAATTTTTGCAGGTCTTGCGCTGCGCTGGCGAGTTCCGCACGTTGGGCAATCGGGCGTTTGAGTAGTAAACTGGCTTCATCAAGGTTCGGGGTGATGACTGTGACCAAGGGGAAAAGTTCATTCACGAGTACCGCGATGGTTTCGTTCTCAATCAATGCATCGCCACTGGTGGCGACCATCACAGGGTCAAGTACGATGTGTTTGAATTGATACTGCCGCAATGCTTGCGCGACCACACGCACGACTTCGGGGCTGTGCAGCATACCGATTTTCACTGCGTCCACACCGATGTCGCTCACGACTGCGTCGATTTGCGCGGCAAGCATTTGCGGCGGTATGGCGTGGATGCCGTGTACGCCGACGGTGTTTTGCGCGGTAATCGCAGTGATGGCGGTCATACCGTAGCAGCCCAGTGCCGAGCAGGTTTTCAGGTCGGCTTGGATGCCCGCGCCACCGCCACTGTCTGAGCCTGCGATGGATAAAATACGCGGATAGTGTATCTGTGACATGGTATTTCCTTTGCTCATTTACTCAATTCTTTGACTCAATTATTTCAGTTGTTCAAGCAACGATTTCACCGCTTCATCAGGACGCTCAGCCGAACAAATCGCACTGACTAGGGCGATGCCATCGGCTCCAGCACGAATCACTTGAGCGGCGTTGCTCGTGTTGATGCCACCGATGCCCACCAAGGGCAAATCGGTCATGCCGCGAATTTGCGCCACCCCGTCCAAGCCCAACGGCGGCGCAATGTCCGACTTGGTCAAAGTACCAAACACCGGACTTATGCCCAGATAGTCCACCGTCAGACCCGCAGCGCGCATCTTCTCAACCGCCAACACATCGTCGAGACGCTCAACCGACAGCCCAACAATCCCCTGCGGCATCAAACGGCGCACATCCGCCAGCGTCATGTCCGATTGCCCCACATGCACGCCATCCGCGCCCACTGCGAGTGCGACATCCACGCGGTCATTGATGATGAAAGGCACATTCGGGGCGTGGCGTTGCATCAGCGCTTGCAACGCTTGTGCCTTGCGCACGAACTCACCCGTGGACAGATCCTTTTCGCGCAGCTGCACGCAGGTCACGCCCGCTTGCAGCGCCAGTTGCACCACATCCAATAATGAGTGGTGCACACACAGCGCGTCATCGGTGACCAGATACAAGCGCATGGCCGACTGTATGTGCGAGCGAGTAGACAAGTGCTGAGTTGCGTGCGTCATGATGTGCGCTTGCATTAAGGGGCTTGATTGATGCGCACGCGTTGGACAAAGCTCGCTTCATCCAATTGCTGCAAAGCATCCAACAAACGCACTTGATACATGCCCACGCCCTCAGTGCGTGCGTGCTCATACGCCACTTCGCCAACCACGCCCAAGTAAGCCATGGCCGAAACCGTCGCGCGCCACGCATCATGCTGAACCGCGGCAAATGCACCTATCATAGCGCTGGCCGAGCAGCCCACGCCCGTGACTTTGGTCATCCACACGTGGCCATTGTGCAAACTGGCACGGCGACCTTGCGCATCCAAAACATAATCGGTCTCGCCCGACACGCAGACCACGCCATTGATGTCCTGTGCCAAGCCTTGAGCGCTGTCGAGCGCTTGATTCGAACCAACCGAGCTGTCCACGCCTTTGGTGGCGGTGCTCAGCCCAGCCACGCTCATCACCTCAGAGGCATTGCCACGAATGATGGATGGCGGCGCGTTGGCTATGAGTTCGCTCAAGGCCGAATTGCGGTACGGTGTCGCACCAGCGCCCACGGGATCGAGCACCACGGGGATGCCACGCTCGTGCGCACGGGTGTGGGCGATTTTCATCGCCGCAATCCAATCGGGCTCGAGTGTGCCGATGTTTAGCACCAGAGCGCCCGCAATATTCGCCATATCTGCGACTTCTTCGCGTGCGTGCGCCATCACAGGCGATGCACCGAGAGCGAGCAGCACATTGGCATTGAAATTCATCACCACAAAGTTGGTGATGCTGTGCACCAGTGGCGCGTTGGCGCGCACGGCAAGGACGTCCTGCCACACTTCTTGGGCGGAAATATTGGATAAAGTTTGATTTGACATCTCGATTTAGCTTTCTCTAAAAATCGAGTTGAACAGGCTGGGGAAAATTTGAGCGTAACGCTCGTATTGTTCACTTCCCTACGCTGGCACAACCCAGATCAGGTACAAAGGGTATTTCTCAGTCGTTGCATTGAACACGTGTTCGATGACGACACCCCTAGCGGATGAGTGGTGGACATCGTGTGTCCCACCACAGGCGAGATTATGCCACTGAATGCTCAATTAACCAATGGTTTCATTCATCACTGAGCAGATGGATGTTTGATTGACATTTGGCCGATAGCTCAGCATAATGACGCCGCTTTAATGTCTTAGGGGTGGTCAGTCGCATGGGGCGGCTCGATCTGAGAAATACCCTTTGAACCTGTCGGGATAATTCCCGCGTAGGAAAGGACTCACATGAACACTGGTTCATCCAATCAATCTGTTTCACCTGTTGCTTTATTTCGTTCAATCACCTTACAAGAATGGGTCACCGTTGCTGTCATGGCCGCTGCCATGGGCGTGGCGTACTGGGCGTGGACGCTGGTGTACGATATTTTAAAAGAACCTTTACTCAAACCGACGGGGCTGAAACGCGGCTTGGATGGTTTTTGGTTGCTCGCGCCCGTGTTTTTTGGCTTTTTGGTGCGCAAACCGGGCGTGGCGCTGTTCGGCTCGCTCGTAGCTGCGGGCGTTGAAGGCATCATCACGCAGTGGGGCATGAGCGCTCTGGTCTATGGTCTGATGCAGGGTTTGGGCGCTGAACTGGTGTTTGCTGTGTTTTTATACCGCAAGTGGAACACATCGGTGCTCATGCTCGCGGCGAGCATGGCGGCGGTGTTTAGCTTCGGTTATGACTATTTCAGCCAAGAGCAAGAGAATTTGAGCCTGTGGTTCAATGCTGTTCAACTGTTGATTTTCATCGTTTCAAGCTGGATTTTTGCAGCATGGTTGAGCCGCTTTTTGGGTAAACGCTTGCTCAAAACGGGTTTGCTCGATGGGTTTTTAATCGCGCAAGACCGTTCAATCTGAAGCAAGCGGTCTTGGTCTTTCACTGCTGAAATCAACACGGATTGCCATTGAGCACCATCCCCGCATTTGAATTCACCTACTCGCGCAACTCAGTCGGCATACAGCTGACTGAGCCGTTGACGGTTCCTGCAACAGGCCTTATCTGGCTCACGGGTGCGAGTGGCTCGGGCAAGTCGACCTTTCTAAACCTGCTCAAAGGGCTACACCCTGAATTCATCCACGGTACGCTGCGCGGTGGCAACCCCGCGATTGCGCCCCACGCCCTGTATTTATCGCAAAATCCACACACCCAACTGGTGCGTGAACGCGTGGGCGAGGAGTTTTTCTTCAGTTTGGAGCACCGACAAGATGCACCAGAGCAGATGGCGGCTCAAAAACACATGCTCGAGCGTTTTGGCTTGGGCGATTTTGAATTCGCCGCCACCCACTCGCTCTCACACGGGCAGGCGCAGCGTCTGTTGCTCGCGTCCATGCTCGCCACCCAACCTTCGATTTTACTGCTCGATGAGCCCACGGCATTTTTGGACGCGGCGATGCGCGCTGAGTTTTACCAATTGCTCAACACACTCAAGCAGGATGCTTGCATCATCTTAATTGACCACCACGCGGCGGTGGCCGAATGTGCAGATACCTGCTGGCATGTCGACGCCGATGGACGAATCGAAGCCATGTCGGTGGCGCAGTATCAAGCGCACACCCATTCCGAGCTGATACAAGCGCAGTCGGTCACCCAAGTGCTCAATCTACCCATACCCCCTCCCATACGCCTCGAGCTCAATGACTTGACCATTGGTTACTCGCGCAAAGCACCATTATTCAGCGCCAGTGCTCAGCTCAACTCTGGCGAGTGCGCTGTGCTCTGCGGCGCCAATGGCTCGGGTAAATCCACTTTATTGAACACCCTCGCAGGGCTGACCAAACCCATTTCAGGTCAGTTGAAACTGTGGGTCAATGGTGAACCAGCCAAGCCCCGCACGCAGATGATGTATGTGTTTCAACACCCTGACAGTCATTTCTTTTTCGACACCGTGGCGCAGGAACTCACACAACTGGGGATACAGGACATCGATGCAACACTCGCTCAGTTCGGCTTGATGGGGTGCGCCGAGCGCTCGCCGCAACAGCGCTCTGAGGGGCAAAAGCGCCGATTGACCCAGTTGTTACCGATCTTTTTTGGCAGGCCGCGGATAGTCTTGGACGAACCAACCTTCGGACAAGACGCGCTCAACACGATGCGCATCACCCAGCTCATCCAAGCGTTCAAATCCGCAGGCTACGCCCTCATCGTCATCACCCACGACGCCCAGCTGCAAGCGCACATTGCCGACCAGATTTGGCAGATTGATCAGGGTCAATTGCGCATCTTGAAGCACAGTTCAGATGATAAGACGGGGCAAACGTCATGAGCCAGAACACAGCCCCATCTACCATCTCATCTTCCAACTCATTAGCCACCCCAGTGCCACACAGTGACGCGCCCATCCGCTCGCGTCCTTTGCACGACGCGCATGTATTGGCCTTGCTGATGGTGTTTTTTATCGGCGTGGCTTTGCCTGTGCCGTGGCACACCGTGGTTGCCCTATCGCTCGTGGCGGCTGTACTCGCATGGGCTCAGGGCATGGAACTGCGCGCCATCGTGCTGCGTTTGGGCATTGCTCTGCTGCTGTCGTGGTCGGTGTGGTTGTGGAATTTGTTGTTTGTCGATGTGCGCAACGCCGAAACCCTACACACCGCCAACCGCATCCTGCTGCGCGTGACCACCATGACTTGGGTCGCGCTGATGTCAGGAAAAATGCTCAATCTGCGCGATGTGGTGAGCTATGCCTTGCAGCGTGGCTGGCTCTCGATGAACATCGCCTATGCCTTGCAACTGGGGTTTGGCTCGATTGAACTGATGCGTGCAGAAGTGCGCCGCATCATGCTATCAGCCTCGCTGCGCGGACTGCGCTGGAACCAACGATTTTTGCAATGGTTGCCGATATTGATTTTTGCACTGCGTCACGCCACAAAAGGCGCGATGAGCTTGCGCGCACGCGGTCTGCGTGTGGACAGTGCGCACAAAACCTTTTATTACAATTATCAAAGCACCCACGCCCAAATCATTCATCTGTGCTGGGCGGTGTTGGCGTGCGTCATTGTTATCATGCTCAGTTTGTATTTTCGCTAATGCGCAAATTGGACCCATACGCACATGCCCAGCGATGGGAGTTATGGTCTATAATCGCGCCACTTGATTTGACCGACCATAATTTAAAACACAGTAGCCCATGAAACCACCCAGTCTGCTCTCCATCACCCTGCCCGTTCTGCTCGGTTACATTCCACTGGGCATCACATTTGGCTTTCTCATGGTCTCGCAGGGCATCGCGTGGTACATCCCTATTATTTTCAGCGTGTTTGTCTATGCAGGTGCGGCGCAGTTCTTGGCCGTTGGTTTGGTGGTCAATCATGCGCCCCTCATCGACACCGCGATTGCGACGTTTCTGCTCAATCTGCGTCACATCTTTTTTGGCTTGTCATTGTTTGACTTGGTGCCGCACACTTGGGCGCGGCGCGCGTATTTTATGTTCGGCATCACCGATGAAACCTATTCATTATTGACCAGCAGCAAACACGCGAACGCACAAAACGCCCTGTCCATCATCGGCATCAACCATCTGTATTGGATTACGGGCACAATTATCGGCGCTCTGCTCGCCAGTGCCATCGCACCGATTAAGGGGATTGAGTTCTCTTTGACCGCGCTGTTTGTGATTTTATTGGTCGAGCAAATCAAATCCAACCCCGAGCTTAAGAACATCGGCATAGGCATCCTCGCCTGTTTGGGCGCGACGTGGTTGTTGCCGCAATACTTCTTAGTCACTGCCAGTGCGATTGCCTTGCTCTTACTGATGGTGGATTACGCGTTTGCCAGCAAAACCAATCACGAGGTGCGCGCATGAGCCACATTGAAATTGCAGCCATGATTGCGGTAATGGGTTTGGTCACGTGGGGGCTGCGCGCCCTGCCGTTTTTCTTTAAAGATTGGTTGAACGCCCACCCGTTTATCACGTACATCAAGAATCGCTTTCCGCTGGTGATGATGTTGATTTTGGTGGTCTACGCGTCCGAAGCGTACAAAGCACAGCACCTGAGCGAGGTTAAATTCGCCCTCATCGGCATCATGCTGACTGGCCTGCTGCAAATCACGCTCAAGAACTATTTGGTCAGTTTGTTTGGCGGCATCGTGGTGTATGTGGCGCTACTCAATCAGTGGTTTTGACGAGCGTTTTTTCACTCACTCACGGGTTTTGATCGGGGTCGTCATCCCAGTGAAATTGATGCAAAATTCGATGTGCAATCGGTGTGAAAATCAATGCCGCCGTGACGATAAATATCAATCCCGCGTACAAGGCGTATAGGCCTGCAAACAGCTTGCCCGCGCCGCTCAGAGGGATGTTCACCGGCCCCATACCGCCGAGCAACATCGCCGAATTCAAAAATGCATCCATCCAGCTCAAATGCTCCAGACCATGGTAGCCCAGCATACCCACGCCCAAGGACAGCACCAGCAACAGCAACACCGCCAATAAATGCCGACGGATGCGCAGATTGAACTGCTGCTTGGAAATAACCGCCTGATTTTTACGCTCGTACATGCCCCTACCTTGTGAATTGACAGACAAATTAACCTGCAATGGTCATGCGATCAATGAGGATGGAACCCGTCTGCTTGGTGCCGCGAATCAACTCATCCGCACCGATGGCGACGATGTTCTGAAACATTTCTTTGAGATTGCCCGCGATGGTGATTTCTTGCACGGGGTGCACAATCACGCCATTTTCGACCCAGTAGCCACTCGCGCCACGCGAATAGTCGCCCGTCACATAATTCACGCCCGAGCCGAGCAGCTCAGTTACCAGCAGACCTGTGCCGAGTTTTTTGAGCATGGCGGCGAAATCATCGCCTTTCTTGGTCTTGGTGCTGCTCATGCGCAGATTGTGCGAGCCACTGGCGTTGCCCGTGGGTTGCATTTTGAGCTTGCGTGCGGTGTACATCGAGAGCAAATACCCCGTCAGCACGCCCGACTGCACCAGTTCGCGTTTTTGCGCTGCGATGCCTTCATCGTCGAAGTAACCGCTGCCCATACCCTGCGCGATGAATGGATCATCAACGATGCCGATGTGTTTGGGAAATATCTGTTTATCCAGCGCATCGAGCAAAAACGAGGTCTTGCGATACAGCGCGCCGCCACTGATGGCTTGGGTAAAGTTCCCAATCAGACCACAGGCCAGCGGCGCTTCAAACAGCACGGGACAGGTGCGCGAGCTGATTTTGCGCGCACCCAATCGAGCCGCCGCACGGTTCGCCGCGTATGTACCGATTTCACGAATGTCGGCGAATGACTTGGCGTCACGCGCCGATGCGTACCAAACATCACGCTCCATCTGTTTGCCTTTTTGCGCAATCGGCACCACGCTCACCGAATGGCGTGAGTAGGCGTAACCGTTCATAAAGTCATTGGTCGCCGCCGCGATGAAATGCCCCTGATGCGTGGACACACTCGCGCCATCGGAGTTCTTGATGTATTTACACGCGTCAAACGCCGCCTGCTCGCCTTCCAAGGTCAGCTCAATGGCATCCGCCGTGGTCAATGCCCACGGATGGAACAAGTCCAAATCCACATCCTTGGCACTGGCCTTGTACAGATACTTTTTCTCAGCCAAGCCCGCGCAGGGGTCGGCCGCAGTGTACTTGGCGATGTCGTGTGCCGCTTGCACCGTGCTCAAAATCGCGGCATCAGAGAAATCAGACGTGCTGGCAAAGCCTCTTTGCTTGCCCACATAGACCGAAATCGACAAAGATTTATCGCGGTTGTGCTCCACCGTTTCGACCGAACCATTGCGCGAGGAGACCGAGAGACCGTTGGATTCGGAGATTTCGACTGCGCAGGCGCTCGCACCGACTTTTTTTGCAGTGGACAATGCGTGTTGGGCAATGGTTTCGAATGCGTTGCGTGTATAATCGAACTTAACTGAGTTGACTGAGCTGACTGACATAGGGGGGAGACATCCTTATAGACTTCATGAACCAATTTGCGCACATGATACCGCTTTTAAGCCCACAGTGCACAGGCAAACCCACTCAACCCGATACAATTCATCGACACACCACATCGACACACCACATCGACACATTTAGACAGAGAACACCATGGCAGAAACCATTTACGAAATCGACGGCTCACGCGAACTCGATAAAATCAGCAAGACCAAACGCAAACAACAAATGATTGAGCTTCAAGACATGGGCGAGGAGCTGGTTGAGCTGTCCAAAGACGCTTTGAAAAAAATCCCGATGTCCGACGAGCTGCGCGAAGCCATCAAAGAATACCAACGCATCCCGACACACGGCGCGCACCGCCGCCAAATGCAATACATCGGCAAAATCATGCGCAACGAGGACACCGCGCCCATCGTTGAAAAACTCAAACAACTCAAAGGCTCATCCACCGCCGCGACCGCACTGCTGCACCGCATCGAGCGCTACCGCAACGAGATGATAGCCACGGACGAAGCCATCACCCGATTTTTGGGCAACTTCCCATCGGTCGATGCGCAACCCCTGCGCGCCCTCGTGCGCAATGCACGCAAGGAAGCCGAGCTGGCCAAACCGCCCAAGGCCTACCGCGAGCTGTTTCAACTGATTAAAGCCGCTTTAGAAGCGCCGAAATCCGACGACGAATTCATCGTGGATGTCGATGCGGATGACAACGACGAGTAAGTCGTTGCAGCACCGCATTGCTTAGGTATTCTGAATACATGTCTCATCACAAGTCTAATCAACGGGTACACAGATGAACACAGCAAGCAACGACAACGAACGCAGCACCGAACTGAGCACCCAAGCCACCATTCAAACCGCCATCGATGCACTGCACCGCCAGTGCATCAGCGCCATACTCGCCAGCACCGACGCACAGGGACACGCGCAAGCGAGCTACACCCCCTACGCCCTGCTCGATGGTCATTACTATGTGTTTATCTCAGCACTGGCGGCGCACACGGGCAATATCCTCAACACCCCCAAAGTGGGCCTACTCATCATCGAAGACGAGTCCAGCGCCCGCAACCTCTACGCACGCACCCGCCTGTCCTACGACACCGACGCCAGCGTGGTGGCGCGCGATTCAGACGAGTGCGCCCACGCCCTGAGCCAGCTGCGCGAGCGTGCGGGCAACACGGTCGATATGCTCAGCCAACTGGGCGACTTTGTGATGGTCAAACTCACGCCCTACGCAGGCAGCTTGGTGCTCGGATTTGGCAAGGCCTACGCGCTCAACCCACAGCAACCGAGCGCGGCACAACACATCAACGAAGCCTACCTGAAACAAAAACGCGCCAATCTCAAGCAATCTGAATTACAATCGAACGACAAAAAATAATGACATCGCGGCGAGTTTGACCGCACCAACCCACTACGGAGACCCTATGTACAATTGGAACGACTATGGCAATGGCATTTACTGTTTAGACTCAGGTTATGTGCGCCCGCAGCTGGCGGCTATTTACCTCATCGTGCAGGACGGACGCGCCGCATTCATCGACACAGGCTGCAACGACTCAGTGCCGAACGTCCTCGAAGCCCTCGACAAAGTCGGCTTGGACGCCTCAGCCGTGGACTACGTCATCCTCACCCACATCCATCTGGATCACGCAGGTGGTGCGAGCTTGATGATGCAAAAATTCCCCAACGCCAAACTCGTGGTACACCCACGCGGTGCGCGCCACATGGCCGAGCCGTCTAAGCTCATCGCAGGCGTGAGCGCGGTCTATGGTGCGGACTACGTCGCTGCCATGTACGGCGAAATCCTGCCAATTGACGCAGCGCGCATCATCGAAGCCGCCGACGAGACCAGCGTGTCGCTCAACGGGCGGACCCTGCGCTTTCTCGACACCCCCGGTCACGCACGCCACCACATCTGCATCGTGGATGAAGCGACACAGGGGATATTCACGGGCGATATGTTTGGCCTGTCCTACCGCGAGCTGGACACCGATGGACGGGTATTTATCTTCCCGACCACCACGCCGACGCAATTTGAGCCAGACGAAATGCGCGCCTCCATCGCCCGCCTGCTCGCGCTCTCGCCCACAGCGATGTACCTCACCCACTATGGGCAAGTGACAAATTTAAACAAACTGGCTGAGGATTTACTGCGCCACCTGTCGGCACTCACGCAGTCCGCGCTGTTCGTCCAAAGTTTGAATCTGGACCACGCCTCGCGTCATGCGCGCATCCAAGAAGCCATGCAAGCCTACTTGCTGATGCAGGTGCGGATGTTTGGCTGCACCCTGCCAGACGACAAACTGATGGAAATTTTCGCCACCGATATTGAGCTGAACACCCAAGGCATGGGCGTGTGGCTCGACGGACTGGCCAAAGCTTCTTAAGCGTAGGTACATAATCGACCTCGCATTCAATCAAAAGCCCTGTGCACACGCACAGGGCTTTTTTTCATCCACTTGGGCACAGATTTCGCTCTCAGCACGAATCCGCATAGCCCGTTATAATCGTGCACAGATTCAGACACAAATTCAGCAACGAATCTCAAATTCGCAATCAAATTCACACAAACTCGAACCAACAAAGGAATCCACATGGCACAGACACTCTTACGCGGCAACCCCGTGAGCACCGCAGGCGAACTCCCAGCAGTCGGCAGCGCCGCCCCAGCATTCACCCTCAAAGACGCGAAACTCCAGCCCGTCAGCCTGTCAGACTTCATCGGTAAAAAAGTCGTCATCAGCATCTTCCCATCCATCGACACGCCAACCTGCGCGACCTCTACGCGCAAGTTCAACGAGCAAGCCGCTGGTAAAACCAATACTGTCGTGCTCAGCGTATCCGAAGATTTACCCTTCGCACTCGGTCGATTCTGCGGCGCAGAAGGAATCGAGAATGTACACACCCTGTCTGCATTTCGCTCAAACTTCGGCACCAGCTACGGCGTCGAAATGACCTCAGGCCCGTTGACCGGCCTGTGCGCCCGCGCCGTGATCGTGCTCGATGAAACAGGCACCGTGATTCACAACGAACTGGTGGACGACATCACCCACGAACCGAACTACGAAACGGCGCTGCAAAAACTATAAGCCATACACTCCGAGCGTTTATTTTGAATGGATGCTCCCCTCGCACACAACGCTGCGTTAAGTCATCGGTGTCGGGGAAAAAGCAAAAAAACAGGGTGCGCAAGCACCCTGTTTTTTATCATCCCATCATTCAACAACTTAAAATTCAACAATCTAACTCAACAACCCAAGCCCAGCAAAAAAACCACCCTCACTGCGCCTCAATACTGAACATCCAATTGACCCCAAACCGATCGGTCAACATCCCCAGTCGCCCACCCCAGAACATATCCTCCAGCGGCATCCTCACCACACCACCTGCGCTCAGCGCATCGAACAAGCGCGCCTGCTCGGCAGCATCGGTCATCGTGATGCACAACTGCACCGCATTACCCGACACAGGCCCCCATGCACTCGGGCAATCGCTCGCCATGAAGTTCACACCCTCAGATTTGAAATTCGCATGCATGACCCACGAACGCTCAGCGTCCAACAG
>CAZDLD010000018.1:0-21845 GCA_964506355.1 uncultured Hydromonas sp.
TGCCTGAAGTGAGTAATTTCAATTGTGCATCGGTGACTTCGCCCAACACACGTACGGCGTATTCACGCTCATGGCCGTAGCGTGGGTGCATCATTTTGTTGGCGATGTCGCCCGACGTGGTCAAAATCAGCAGTCCTTCGGTGTTGAAGTCGAGTCGACCAATCGCCAGCCATTTGCCTTTGCGTGTGAACGGTAATTTGTCAAACACCGTTGGGCGACCTTCTGGGTCGCTGTGGCTGACGATTTCGCCTGCAGGTTTGTGATAAATCACAATCCGTGGCACTGTCGGCGTGAGTTTTTTGCGTTGCAATAATTTACCGTTGATGCGCACTTGGTCATCATCTGTGATGCGCTGCCCAACGTGCGCGGGCATGCCATTGATGGACACGCGACCTGAAATAATCAGCTCTTCCATATCGCGGCGCGAGCCTATGCCCGCATCGGCCAAGACTTTTTGCAGCTTGATGCTGCCGTCCAAATACACATCACCTGGTTCTGCCTGTGCATCGTCAAACGCATCAATTGCCAAGCCTTCGCCCGTCGCTGGTGCGGCTGAATCTGGGTTGTTTTTGCGGTTTGAGCGCACACCTGCGCGGTAAAGACGCTGACCCTTGCGCTCGGGCGATGTTTCATGACCCGTTGCATCTTGACTGTTTGTGCTCGCTGCACGCGCTGGACTAGCGAATTTATCCTGCCAACCCCACTGCTCGGGCAAACTGTCGTCCATCTTCGCATCAGAACGAGGCGCGCGTTTTTGGTAGGTTTTTTGAGCTGTGCGTGCGGCTGGTTTGGCTGAATTATTGCGTGCGGGTGAGCTGCGGTCTGAGCGCGGAGCTGAAGCAGGACGTGCACCCATTTCTCCTGTGGGCGCTGCGTGCTCGGTTCGTTCTGGGCGTGCTGTGTTTTTGCGCACGCCGTGTTTACCGCGCAGTAAGGTGCTTTTTTTCTTTGCGGGTTTGTTGTCTATATCGTTCATTTGTTCTCGTTTCTTGATTAAGAAATCTGGGCTAAAGGCATGCCCGCGCACTTATGCGCGCGTGGGTCATTTTATGGAGGGGGTCAGTTGTGTGTTTCTGATGTATTTGTATCTGATGTATTTGTGGCTGAGGATTGTGCATCTGAGCTGATTGAGTCCGCAGATTCGACCGTTTTGCCCATTTCGCTGGTTTGCGTCGAAGGTTCGGCGTTTAGGTGCACATAGCCATCTGCGCGGTCGTCGTCCTTTGATTCTGCATCAACTTCGGCAACATCAATGTGCGAGCTCAAGGGCTGTACTATCTCGGTCATTCGAGCCAGTGCTGCGCCCTCACTTGCCGCAGGTGCTGATTCGTCTGAATCGGGCTGTTCACTCAAGGTTACCAGCTCCAGCTGACCCGTCTCGCCGTCGGTTTGACCCGCCAACACTGGCAATTCTTTGAGCGTGAGCAGACCCATGTCGTTCAAAAACTGTTTGGTCGTCGCCAACAAGGCTGGACGCCCCGGGACTTCACGATGTCCCACGGTGTCAATCCAGCCGCGGTCTTCTAAATTCTTAATAATGTTCGAGGACACGGTCACGCCACGAATGTCCTCAATGTCGCCACGCGTCACAGGTTGACGGTAGGCAATGATGGCCAAGGTCTCGAGCACAGCACGGGAGTATTGAGCAGGCTTTTCAGCGCGCAGTCGATCAATATACGGCATCACACTGGCAGCGGTCTGAAAACGATAACCAGAGGCCACTTGTACCAAGTGCACCGCACGATCAGACCAATCTTGTTTGATTTCTTCAAGAAACAAGCGCAAGGTATCGTTGTTAATCTCGATGGCCAAAGTCTCTTTGATTTGCGGCAAGGTCATAGGCGCGTCGTGGCACAGGATCAGCGCTTCAATGATGCGTTTGATTTCAGTTGGTGTCATTGCGGTGACTTATTGAGGTAGTAGGTATTTATGCGCTGGGCGCATGGATTGCGTTTGTGCATCTGATGGATACATCAAATCGATGCAATTGTTGCTGCGCAGATATTCTGATGCAGGCAACTTTAGAAATATAGGTAATTTACAATGAGTATGACGAACAGTGTCTATTGATGCGGGCTTTTTTTATTTAATCTGCCCTTGTTTGACAAGGCTGTCAAAACAATCTGTGATGTCTGTTGGTTGCGGGGGCAGGATTTGAACCTACGACCTTCGGGTTATGAGCCCGACGAGCTACCATGCTGCTCCACCCCGCGCCAGTAAAATTTGTCGCTTCAAAAATGTGCTTGTTGCTTTTTTCTGATTGAACAAGTTGGTTGGCGGAAGCGGTGAGATTCGAACTCACGAAGGGCTCACACCCTCGGCAGTTTTCAAGACTGCTGCATTCAACCACTCTGCCACGCTTCCAAAACCAAGACCAACATTGTAATTGGTTTATTTACTCTTTGCAAGCGTTATTTACACTTAAGCACAAATGAGCTGAAAAAAAGCAGACCCTAAGGTCTGCTTAATCTGCTTTTTGGCATTGCAACTGTTGAATTAAATCTTTTTCATCAACAATGTGCCGTTGGTGCCGCCGAAGCCAAAGTTATTGCTCATGGCGATTTCGATTTTGGCATCGCGTGCCGTGTTGGCACAGTAATCCAAATCACAACCTTCACCTGGATTGTCCAAGTTGATGGTTGGCGGCGATTTTTGATTCGCAATGGCTAAGGCCGTGAACACCGCTTCTACACCACCTGCACCACCGAGCAAATGCCCCGTCATGGATTTGGTCGAGTTGACGATGACTTTACCCACAGAGTCACCCAAAGCGCGCTTAATCGCGACTGTTTCGGCCACGTCGCCCAATGGCGTTGACGTGCCATGCGCATTAACATAGTTCACTTGATCAGGGTTCACACCCGCATCGCGCATCGCATTGCGCATTGAGCGCATCGCGCCGTCGCCATCTTCGCATGGTGCAGTCATGTGGTAGCCATCGGCACTCATGCCATAGCCTGCCAATTCAGCGTAGATTTTGGCGCCGCGTGCTTTGGCGTGCTCGTACTCTTCGAGCATCAATACGCCCGCGCCTTCGCCCATGACAAAACCGTCGCGGTCTTTGTCCCAAGGACGTGAGGCCGCAGCTGGGTCGTCATTGCGTGTAGACAGTGCGCGCATATTGGCAAAGCCTGCCATGGCCAATGCCGAAATGGTTGACTCAGCACCACCGGCCAACATCGCATCTGCATCGCCGTATTGAATCATGCGCATCGCTTCACCGATACAGTGTGTGCCCGTGGTACACGCGGTCACCACAGCCAGATTAGGGCCTTTCAGACCATACATAATCGACATGTGACCAGAAATCATGTTGATGATTGAACCCGGAATCAAAAACGGAGATACACGACGAGCGCCTTTGTTAAACAAATTGTCGCAGTTCGCTTCAATCAGCGGCAAACCACCAATACCAGAACCAATGATGACGCCGATGCGTTCGGCATTTTCTTCGGTGACCGCAAGGCCTGAATCACGAAACGCCTGAATACCTGCGGCCAAACCATAATGGATGAAGGTATCCATGGTGCGTGCTTCTTTTGGGCCGATGTATTCGGTCACATCAAAGTTTTTGACTTCACCTGCGATTTGACTGTTGATGTCTTTGGCATCAAATTTAGTGATGGTCACCACACCCGATTGACCCTCAATCAGATTATTCCAAGTACTTTGAACGTCATTGCCCACGGGGGTGATGGCACCCATACCAGTGATGACGACTCTGCGTTTGCTCATGAGTATTTCCTTTTGTTGTGAGATGCTTGCACACGGTGCGCTGCGCTGTCATTGTACTATGATGGCCGCACTCGGCAAACGTCTATGTATATGTGATAAAAGAGACCTTGATGGTCTCTTTTATCATTTTTACTTCAGATAACCCTCAAGTCGAAAGACTCGGGATTATTTTGCATTCGCTGTAACATAGTCAATCGCTTGTTGCACAGTGGCGATTTTTTCTGCGTCTTCATCAGGAATTTCGCATTCGAATTCGTCTTCCAAAGCCATTACGAGCTCTACTGTGTCCAAAGAATCTGCACCCAAGTCGTTCGTGAAAGATGACTCATTTTTGATTTCGGCTTCGTTTACACCCAATTGTTCTGCAACAATTTTACGGACGCGTTGTTCGATGTTTTCCATGTTCTCTCCATTGGTAGAAAAAAAATAAATCAAACGATTTATGGCAATCATTGTAACAGTATTTAGCAATCCATTTGCAAGTTTTGCGTGGGTTTTAACGGCACGGGCGTTCGCTTTTGCCCGCGCCCGCCCTGCAACTTAGTTTATCCGCTGTTGCGCAAACCTGCTGCCAGACCATTGATGGCAATGTGAATCCCGTCTTGTATGGCTTCGGAATCGTCCCCCGCGCGATAACGTTTGAGCAGCTCGACTTGGAAGTAATTCAAGGGATCCAAGTAAGGCAAGCGATTGCGCAAGCTACGCGCCAAAGTCTGATTGCTCGCCAGCAGCGCGTCCGTGCCTGTAATCACAAACAGTGCATTGACCACGCGCTTCCACTCGGCGACGATTTCGCCAAAGATGGTTTCGGCCAACTCACGGTCCTCGACCAATTGGGTGTAACGCTCGGCAATCGCCAAATCGGTTTTCGAAATCACCATGTCTAAATTCGAGAGCACCGATTGAAAGAACGGCCACACAGCGTGCATCTGACGCAGCTGCGCCCAGCGCGACTCGTCGCCGCCGACCCAAGTTTCAATCGCCGAACCCACGCCATACCAACCGGGCAACATCATGCGCGACTGCGCCCATGAGAACACCCACGGAATCGCGCGCAAATCTTCTATGCGCTGAGACGGCTTACGCGAGGACGGGCGCGAGCCGATGTTCAGCTGCGAAATTTCATTGATTGGTGTGGCCGCACGGAAGAAATCCGTAAAACCATCGGTCTCGTACACCAGTTTGCGATAGGCTTGGAAACTGAGCTCAGACATCTCGCCCATAGCGGTCTCAAACGCACCCCAGTGCTCGGTCTGCCCCACATCGTTGGCAGCCGCTTCCATCGAGGCCGCGACCAAGGTTTCTAAGTTGCGCAGCCCCATATCGGGGTCGGCATACTTCGCACCAATCACTTCGCCCTGTTCGGTCAAACGGATTTTGCCCGTCATGCAGCCCGCTGGTTGCGCCAAAATCGCCTCGTACGAAGGACCACCACCGCGCCCGACCGATCCACCGCGCCCATGAAAGAACGACACATCGACATTCGCATGGTGCGCGGTTTTAATCAAAGCCTGCTGCGCCTCGTACAAAGACCAAATCGAGGTGAGGAATCCACCATCCTTGTTGCTGTCCGAATAACCGAGCATGATTTCTTGTTTGCGCCCGCGCTGTGGCAAATTCAACCAATCCTCGACCAAATCCGTGGCGAACCAATCGCGCATGATGGCTGGCGCCGCGCGCAAATCGTCAATTGTTTCAAACAAGGGTACGATGTCCAGCTCACAACGCGCACTCGGTACAACCGACACCAGCCCAGCCTCTTTGAGCATCACCGCCAACTCCAGCATGTCGGACACGCTGGTGGATTTTGAAATAATCGCCTGCTCAATCAAACGCGCGCCAAACAATTCACGCAACTCACGCGCCGCATTAAAAATCGCCAATTCGCCGTGCAACAACTCACTTTGCGCAATCCAAGGACTGCCGAGCAAACGCGCCGAGTTGAGCTGCTCGGTCAACACCTGACAGCGCTCGTCCTCGCCCAGCTCGCGGTAGTTCGCCACCACACCTGCACTGGCGAGCAACTCCGCCACACAGCTCTCGTGTACATCCGAATTTTGGCGCAAATCAATGGTCGCCAAGTGAAAGCCAAACACATGCACGGTCTGAATCAACTGCGACAAGCGCCCGTCAATCAAGCTCGAACCGTTGTTGTCCTTGAGCGACTGAACGATGGTTTGCAAATCGCGTTCAAACTCCTCGGCATTGGCGTACGCAGGCGCATGCTCGATGCGCGGCGCGGGTACCGCCACCCAACCGCACAACTCGTGCGCGGTCTGCGCGATGCGCCCGTACATCCCCACCGCCACTTGACGATACGGCTCCAAGGCACGATGCAAGGACGTATCGCCTGTGCGCTCGGCCAGCTCAATCAGCTCAGGGCTGACCGTGGTAATCGCGGTCGAGAGCGGCAACTCCTGCCCCAAGGCATTCAACTCCCGCAAATAATGCGCGAACACCACGCGGGCCTGCGCCAATGCGCACTCGCGCAAAGTCTGCGCCGTCACAAATGGATTGCCATCGCGATCGCCACCAATCCACATACCCATAGTCATGGGCAGTAGAGATTGCTTTGTCGCCGCATCCGCACCCAACTCGCCTGCCATTTTTTGAAAACGGTTGACCAAGGACGGAATGCGTTTGAGAAACGTAATTGGGTAATAACTCACCGCGTTGTTGATTTCGTCCATCACATTGAGCTTGGCCTTGCGCAAAATCGCGGTCTGCCACAACACCTGCACCAGACGCTCCAGCTCAGCAATCAAATCCTGCTCCGCCTCCACATCCTGCATCACCCCATCACGCGCGGCCAAACGCTGCGCCAAAGTTCGGGTCAAATCCAAAATGGTTTTGCGCTGCACCTGCGTCGGATGCGCGGTCAAAACAGGCACAACATGCACGCGCGTCATCGCACGCAAAGCATCCTTGGCCGAAACCCCGCGGCTTTGCAAATTGGCCAAAGCCCGCGCCAAGCTGCCCACCTGAGCCTGCGCACCGTGCTGACGGTAATAACGACGACGGCGATTCTGATGCACATCCTCGGCAATATTGGCCAACAACGAAAACAGACTGAACGCACGAATCACGCGCAAAGCCTGCGCATCGCCCAAACTCTCGCACAAATCCGTGAGCATCTTGCGCGCGTCGTGTGCGGCGTTTTGTTCTTCAATCGAGCCAGCCAAACCCGACTCACTCTTGCGAAAGCGCACTGCCGCTTGGCGTATGCTCTCGGTGTGGGTAAAGGCCTCATCGCCCGCATAATTGCGCACGGCGTCGCCGAGCATGCGCCCGAGCAGGCGGATGTCCTCTAATAAAGGTTGTTCTTTTTCATCGGGGGTGAGCTGAAACAGCGGCGTGGTAGGTAACATCAAGGGCTCCCAGTGTAATTTGACGTGTTAGTCTATCACAAAGCCTGTGCGCAAAAAATTCAAATCTTGCCGCACCATCGTTCAGATAAATTCATTTGGGTGCAAAGCCCTACCGTCCCACTTAAATTTGAACACCAGCAAAAAAAGACAATATTAAAAACTGAGCACTACGTCATTCCCAAAACGTTTTTATCGAGAATCCTCTTGTGACCTGAATTTCACACCTTTTACAAACAAGTTAGGACGTTGAGTGGAGGTCAATTAGAATAATAATCCCATACTCGTGAAAAATACTTGTTCGAACCCGAAGGCTTGAACAAAGGACTGACGCGACGCCCTAACGCTGGGAACATAGATGATGGTGTATCCGAGGTCATTCTGTAGGGCTCTTTGATTGCGAAGGTGTGTTCACATTTTTCTGGATTCACACCAGCGAGTTGAGGTGTGTTTGTGCTGTCTAACGTAGAGCTAAGCCGACCGCTGGAGCGTAGCGGAACCGGGTCGGCTTGAGCGCCATGTTAGGCTGATGTAGTTGATGGTTAATATTTCCATGTGCAATAACTGGGAAAAGATTGCAACTCTTCAACAGCATTGGGATTCCCTTCCAATGCTTGTTTTGCGAGTTTTCCACATTTCGAGCTTGGCTTTTTCGTATAGTGTTGCGCTACATTGTCTGCACAAGCACTACACAACCCCATTTCTTCGAACTTTTGCCTTGAATAACCGTAGCTTTTTCCGGTATCAGAGCGGTTGTCTATCCCGATAACTTCTTTAATAGCCTCAACTTCAGATCTCTTTACAAATCCGCTATCAATTGAACTTTTAATTCCTTTTGCATTGCCTTTGCACAAATCGCTCACAACATCTTCGTGATACCTGCTGTAGTAACCATCAGGCAATCTGGCTAGCTTGGCCAATTCTTCCATTTTCTCATGATAGTTTTCATTTCCGTATTTAACATCACTGCATTTTACTCCAGCATTTGCAGAAAATGGAAGAAATCCAAATAAGAGGACAAATAATAGAACTTTTTTCATTGCAGCTCCTTAGTTTCAAAAATCGGCCTAACTATATTTATGCGTCAAAACGACGCATAAACTTCTTAAAGATTGACATATAACACCCCCAATAATAAAAATAATTTTGTGAAATCAAAGATTTGAGAGAAATCAACGGCATTTATTTGACTCAATCAAAAATCAAATTTATCAAAGCCACAATCGACGGTAAGTTGATTAAAACTGGTACGATTCTATCACCTTTAGATGACAACTGATGTGATTAGTGCTTAAATCCTCATTATGGTCATTCGATGAAAAAAGGCAGGTGGATATTCATCCCTTGCCTTTTTAACACGTAAGGTGGGTTAGCGTTTTTTGCAGATGAGAGTTCTTGCCGACCACATCAAAATGCCCGATGGGTTGCGGCACTCGACTTGAATTGTTTGGCTTCGGCGGCTGCGCTTAACTTTGCGATGCAAAGTTAGCCTACACCGCAATCACGTAATAAAACGCGTGATTGTGCCTACTTTTTGCGTCAAGGCAAAAAGTAACTGCCTCGTCGGGGGCAGTCCTGACACATTCGCACGGCACTGACGCCAATACTAAAACCCACTTGCACTTGCACGCAGGGCGGTTCGAAAACACCCCTACGCCGCTACACTTTTACGTGCTCGAGCCTGCGCACAAGTTCATTCCTGCACTCGCCACATCCCACCTTCTGCCCGCAACAACACCCCACTGATGCGACACTGCGGATAGACCTGCGCCAGTAGATTTATGTACTCACGCACCTGCGCTTGGTACTCGGGCAGATTGTCTTCATTCCACGCGCTCTTGTAATCAATCACAGTAATCTGCTCGCCCTGCCGTACCCAGCGATCGATGCGTTTGAGTCGTCCCTGCGCGTCCATCAGCGCCATTTCATTGTGCGCTTCATCGTACTGAGTAGGGTCGAACCACGGTCGGTGCTCGGGGTGGTTCATCACATCCTGCGCCATTTGCCACACGGTCTGCGCCAGTTCGTGGCTCAGAGCGCATTTGCGCGCCAGTTGTGCCGCGCTGAGCGCCTGTGGCTGGTGGGCGTCGCTCATCCATTCGAGTGCGCTGTGCAGCGCCACGCCCAGGGCTACGGCACGCTCAGATGACTGCACATCGGACTGCGCGCTCGTGTCCTCGCTGTTTTCATTCTCGCCACTCTGTTCTGCGTCCAACTCATGCCAACGCGCCAATCCCGCTTGGTTCACCTTGATTTCGCCCACGGTTAACGGTAGGAGTGCTTTGTGCGCCAATTTAGACTCCGTTGCGCTGTCATCAACCTTGATCTGGTTGGACTGGGTTTGTTCAATTTTTTGCCATTCGGATGTCCACAGCGCGGGCCACAGCTCGGGCGCGTGTGGCAGTGCCGGCAAATTCAATGAGGTTTCGTGCAGGGCTTCGAACAATCCGTCCATTTTTTTGACCACCGCCACACGTTCCACCTCGCCACTCTCGTCACGTTGCTCATTCATCTCCTGCGCCGCGCTGACGATGAGCAGTTGCTTGGCGCGGGTCATCGCCACATAGCATTTGTTGTAATGCTCTTTCGCGTTCAATGCCGCTTCATCGGCCAAAGCCTGCGCACGCCACACGCCGCGTGTGTCGTTGTTGCCCAGCCACGACAGGTGCATGGGCACAGCGCCGCCTGCGCGCTGCATCATCCAAGTGCCGCCACGGGTGGAGGGCTTGCTGCTGCGCATATCAATCAACATGACGATGGGTGATTCCAAGCCTTTGGACGCGTGCACCGTGAGGATTTTTACCGCGTTGTGCATGCCCAGCGGCTCACCCTCAGACACGCCGTCGGTGTCACGCGCCTGCCAGCGTTGCAAGGCACTGAGCAAACCGCGCACACTCGGGTAGCGCCCTGCGTCTACATTCAAGGCCAGTTGCAAAAAACTGCGCAGATTCGACTGCACCTGTGGGTTGAGCCAAGTCGGCACGACCCGTGCGTAGGCCTGATAAATATCGCCCTGCGCGTAAATGCGGTCGAGCACATCGTGCGGCGGCGCGACATGGGCGCAGTGCAGCCACTCACTGAGCAGACCGTGTATGCGACGCCATGCGTCCATTTCAGCATCGTGGTTCGCATCGCGGTTCGCATCCTTGACCCACATGCCCAAGGCCTGCCAATACGACACGGGGCTGCCCGATTCTGTGTGCAACTGTTTCTTATAACTGAGCAACTGCAGCAGCTGCGCGTCGGTGACCGCGAACATCGGCGCGCGCAGAACCTGCACCAGCGCCCAGTCGTCATCGGCGCGCAACAGCCATTTGAGCAGGGCCATCAAGTCCAACGCTTCCAAGGTGTCCATCAGCCCACCCCGGCGCGTGCTCTCAAACGGGATGTGCGCCTGACGCAACAGCCGCTCGTAGCTGGTCAGATGTGTGCGGCCATAAATCAAAATCATGCAGTCCGAATACTGCGCGGCGCGATAACACTTGAGTTCTTCGTCCCACACGGGGTACTTGCCGACAAGGGCGCGTATCGCTTGCACCAGCTGCGCGCTCTCGTCGTCGTGGCGGGTCGATTCGAGGTTCAACGCTGGCTCGATCAGCCAATCGCGTTGGGCGGTGGGCTGCTCTGTCGCTGGTTCAAGTTCGTTGACTGCCTCAGCCGCATCATTCTCTATCGCAACTTGTGCCGCAGATTTAACCGAAGATTCAACCAAGCCCAAACACGCAATATGTCCCACCCTATCGGTCTGCGCGGTGCTGTGCTCGATAAAATCATCCAAGGCACTGTCCGCTCGCATGAACATCTGATTGACCCAATCCACCACCGCAGGACTGTTGCGGCGAGTGAAGTTGGTTTGCAACACCGTGGCGTCAAAGCCCGCGACCAAATAATCCTGAGCCAAGCCAAACAAGGTCGAGTCCGCATCGCGAAATCGATAAATCGACTGCTTTACATCGCCGACCAAAAACACCCTCGGCTTGTGCGCATCGCCCTGATAGGCCGAGAGCCAACCGTGGATGATGCCCCACTGCACGGGGTTGGTGTCCTGAAACTCATCGAACAACAAATGCTGATAGCGCGCATCGAGCTGAGTCTGCATAAACGCCGCGGTCTCGGGCGAGTTGAGCAGCTCAAAGCACTGGCGCGACACATCGCTGAACTCGACCGCATTGGCCGAGCGCTTGTGCGCGCGGTACTGCTCGAGCAAGGCGAACACACAGGGCAATGCGTCCTCATGTATGCTGTAAGCCGCCAAATCCGCCAAACTCAACTGCATCGCCACAAGCTGCGCATTCACCGCATCCCGTGCATCGTTGTAGTCGTCCTCGCTGATGCCCACGCCCAGCATAGCGGCGCGCTGAGGGTTGGCCAATTTGAAATTCGTGCCGTTGAGCTGCCCTGTGGACGCGGCGATGTGCGGGCGCAACAGCGCCCAAAAATCTGGCGGATTGCTCGCGCCTATGATCTGCTGCAAGCTGTCTGCACGGACTTTCTTCTTCTCATCACCCACGTCCAGTGCGCGCATGAGCACGGTCAACGCGCCCAAGTCCAAAATCGCTTGCCGCGTGCGCGCCTCTATCCCCGCCACGCCTTCGAGCACGTTCACGCCCGCTTCTGCTTCGATTTCCTCGCGCAGATGCGCCAGCGCTGCGGGCAGTGTGCCGCCCACATGGTTCAACCACAGCTCGAATTCATTGCTCAGATACAGTGCCGAACCGAGCATTTTTTTAACGTTGAACTCGCCCATGCGCGCGACCAGATTGAGGTAATGCGTGCGCAGAACCTCGCCATCGGTGCGATTAAAGCGTTCAAACAATCCTTGCCACGCCGCTTCGCGCAACTCATCGGCATCGACGAGCAGACTCGCGTCGCGCGAGACCCCTGAGCCCATCGGCGCGGCTTTGAGCAGGCGATAGAACCACGCATCGAACGTGTGGATGGGCAGCTCCTGCCCTGAGCCGAGGATGTCATCGTACAATCCTTGCGCACGCGCCACGCTGGCCTGCGCCTGCTCAGCACTCATGCCGCGCAGGGTGAGCAATTCCACCACCTGCGCAGGCGTGCCATCCGCCATCTCGCGCAGCAGTTGTGCCACGCGGTCGCGCATTTCTTGCGCGGCTTTTTTGGTAAAGGTAATCGCCAAGATGTGTTTGGGCGCTACCCCCGCAATCAGCAGGCGGATGATGCGTGAGGTCAGCAACCAAGTCTTGCCACTGCCAGCGCAGGCGCGCACGACCACCGAGTGCGCGGGTTCGAGCGCGGCATGTGTGAATCCGTCCGAACTCACGGCGGCGTTGTTTTTCAAATAGGGGCTGGGGTTCAAGTGATTCATAAAGTCTTTCCAACAGGCGCTTTGTCCGCAAGCGCGTAGTCCTTGCGGCAGACCGCTCGGTAGTCGCAATAAGTGCAGGTTTGCAATTGTCCCAGCGCGCGCAGAGGCTCGCCCGCGCACATCTGCGCAAACACCGTATTGACCTGAGCGCGCAGGTGCTCTGCCTTGGCGCGCACATCCTCGGGGGTGCCGATGCTGACCTGCGGTGTGACTTTGCTCGAATTTTTTTCCACGCCGACGTAGAGGGCATCGATGATGGGCTGCTGCACGGACTCTGAAATCAAATTGACATAGAACGCCAACTGCACGTCCTCGTCCTCGGCAACGCGTTTTTTGTACGCGCTCAAACCATTGGTTTTGTAATCAATCAGCGCCAGTCCATCGCCATTGCTGTCTACTTGGTCAATGCGACCCTTGTACTGCACGCTGTGCACGCTCGCGCCTGATGCATCGAGTATGGTTTGTGTGGGGCGCAACTCGGGGCTGTATTCGCTGTGCACTGGGTGCCAGCCCTCGGCCTCGCGCGCTTGCCACCAGCGCACGAAGCTGGCGACGTAACTGTTGAGCAATGGATAAAGCGCCCAAAAGCGAGGATTTTCAGCGCAGCGAGCGCTCAGCACCGCTTCGATGCACTGGGCGAACACCGCCTCATCCTGCTCGGTCGATGCCGCATTGCGCTGCTTGTGAAAGCGCTCGACCACGCTGTGCCACGCATTGCCCACTTCATTGGCAGCGACCGTGAACTCAGGCTCGGCGATGGGCGCGATGTCCAGCACCTCGCGCGCGTAGTATTGATATGGGCACGCCGCCAAGCGGCTCAAGCCAGTGGCCGACACCACCGTCGGCACGTGCGCACGGACCACACTGGCGATGTCGCCTTGCACCCCCACCTGCGGGATTAACTGCGGTGCGCTGTGCTCAATGCGCACGGTACTGCTGTGGCTGGCGCGCAGATACTGCTGCAACCACGGTGACAAGCCATTGGGCGCGCCGTCCTTGAGCGTGCAGTAGCTCGCGCAGACGCGCGCATTGAGCGCGAGCACGTCGAGCAGGGCTTCGCGCAGCACCGCTTGTTGCTCCTCCACATTGGGCAGCCCGAGGCTGCGGCGCACCGCGGTGTTGAGCAGTCCCAAATCCATCTGACTGCTCGGCAGATTGCCCGCATCCGCGCCCATCAACCACACCGCATCAAACAGACGCAAGCGCGTGTTGCCCAAGGGCATGAGCACCACCGCTTCGGCGCGACCCTCGAGGGCGCGTTCGGGGCGATAGGTCAGCGCCTCAACCTCGGTGCTCATCAATTTCAACGCGCTCGCCAGTGGCAAGGCCCACGAGTCCAAGACGCCCGACCAACGGGTGAGCAAATCCACCCACACCTGACCCGCGCCATCGACGTTCAAACCCTCCGACAGCCCGAACTGCCGCGCCCATGATTCAAATGCCAGCGCCCACTGCGACAGGCTGCGCGGGCGTGTCCATTGTTTGCTCAATGCGTGCGCCTGCTGCACCAACTCGTGCAATGCGGCGCAGTCCGAGTACTGGTGCACCGCGTGCTGCCAGTCCGACCAGGTTTGCCAAATTTCGGTTTTTTGATACTGCACCTGCTGGTCGGCGACCTGCTGCGCGGCCTTGACCAAATCGGCTTTGTCCTGCGAGCTCAGCTGCCCCAGCACCAATGGATGCGCCAACCAGTCGAGCACATCAGCGGCCAAAACTTTGCCCTGCCCTTGCTCAGCGCCCACAGACTGCATCAGCTGCAGCCCCGTGCGCCACGCACTCGCCGCGCGCGAGGTCGAGAGTAACCAACCCGTGTCATCGCGGATGTCCACGCCCGCGCGCTGCAACAGCGCCCACACGCGCCGCGACACCTGCCGATCCAAAGCGACCAGAGCGATGCGCTGTTCTGAATTCTCCTTCAACCACGCCAACACCTGCTGCACCACCGCCTGCGCTTCATCCTCGATGCTCGGCGCGGCATAGACCTGCACGATTTCGCCGCTTATGTTCGCCGCCACCGATTCAGACACCACATATCGCTCAGGGCGCTGGGCGATGGCCTGCAAGGCCTGCGCACGCTCGGCACCAGCATCCGCATGAACCTCAATCTGCGCCACATCCAGCACCGTCACTTGTGCTTGAGCTGCGTACCGCTGCCAAAAATCCACTTCATGCGCGGTCCACGCGCGATTGCGCAGCACCCAGACTTGCGCGTAGGGTGGCGCGTCCGCCAGCGCACGCAAGGTTGCCAAATACTGCACGACGGGGATGGGGTGGCTTGTGCCCGCTTCGTTCCAAGCTGAAACATCCACACTGGCTACATCGGCGCTCCAACAGTGCAGCAACACCTGCAACTCCTCCTGTGCCAAATGATGACCTGCATCCGCGTACAACTGCTCGATGACCTCGCTCACGGATTTTTTCACCCACGCGACATCACGCCCCGCGAGCAAATGCACGCTCAACTCGTCACTCATACCGATGAGCTGGCGCGCCAGTCCCATCACATCCTCAGGTGCGCTGTGCCCCAGCACCTGCATCAGGGCAGGCACAGTCGGCAAGGACTGCATCCACGCCAGGGTGCGCTCGGTGTGCTGCGCGTCCCAGTCATCTGCGCCATTGGCCCGCGCCCAATTCATCAAGGTCATCATCGGCGGCACCACGCTCGCGCGCGCCTGCCGCTGCGTGTGCCGCGCCCATGCCTGACGATAAGCCAGCGCCATCGAACCATCGGGCACGATGCACACCTGCGCCGTCAAAGGCACATGGGATGCCAGCATACGCGCCACCACCTCGTCCCAAAACGACGCAGAAAACCGACACGACAACAGCGTCAAACCGTGGTCAGAATCGGGAATAATTTCAGAAAATAAATCGATGGTGGGCATGACAAACAGACATAAAAAAATGGGTTCAGAGTGAACCCATTATAGCGATTTATCAATTGGTGGACTGCGCAGGGATGGCAAAAACGTTTGTGTCTCATCCAGCTTCATGTAAGCGATAGTCAATATTGACCCATCTCGCTCAAGCATACCCTGCAGCAATGTTGTTGAACAACTTGACTTGATTTTCAAAATCAACATCATCAGGAATGGATGTATAAAGATGACCCATCATTTTCCCAATGGCCACATGATCTGGGTTTGATTTTAACGTTTCGACTGTGGGTACTTTGCGCGCAATCATGGCCTGCACCGTAGCACCGCGTTCGAGCAAAGCGTCTTTTCCCATTAGCGTGCACATATTCATTTTCTCATTTGTTGGTGTTAAATTGTAATTGGATACAGCAAGTTTAAGTTCGCGCAGATTGAATCATGCGATGACGCCAAAATCGCTAATCGCCCCTACCGCACCACAGCTTACGACTTCATTCAGCGACGCTCGCTTGCACATGCCGCGCAAAATTATCCAAAATCGCTTGCCATCCGCCGCGCTGCTGCTCTTCGCTGTGCGTGTCCTCGGCATCAAAGCACACTTGTACGCGCACGCCCTCATCTTGCTGCTCAAAATGCACGCTCGCCACTCGGTCGCCGAAGCTGTATTCAATCAATTCGTGCGGCACAATGCGGGTGTACACGCCTGCAAAATCAAAGCCAAAACTGCCATCTTTGGCTTCCATGCGCGAGCTGAACTGTCCGCCCTCGCGCAAATCCACTTGCGCACGCGTGGTGTGCCAGTCCTCGGATGCGGCGTTCCACTGCACGATGTCTTCGGGGGTGGTGTAGGCCTGCCAGACGCGCGCGATGGGGGCGCGTACCAAGGTTTCTACTGTGATGTTCATGTGTGCTCCTAACTCTGACTGTTGATCTATTATCGAATTTAGATACGATTTAAATTGCCACTGAATATTACCTGAAAACTACACTAAGGCTCAATCAAGTTTCTGAGCTCAAGCCTGCTCAAAAAAACCCAATACCCGCTCAGGCATCCACGCAAAATGCGCCATGTCGTCACCCGCTTGGCGTGCGGTGACGAACCCCACATGACCGCCGTCCTCGGTGTAGCACAGCTGCACCGCTGCGCTGACCTCGGATTCGGTGGCAAGGCTCTGCTTGGGCACGATGGGGTCGTTCGCCGTATTTAGGATGAGCGTGGGCACGGCGATGTCGCGCATATACTGTTTGCTCGAGGAGCGCTGCCAGTAGTCTTCGGCATTTTTGAATCCATGCACGGGCGCGGTGAAATACTCATCCACGTCAAAGAAATTACGCGCCGCGCGGATGCGCGCTGGGTCCACGGGCAAATCGGGGAACTGGGCAATTTTAGCGAGGGCTTTTTGCTTGAGCGTCGCGAGGAATGCGCGCATGTACACGCGCTGATTAAAGCCATTCTCCAAGGCCACCGCCCCTGCGCGCAACTCGTGCGGCGCGCAGATGGATGCGGCGCTGTGCACCAGTGCGCTCGCAGCGCTGCCGGTCTCGCCCAGCCATTTGAGCAGGGCATTGCCGCCGAGCGACACGCCTGCGATGTGGCGCGTGCTGTTGGGAAAGCGTGCGGCGATGCGCTTGACCACCCAGTCGATTTCGCTTGAAAAACCAGAGTGGTACATCACACGCCCACGGTTAATCTCGCCGCTGCACGAGCGCCAGTGCACCACCACGCCGGTCCAGCCGCGGTTCTGCGCCAGTCGCATCAGCGCCTTGGCATACGAGCTTTGGCTTGAGCCTTCCAGTCCGTGAAACAGAATGAGGATTTTTTGCCCTGCTTGCTCTGCGCCTTCCAGATTCACCCAGTCCAAATCAACAAAGTCATCCAAATCGGGCGTGTCCCAACGCTCACGAGTGTACTCGGGCGCTTCAAACGGCAGCAACACAGGCAAGATGGTCTGCATGTGGGCATTGTTCGCCCACCACGCGGGTTGAAACGCCTGCGTCATATCGTACAAACCTGCATCACGCGGTGCTCGAACTCGGCATTGAAACTCGGGCTGGCCAGCTGCGGGCTGTGGATGACGAACACGTCTTCGAGCCGCTCGCCGAGCGTGGCGATGCGCGCACTGCGTAGTTTGATGTTCATATCGCGGAAAATATGCGCCACGCTGTAGAGCACACCCGGTCTGTCGGTCGCGGTGAGCTTCATCACGTATTCGTCATTGGCGGTGGGCAACAGGTTCATCGATGGCTTGATCGGGAAGTTGCGCGAGCGCGAGCTCAGGCGCCCCAAACTCGGTGCGCGCAGCGGCGCATCAGCCTGCACACGTTCGCACATGTGCGCGTTGAATTCTTTTAAGAACGCATCATCGACCAGCTCACTGTCGGGCAAAACAATCTGGAATGTGTCCAGCGCCATGCCCTGCGCGCTGGTGTAAATGTGCGCATCAAAAATCGAGTAGCCGCGCTGCTGAATGTAGGCACAGATGCGCGCGAACAAATCAGGCTTGTCATCGGTGTACACCATCAGCTGCACGCAGTTGTCATCGCCACCTGCGACGTAGTGCTGTGAGGACACCAGAGTCTTGTCATCCTGCACGCAGCAGCGGTCGGCCTGTGTGCACTGAATGATGTTGCTGGTGTGCCACGCGATGGTCGCGGTGTCGTGGCGAATGAAATACTCTGGGTTGAAATGCTGCCACAGCGCGTCGAGCTGGGCTTGATAATCGGCGCTGGACGAGTTGAGTACCGACTTCGCGAGCAGCTCGCGCACGCGTTGCTGGCGCTCCTTAATCAGGGTGGCACGCGGGCGTTGGTTCTTGCCCTCAAGCACGCGCATGGTCGCGCGGTACAAATCAGCCAGCAGTTTGTCCTTCCACGCATTCCAGACCTTGGGACTGGTGCCGCGAATATCGGCCACAGTCAGCAGGTACAGCGCTTGCAAGCGCTCTGGGGTTTTCACCATCTTGGCAAAACGCTCAATCACATCGGGATCGGTCAAATCTTCTTTCTTCGCGAACTGGCTCATTTGCAAATGTGCATCGACCAAGAACACCACCAAACTGGTCTGCGCCTTGTTCAAGCCATGCTGCTTGGCAAAGCGCGCGACCTCAACCGCGCCCAGTGTTGAGTGATCGCCACCGCGCCCCTTGGCCACATCGTGAAACAGCCCTGCAATATACATCAGCCAAGGCTTGCCAAACTCGGCCATCACTTGATTGGCCAGCTCATGCTGCGGCATATACTCCTGCATGGTGAAGCGGCGCAAATTGCGCACCACGGTCAAAATGTGCTGATCAACGGTGTAAATGTGGAACAAGTCATGCTGCATCTGCCCAACAATCTTGCGAAACACGGGCAAGTAGCGCCCGAGTATCCCCATCTGATGCATCAGGCGAATGGTGTGGGTGATGCCTTTTTCCAGCTTGAGTATGCGTAAAAATCGCTGACGGTTCTCTGGGTCACGACGAAACTCAGGTTTGATTAATTCGCGGTATTGCAGCACAGCGTCCCACAATTTGGGCGTACACCCAGTCAAACCCGAGCGCGAGCCAAACACATAAAACATATCGAGCAACAGGTGTGGACTGCGCGCAAAAGCATCTGCATCGACGATGTCCAGTTCGTGATTGACCTCGACAAAATCGGGAAAACCTTTGATTTTGTGCACGACGGGCGGATTGCCCTCGTCGGAAATATAGTCCTCAAATTTTTGCAAAAACAAATTCATGCGGTTGGTGTTCACACTCGCGGCGATGTAATACTTCTGCATCAGGCGCTCGCTCGCGCGCTTGCCATCGGTGTCTTCTAGACCAAAGGCCTGCGCCAAACCCGATTGCAAATCGAACAACAAGCGATTTTCAGAGCGGCGGGTGAGGATGTGCAAATGCGCGCGGATGGCCAACATCAAAGTCTCGCATTTGATGATGAGCTTCAATCGGCGCTCGTTGAGCCAACCAATTTTAACCAAGTCCTCCCACGAATCAGCCAGTCGCGCAGCGCGCACCAACCACAACATCAGATGCAAGTCTCGCAGCCCACCGGGCGACTCCTTGCAGTTGGGCTCAAGGCTAAATGGCGTGTGCTCAAAGCGAGCATAGCGCGCACGCATCTCCGCGACCTTGTTGCGCCAAAAAGTCGGCAAATCAAACACGTCAAAAAACTGTTTATAAAACGCATCAAACACCTCGCGCGAGCCTGCCAAATAGCGCCGTTCTATCATCGCCGATTCGGTGGATAAATCCTCAGCACACATCTGGATGCACTCATCGAGCGTGCGCACCCCGTGACTGGGCGCCAGTCCCACATCCCACAGCGCACCGACCCAGCGCTCGACTGCGGTGTTGAGCATGGCGCGCTCAGACTCGGTGATGGTGGCGTTGTCAATCAACACCAGCACATCCACGTCTGAATTGGGCAACAAATCCCCGCGCCCATAACCGCCCACAGCGACCAGACACATGTGCATGCGCAAATGCTTGGGCACGTGCGCCTCAACGCTCTCATGCCATGCGGCCTGCACCACCTGATCGGTCAGGCGCGTGAGACCACGGATTAAACGACGAATACCTCGCGTGGGCGAGGTATTGCAAAATTGATCGATGAGCTTTTGGCGCTCTTGTGGGTAGTGGTGGCTGGTCATGCGCGTGCGCTCCCGTGTGGGTTGATTACGATAAATGAATTTGATGCCGTTTACTGAGTTGAATCCGATTTTGGTTTGCGGATAAATTCTGACCAGATGACCAAGGCGACGCCGATGAATATCGCCGAATCCGCAATATTAAATGCAGGCCAGTGCATGCCCTGCACATGAAAATCCAGAAAATCCACGACTTTACCAATGCGCAGTCGATCGATCATATTTCCCAGCGCGCCGCCTGCTATCAAGGCAAAACCGATGTTTTGAACCCGCTGCTGAATGTGGGAGTAAATCTGATGCAACAAAAAAGCCGAAGCGGCGACGGCCAAAGCACTGAACAGCCATTTTTGCCAACCGCTGTGATCAGCCAAAAAGCTAAACGCCGCACCGGGGTTGTACACCAAGCCCAAATTAAAAAACGAGGTGATGGGCTCGAACTCCAAAAACGCATAGCGCGCTTCGATGGCGAATTTGCTGACTTGGTCGAGCACAATGACCAAACAGACCAAGGCAAGGTAACGACCAAAAGTGGCGACAGATGATTTTTTTGACTGATGCACGGCTAACCTTTATTTGAAACACAGCTCATACGGGACTCGGTGAACTTTTGAATATTTAATGAAAAGTACTTAATTTTAAAGACTTGGTTTTCGCTAAACCCATTGATTATTGAGTGGCAAAAAACAAAAACTGCAAGGGAAACGTCACCACATCAAACCCGACCGCAAATGGCAATGCCACGATGCGCAACACATCATGCTCAGTGTGGGTGACCGTTTTAGAAAACTTAATTGGATAGGACTTTAGAAACTGGGTTTGAATCTCTGAGAGGTTATTGGCAGGTGGATAAACATAGCCCGAAAAATCTATATAGCCAGTCGCAAGTTTCGGTGACACTGAAAAATTGAGTTGTTTGAGCTGCGTCAATTCTGCGGCTGTAAGCTGCGCTTCGGGCTTGTTGTACGCGATGCGCACCGTGCCTTTAACCAGTTGTACGGCGTTGCCCTGCGCGTCTTGTGCGCTGCTGAGGTTAAATTCAATTGGTTGCTCGTTGTATCCCACGCGGATTAAGCTTCGATCCAACGAGCTGATGATGTGTTGCAGCTGCTCACCGCCTTTGTCCATCACGTAGGTGTTTTTCTTGCCGACAATGGCAATCAACGCCGAATCGCTGCGCGCGCTGGACTTGGGATGCCCGAGTGCGACCAGCTCGTCCTCCATCACCAACACCTGTTCACTGACCTCTGAGACCAAAGGCTCAGAACCGCCGAATAAACTACCGTTGCCGATTAAGACCAAGAACGTCGCACAACCGCTCAACTGAGTGACCAAAAAGACAGCCAAACCCATGCGAAACAAGCGCTGCAACGGGGTGCAACGGGATGAATTCATACGGTTTTTCATAACTGGCTCCTGACGTGACCCACTGCAAAGTTTAGCGACATTACGCAAACTTAAGAAAACTTAAGCAAACTTCCGTACTTCTCCTGCAGCAAACAAATTACTCACACAACGCGCACACAGGCTCGGATGCTCGGCATTCGCGCCGACTTCTACCGACACGTGCCAGCAGCGTTCACACTTGCTGCCCGGTGCCAGTTCGATGCGCACATTCGCGTCGCCCTCGGTGACTGACGCGCCCGAGGTAATCAAAACGAATTTCAAATCTTGACCCAATCGTTGCAACAGGAGCGCATCGACAGCAGGGGCGCTGATGTGCACGGTCGCTTGCAACGCCGAGCCGATTTGCTCTGCGCCTTCGCTCGCGCGAGCATCCTCGAGCGCCTTGTTCACGTCATCGCGCAGCGCACGGATGCGGCCCCAATCGTTGAGCAGTTGTTCGGCATTCGCAGGCACTGGCACGACGTGGTACAACTCAGTGAATATAGTTTGCTCATCCGAGC
>CAZDLD010000019.1:0-1480 GCA_964506355.1 uncultured Hydromonas sp.
TCGCTCCAACGCAGGCAAGTCCAGCGCCATCAATGTGCTGTGCAACCAAAAACGTTTGGCGTTCTCAAGTAACACCCCGGGGCGCACGCAGCACATCAATTACTTCACCGTCGGTCGTCGTGGCGAGACGTTTGGCTATCTGGTCGATTTGCCCGGCTATGGCTATGCCAAAACCCCTTTGGCGGTCAAAGACCATTGGAACCGTTTGCTCTCGGCTTATTTGCAAGAGCGCGATCAGCTCAAGGGCTTGGTGCTGATGATCGACATTCGCCGTGGCTTCACCGATTTGGACGTGCAGATGATTCAATGGTTCGTGCCACTGGCACGCCCGATACATATTCTACTGACCAAGTGCGATAAATTGACCAATAACTAGCGAAACAAAACCATGTTCGCCGTTCGCAAACAGTTGGCTGATTTGGCTGGTGAGTGGGGCACGGTGCAGCTGTTTTCATCGACCAACCGCATCGGCCTTGAAGAAGCAGGCGAAATCATCGGCGGCTGGATCCTCAAAGCCCAAGCCGACTTGCCCAAGCCTGAAGGCGCGTTGAGCGAGGATGACGCCCAATCAGCCGCCACAGACGCATTCCACAAGTCTCAGCCGTTGGAGTAAGCGCTGCTCTTAACTGCACAGCACGATAGCGTTCAAATCTGAGTATTTGAGCGTGATTTGCTGCAATTTTGCTTCGAAACGGCCGCGTTTGGACGCAATTTTTGTACAAATTTTCACCACAAACGCTTTATAATAGCGACCACTTTGCCTCTCCCACGACTATTCAATCAAGGTTTTTTATGAACGGCTTTGCGTCCAGTTTACTTGCCAGCGTGTTACTCGCCTCCATCCCATTGATTGTTGCGGGCATGGGCGAGCTGCTCACTGAGAAGTCGGGCGTACTCAATCTGGGCGTCGAGGGCATGATGCTACTGGGTGCCGTGACCTCTTTTGCCGTTGCGCTCAACACAGGCAGCGCCAGTGCAGGAATGATTGCCGGCACGCTCGCGGGCGCTGTGGCAGCGCTGGTGTTTGCATTTTTGGTGTTGCGCCTGTTGACCAATCAGACCGCTACTGGACTGGCGCTGACCATTTTGGGTGCGGGGCTATCTGCCTTGTTCGGCGTGAAATACGTGGGTTTGTCTGTGGCGGGCTTCACCCCTGTGGCCATTCCCCTGCTATCAAAAATTCCTTTCATTGGCGAGCTGTTCAACCAGACCCTACCCGCTTATCTGGGCATTTTGATGTGCGTGGTGTTTGGCGTCTTGCTCTACACTTCTAAGCTGGGCTTGACCGTGCGCGCTGTCGGCGAGTCGCCTACCGTGGCCCACGCGATTGGCTACAATGTATTGAATATCCGTTACGGCATGACTGTGCTTGGCGGTGCGATGGCGGGATTTGCGGGCGCTTTCGTCGCTCTGGTTCAATTTAAAGCATGGCAAGAGGGCATCACAGGCGGTGTGGGCTGGATTGCAGTCGCGCTGGTGG
>CAZDLD010000019.1:1490-19049 GCA_964506355.1 uncultured Hydromonas sp.
GTGGCATCCAACTCGTTTGATTTTTGGCGCGCTGCTGTTTGGGCTGATGCGCTCCTTGGGCTTTGCGGTGCAAGCGGCGAATCAGCCAATTCAAGACTGGTTGCTTGGCCAATCGGGCTGGGTCAAGTCTTTGGCCTCATTCATGACCAATGTGCAGGTGCTCAACGCCCTGCCCTACCTCGCCACAGTGGTGGTGCTGTGCTGGATTTCACGCGACTGGCGCAAAATCCGCATGAACGCACCGATGTCGCTTTCGCTGATTGAGTTGTCTTTTTTTGGCTGTCATTTTTTTGTTTTATTTTTAGTTACCCTTAACCCTCTGGAGTATTGATATGGCATTTACCCGTACATTTGGTCGCACCGTTGGATTCGCGGCTTCACTCATCACCGCTGTAACTTTGGCCGCTTGTGGCGGCGCTAAAGAAGCAGCCAAGCCAGCAGCACCAGCTGGCGCACCTGCTGCTGCCGCTAAAGAAGTTAAAGTTGGTTTCGTCTACGTTGGCCCCGTGGGCGACGGCGGCTGGACATTCGCGCACGACAATGGCCGCAAAGCCATGATTGAGAACTTGAAAAAAGAAGGCATCACTGTGACCACGCAACAAGTGGAATCTGTGAAAGAAGGCGCCGACTCTGAGCGCGTGATTCGTGATTTGGTCGCCAAAGGCAACCAAGTGATTTTCACCACGTCATTCGGCTATATGGATTCAACTTTGAAAGTGGCGCAAACCACACCTAATGTGTCGTTCTTCCACGCAACAGGTTACAAAAACGCGCCGAACATGGGCACTTATGCGCCACGCACGTATGAATCTGCTTACTTGGCAGGTGTTTTGGCGGGCAAAATGACCAAATCAAACACCTTGGGCTTTGTCGGCTCGGTGAAAATTCCTGAAGTGATTCGCAACATCAATGCATTCACCTTGGGCGCACGCAGTGTCAATCCAGCCATCAAAACCAAAGTGGTGTTCACAGGTTCTTGGTTCGACATGAACAAAGAACGTCAAGCGGCTGAAAGCTTGATTGGTCAAGGCGCGGATGTGTTGTTGCAAAACACCGATTCTCCAGCCGTGTTGAAAACCGCTGAAGAAAAAGGCGTGTACGCCTTCGGTTGGGATTCAAACATGAAAGCCTACGGCCCTAAAGCCCACTTGGCATCAGCGGTCATCAACTGGGGCGATTACTACACCTCAGCGGTTAAAGAAGCCATGGGCGGCAAAATCAACACAGCCGACCAATGGAAAGGCATCGCTGACAAATGGGTGGATTTGGTTGATGTAAACAGCGCGGTTCCAGCGGATGCAAAAGCATTGGTTGAAGCGAAAAAAGCTGAATTGGCCAAAGGCGGCAAAATTTTCGTCGGTCCTTTGAAAGACCAAAAAGGCGTTGAAAAAGTGGCCAAAGACAAAGCGTTGGACGACAAAGAACTCGGCGGCTTGTCATGGTTGGTTGAAGGTGTTGAAGGCAGTTTGTAATACCCAACCCCTACTGAATGATGGATGCCGCAGCAGTTTAGCGAATTCACATCGAAATGCAAACAGCCCACTTCATTGAAGTGGGCTGTTTACATTTTTGGGTGCTGCTTAAAATCTGCTTGCGTGTTGTACTGCTACATTATGCCGCCAAGCCGCTGTGACGCAGCAAAGCATCGACCTGCGGTGCACGCCCCACAAAAGCCTTGAACGAATCCATCGCCGGGCGCGAACCGCCCACGCCGAGAATTTCACGCCAGTAGCGTTGTCCCAAGTCCTGATTAAGTAACGGCGCGCCTGCTGCGTGTGCGGCTTCAAACACAGCAAACACATCCGCCGAGAGCACCTCCGCCCACTTGTAGCTAAAGTAGCCAGCCGAATATCCGCCCGCAAAAATATGACCGAAGCTGTGCGCAAAACGGTTAAACGGTGCAACAGGCACCACCGATACCCGTGCGCGCACCTCGTCCATCACCGTAAATATCAAATTTTTCTGCCCACTCGCGTACTCCGCATGTAGGCGCAAATCATACAAAGAAAATTCCACTTGGCGCAACATCTGCATACCTGACTGAAAATTCTTTGCTGCCAACATTTTATCAAACAATGCGCGTGGTAAAACTTCACCGCTCTGAGCGTGCGCACTCATGCTCGCGAGCACATCATAATCCCAGCAGAAGTTCTCCATGAATTGGCTCGGTAACTCAACCGCATCCCATTCCACCCCACGTATGCCGGCGACATCCATGTCACCCACTTGGGTCAGTAGATGATGTAACGCATGGCCTGACTCGTGAAACAATGTCAACAAATCATCGTGATACAGGTAAGTATCTGGTTCATTTTGCGACGGCGCAGTAAAATTACACACCATGTGCGCCACTGGCGTCTGCACCTGTTCATCTCCAACTGTGATGCGACGGGGACGAACCTCATCCATCCACGCGCCTGAATTCTTACCCGCGCGCGCGAATGGGTCCAAATACACACCCCCAATAATTTGATTGTCCGCATTGTGCACTTCAAAGTATTGCACATCAACGTGCCATGTTTGCACCGCCGTATTCTCAATCAACTTGACGCCGAACAGCGATTCAATCACTCGGAACAAACCCGCCAATGATTTTTGCAACGGGAAGTAGTTTTTCACCTCTTGCTCTGAAAAGGCATATTGCTGCTCACGCAACTTTTCACTCGCATAAGTCAAATCCCATGCCTGCAACTGGCTCAAGCCCAACTGACTGGCGGCAAATTCACGCAATTGCGCCATGTCATGCTCGGCAAAGGGACGACCCTTGTCCGCCAAATCCATCAAAAAGTCCGTGACCTGCTCGACCGAATCCGCCATTTTCGCCGCCAAAGACACCTGCGCATGGTTGGCAAAGCCCAGCAATTGCGCCACACGCTGACGCACTTCGAGCAGACGCTGCATGGTGGCGGTGTTGTCCAATTTGGCATCACCCAAGTCGGATGCGCGAGTCACGTTCGCACGGTAAATGCGCTCACGCAGCTCGCGGCTGTCGGCGTATTGAATCACTGGGAAGTAGCTTGGATAATGCAGGCTGATTTTATAACCCGACTCGCCGTCCTGTTGCGCCGCCTCGCGCATGGCAATGACCGCATCCTCGGGAATCCCTGCGATTTCATCGTGGCTGGCGTAGTAAGCGTAGGCATTGGTCGCATCAAGCAGATTTTCTGAAAATTTCGCCTGCAACTGAGCTGCCTCGCTCGCCAGTTGCGCGTACTCAGTACGTGCATCGCCCTGCAGCAAGGCGCCCGAGAGGGCAAAATCACGCAGGGCGTTGTGCACAATGTGCTGACGCGTTGCGCTGAGCTGGCTCAGGCGTTCGGGTTGCGAGAGTGTTTGATAATGTTTGAGTATGGCTTCATTTTGTCCCAACTCCGTCCAAAACTCAGTGATTTCAGGCAGCAAATCATTGTATGCGGCGCGCCATTCGTCCGTATCGACCACATGGTGCAGGTGCGAGACCGCGCCCCAAACCCGCGACAAATCCTCCACCGGGTCATTCAAAAATTCAACGAAATTATCCCAAGTCAATTCAGCCTCAGTGCGCAGCGCCACAGCACGGACTGCCTCACGCGCCTGTGTCAACAACTCGCGCACGGCGGGTGCGACCTGTTCGGGTTTCATTTCAGCCCAACGGGGCAAATCGCTCAAATCCATCAAAGGATTGGTCATCACGGTGTTCATATTGTGCATACTTCCATAAATTCTATTAAACCGCATTATGCCACGCCAGCCGAAGAGCTGCTGTTCTTCAATACTCAAAAAAACGGCAAGGGCTTGCACCCATGCCGTATCAAAAGCCCTTGCGGACTTGCACACATATTCGTATTGCCCATCTTGAACGACTATTCAATATTCAATCGAGGTGCGGCATATCCATTTACCTGTGTATTCAGTATTGTTGATGGCGCGGTGTGGCAGCACCTTGCGCGACATCGGTGAGTCAACTGTTCCTGCCAGACATCGCATAGTCAAAGGTTCTGACGCTGACAAGCGCTCTCGTTCAATGCGCCATTGGTGCATGATTTCTATGGCTTTTAATATTCGGCGGCGTTGTATCAAATGTGGGCAGCGCATCTCAACTCCTCAACATCACGCTCGCTCACACATTTTTCACGCGCCACTTGCTGTACGCCATGAAAGCCCACAAACTCTCGCGTGCATGAACCCCATGAAAAGCGCTCTGCGTGAGCGCGTGCTTTTTCTGGCGCAATGCCCAAGGCCATGATGCACGCATTAAGCAGGTGTTCATCCATCACCCCAGCATCCGCGTCTCCCAACACATCCAACGGCCCCGTCACGGGATAGGCCGCCACAGGTGTGCCGCAGGCCAAGGCCTCCAACAGCACCAAGCCAAAGGTATCGGTCAAACTTGGGAATACAAACACATCCGCTGATGAGTACACCTGCGCCAGTTCGTCTTGAGTCAACACGCCCAAGAAATGCACATCGGGGTATTGCTTTTTCAAACGCGCCAGCTCAGGCCCTTCGCCGACCACCCATTTACTGCCCTGCAAATCCAGCTGCAAAAATGCGTCGATGTTTTTCTCAATGGCCACGCGCCCGACGTACAAATAGATGGGTAAGTCTGTATTGAGCACTTGGGTGTCACGCGGATAAAATAGCTCGGTATCGACGCCTCGCGTCCACTGCGCCACATTGCTGAATCCGTATGATTCCAAGTCGCGTATCACCGCAGGCGTGGGTGCCAGCATGTGCTGCGCTGGGTCATGAAACCAGCGCAAAAAACGGTAGCTCCACGCCAGTGGGATGCCAAAGCGAACCTTGACGTATTCTGGGAATCTAGTGTGGTAAGCGGTGGTGAACGGCAATTTGTTCTTGATTAAATATCGGCGTGCAGCCAATCCCAAAGGCCCTTCTGTGGCGATGTGCACCGCATCGGGCTGCATCTGCGCCATCATCTGTGCGACGCGCCGCGAGGGGAATAAAGACAGACGAATTTCAGGATAGGTTGGGCAAGGCATGGTCTTGAAACTCAAGGGGGTAATCATCACCACCTCATGTCCCATGCGTTCCAACTCACGATTGGTCGCCTGTATGGTGCGCACCACGCCATTGACTTGTGGCTCCCATGCGTCGGTGACTATGAGGATTTTCATGCGAGTCCCCATGGTGCATGGGATGACATGGATGACATAGATGACATGGAAGCGATGGGCGCCATAAACGCTGCGCGGGTGGTGCTCAGCACATTGGCCACGCTCGCAGCCCATGCCACATCTGTCTCGGCTGCTATCGCTGGTTGTAACTTAGGCTCTATTTTTGCTGCAACCACTTCAGGCGCATAGCGCACTTCACCATGACCGCGACTGCCCCACTGCAAGATACTCAATTGCCCCTGCGCATCCTCCGCCACCGCGGTCAAGCTCTCAACCCAGTCGCCTGAATTCAAATAGGTCACGCCATCGATGTCACGGATATTCGCTTTGTGAATATGTCCGCACAGCACAGCTTGACAGCCTTTGCGCTTGGCCTCGGCGGCGACCGCTGTTTCAAAATCATCGATGTAGCTCACGGCATTTTTCACGCGGTCTTTGAGGAACTGCGACAACGACCAGTAGTGCAGTCCGAGTTTGGCGCGCCACAGATTGAGCCAGCGATTGGCCTTGAGCGCGAACATATACAACTCGTCGCCGATTTTTGCCAACCATTGCATGTTCTGCACCACCCCGTCGAACAAGTCACCGTGCAGCACCCAGATTTTTCGCCCGTCTGCTGTGGTGTGGATGGCCTCATCCATGAACTCGATGCCGCCCATTTCTATCGATGGAATCTGTGCAGAACCGTCGTCCAGATGTTCTATGAACTCGCGGATGAACATGTCGTGATTGCCGGTGATGTAGACGATGCGTGTGCCCTTGCGCGCCTTGCGCAGCAGCTTTTGAATCACGTCGTTGTGCGCTTGCGGCCAGTACCAGCGCTTTTTGAGCTGCCAGCCGTCGATGATGTCGCCGACCAAGTAAATGGTCTGCGCTTCATTGTGTGCGAGGAATTTGATTAAGGCCTGCGCTTGGCAGTCTTTGGTACCCAGATGCACGTCCGAAATCCACAACGTGCGGTGCTGGCGTATGTTTTTATCTTGTGAACTGCTGTTGGTTTTGGTGTCCATATCCACCCCTTTCTGTGTTGTTTGATGTTCAACATAGTAAGGAATGAATGTGACAGCTTGATTAAAGATTCATGACATCTCTGTGACAACGCACCAGCATGCAAATACGCGCCGATGCTTGCCTCGGTTGAAACATCAGTAGCAGTCTGGGACGATCATATTGGGATCAACGGGGTGACGCGCATAGTCGGGGTGGCGGGTGCGCTCAGGCAGCTCAATCGTCGGGCGGTTGACCTCGTGATAGGGCAGCTGGCTAAGCAGATGGCGGATGCAGTTGAGCCTTGCGCGTTTTTTGTCCACCGCAGGCACCACCCACCATGGCGCTTCATCGATGTGGCTGCGCTCGAGCATGGTTTCCTTGACCTGCGTGTAGGCCTCCCAGCGACGGCGACTTTCCAAATCCATGGGCGAGAATTTCCACTGCTTGAGCGGGTCATTCAGGCGGCTCAAGAATCGCTTGTGCTGCTCTTCATCCGAAATGGAGAACCAGTATTTAAAGATGCGAATGCCAGAGCGCACCAGCATTTTTTCAAACTCCGCCACCGAGCGGTAGAATTCTTCGTACTCGTCGTCGGTGCAAAAACCCATGACTTTTTCAACGCCAGCGCGGTTGTACCAGCTGCGATCGAACAGCACCATCTCGCCACCTGCAGGTAGATGCGCGACATAACGCTGAAAGTACCACTGAGTGCGTTCGCGGTCATTGGGCGCGGGCAAAGCCGCCACGCGCACCACGCGAGGATTCAGGCGCTGCGTGATGCGTTTAATCACGCCCCCTTTGCCTGCGGCATCGCGCCCCTCGAATATGATGACCACTTTTTGTTTGGTGTGCTGCACCCAGTCCTGCAACTTCACCAACTCCGCTTGCAGGCGCAACAACTCTTTGAAATACACCCCACGGTCGATGGTCGAATCATCGGACAGATGTTCGCCACCAGCATCAATGTCCTCGAGTTCCATCTCAAGAAATTCGTCGTAGTCGTCCATAATTTCAGAAGAAAGTTGTTCGTACCACGATTGCATGGTTTTGGGGTTATCCGTCATTGCGTATCCAATTGATCAAAAAATGTGATTGTACAAAAACCATCCGTCCCTCTTGATGACAATATGGTTACAAATGCAAAAAACCCAAAAATTATTTTGGGGTTTTTGAGTGACGCTATTGTAACCAAAGCTATTAAATCACTGATTGACCTGAAGTGTCTTTCATTGATTTCCATACGCGCTCTTTAACGGTTTGATACACTTTTTGAGGCAATGGTACGTAGTCCAACGCATTCGCTTGGCGCTGACCTTTAGTCATTGCCCACTCGAAAAATCGCAGCACTTCAACTGATTGAGCTTTTGATTGAGTGACTTTTGGCACCAAAATGTACGTAGCTGAAGTAATTGGCCATGTGCCTGCACCGCCCAAATTGTTCAATGACACACCCATGCTCGCATCTTCACGCCAGTTTGCTTGAGCGGCTGCTTGTGAGAATGAACCTGAACCTGCAACCACCACTTTACCCGCTTTATTAATCATGTTTGCAATCGGCAAGCCATTTTTTCTAGCAAACGCATATTCAACGTAGCCAATCGAACCAGACAATTGTTTTACTTGAGCGGCCACGCCGTCATTGCCCTTGCCTCCGATGGTTGCTGCAGCCCAATTGGGTGATTTGGAGGCGCTCCAACCGCCGTGCGATTTGGCTAAAAACTCAGTGAATGCAAATGTAGTACCTGAACCATCCGAACGACGAACCACGCGAATCGCTGCATCTGGCAGATTAACACCTGCGTTAATGGCCACAATCGCGGGGTCATTCCATTTGGTAATTTTACCCAAATAAATATCGCCCAATACTTTACCGTTGAGCGCCAATGTTTTGTTTAAGCCCTGCAAATTCACCACGGGCACAATCCCGCCAATCACCGTTGGGAACTGCACCAAATTCGCAGCGCCCAATTCTGAAGCACTCAATGGCGCATCGGTCGCACCAAAATCCACCACACCTTTTTTAATTGCGTCAATACCAGCACTTGAACCTGTGCCTTGGTAGTTGATGGCAATACCTGTTAAACCCCGATAATCCGACGCCCACTTGGTATAGACAGGCGCTGGAAAGGTCGCGCCAGAACCGTTAATTGCGGGTGCTGCTGTTGCCACGGTAGCGCCCAGCAATATCGACAACGCTGACACACCCAACACACCAAAACTTTTTGTCCACATACTCATTGATAATTCTCCATTTACACACATTGACATAATAATTCGCCCGACTTATTGGGGCGTACATTCCAATTGAATTCATGCTCTGTGCATGAACAACACTCATTTTGGTGTTTAATTATTTCAAAGCCATGACGAATTCATGACATTTATATGAACTGTAACTTGGTGTGCGCAAACGCCTTCAGCACGCACTGCTCACCTCTGTTTTGGGTACAATGTGTGCCTTCGCCATTGATTCAATGAATAAAAATCTAAGGACAGAGTATGCAAGCGACCATCTACCACAACCCGAAATGCGGCACCTCCCGCAACACATTGGCGATGCTGCGCCAAGCAGGCATTGAGCCGGCCATCATTGAGTACCTCAAAACCCCACCGAGCCGCGCTGAGCTGGTGCAACTCATCTCCGACAGTGGCTTGAGCGTGCTCGAAGTGATGCGCAGTAAGGAATCGATTTTTACCGAATTGGGATTGGATACGGGCGCGCACTCGGACGATGCGCTCATCGACGCGATGCTCGCGCACCCCATCCTCATCAACCGCCCCATCGTCGTGACCCCTTTGGGCACGAGGCTGTGCCGCCCTTCTGAATTGGTTTTGGATGTTTTGCCGCCATCGCTTGCAGGCGGAACCTTCACCAAAGAAGATGGTGAAGTGGTGGCGCTAAAATGAGTGATTGAGCGATTATTTTTGGGCTAAATTAAAAGCGAAGTTCGCCCAATAACGACGCGCTCAACGCCAGTGTTCGAGCGCGCTAAATACTTTTCGCGGGTAATTGATTTGTCCCAAACTGCCGTTATAGCGCGCCAGCGCACGCACCAAATCACCCTGCTCTCGATCCAAATAATGCCGCAAAATGACGCAGCCATAGCGCACATTGATGCGCGGGTTGTGCAGCTGCTTGACCTGTCCGTCACCGATGGCACTTGTCCAAAACGGCATGACCTGCATCAAACCACGCGCACTGGCGGGGCTGACCGCTGTTGGTTTGAACCGACTCTCCACCTCAATCACCGCCAACACCAAAGCAGGCTCGAGCCCCGCACGGTGCGCTTCGTAATCCACGATGCGCAGCAGTTCGGCGCGCCTGTTGGCTTCGGGAATGAATTTGAGCAGACGGGCGCTGGTGCGCAAGGTCCATGCTTGATAAGCGCGTTGTTCTTGTGCGCTGTGCATGAGGCGCTCGCTCGGCGCACTCGCTGTTATGGATTGACGCAGTAGGCTGCGCACGCTGTCGGCCAACACTTCGGATTGCTGCTGACCTGCTTGAGCGTAGCCACCCCAAACTAACAACACAGTCGCCAACAGCCGCGCAGCCAACGCAATCGACAACTGTTGCGTCCATGTTCGTGCTGCGCGTGCTCTCATTTGACGCGTTGGCATGGTTATTTTTTGAGCTGGGCCAATACGTGCGTGGCAATTTGACTGGCCTCGATGCGCTCGGCTGGCTCGCCTGTGCCACTGTCACGGCGACGTGCGTATTCAACCACGCCTTCTTTGAGGCCACGGTCGCCCACCGTCACGCGGTGTGGCACACCAATCAATTCCCAATCGGCAAACATCGCACCTGGGCGCTCGCCACGGTCATCGATGATGACATCCACGCCCGCTGCCAACAAGGTTTGATACAACTCATTGGCCACCTGCGCCACTTGCTCGCTCTTGTCCGCGCCCACAGGGCAAATTACCACTTCAAACGGCGCAATCGCTTCTGACCAGATGATGCCTTTGTCGTCGTAATTTTGTTCAATCGCCGCGCCCAAAATGCGCGTCACGCCGATGCCGTAGCAGCCCATGACCAAGGGTTGCGGTTTGCCATTGACGTCCAAGAAGGTCGCGCTCATGGCTTCTGAATACTTCGTGCCGAGCTGGAACACATGGCCCACTTCGATACCGCGGCAAATCTCCACTGTGCCATTGCCATCGGGTGCAGGATCGCCCGCAACCACGTTGCGCAAGTCTGCAATCTGACTCGGCTCTGCCAAATCACGTTCCCAGTTCACACCCACGTGGTGGTAGCCCTCGTCATTCGCACCGCAAATGAAGTCCGACATATTCGCCACCGTGGTGTCAACCACCACCTGCACCGCATCAGATGCCCCCACTGGCCCGATGTAACCCGGCTTGGTGTTGAAGTGGCTCATGATTTCAGCTTCGGTGGCAAATCGCGTCTCGCCCAGAACCTTGGCCGCCTTCACTTCATTGAGCTCATGGTCGCCGCGCAGCAGCACCAAGATGATTTGACTGCTGATTTCGCCCTTGTCCGTTTCGGTGTCTTTGGCGAGCACCAATGATTTGACCGTCTGATTGAGGTTCACGCCGAGAAACTGTGCCACGTCCTCGCATTTGGCTTGGTTCGGCGTGGCGGTTTTACTCAAAGTTTGCGTGGCCGCTGCGCGAGTGGCAATCAGATTCACGGCTTGTGCCGCTTCGATGTTCGCCGCGTAATCCGAATTGGGGTTGTAGACAATATCGTCCTCGCCCGTCTCAGCAATCACGTGGAACTCATGCGAGCCAGAGCCGCCAATCGAGCCGTTGTCCGCCGCCACGGCGCGAAAGTTCAGACCCAAACGGGTGAAAATCGCCATATAGGCGTTGAACATCTTGTCATAGCTTGCCTTCATGCTCGCTTCGTCCTTGTCGAACGAGTAAGCATCTTTCATGATGAACTCACGACCACGCATCACGCCAAAACGTGGACGAATTTCGTCACGGAATTTCGCTTGAATTTGGTACCAATTGATCGGCAATTGTTTGTAACTTTTGATTTCACGACGGGCAATGTCTGTAATCACTTCTTCATGCGTGGGTCCGACCACGAAGTCGCGCTGATGTCGATCTTTAAAGCGCAATAACTCTGGGCCATACTGCTCCCAGCGACCCGATTCTTGCCACAATTCAGCGGGTTGCACCGCTGGCATAAGCAGCTCCATCGCGCCTGCGCGGTTCATTTCTTCGCGCACAATTTGTTCCACTTTACGCACCGACCGTAGACCTATCGGCATCATGGTGTAGATGCCGCTGCCGATGCGCTTGATCATGCCTGCGCGTATCATCAGTTGATGACTGATGATTTCGGCTTCTGCTGGGGCTTCTTTGAGGGTGGAGATAAAAAATTGACTGGCTTTCATGGATTTGTTCTTGTCTTTAAAATGAGATGAATGAGCTTAAAATCACGGGGTTCGCCGATGCAGCGCCAAAAAGACCCCGCGCAAACTCTTGGATTAACGGTATAATTCCGCCATTGTAAATCATTTATTGAGGAAATTATGCTCGACAAAGAAGGATATCGTCCTAATGTCGGCATCATTTTGGTCAATTCGCGCAATCAGGTGTTTTGGGGCAAACGCATTAGAGAACACGCATGGCAGTTTCCACAAGGGGGGATTTCTCACGGAGAAAACCCCGAACAAGCCATGCTGCGCGAATTGTATGAGGAAGTCGGGTTATTGCCCGAGCACGTACAGATTATTGGTCGCACGCGCAATTGGTTGCGCTACGATGTGCCGAGCCGTTGGACACGTCGAGATTATCGCAGCCACTATAAAGGTCAGAAACAAATATGGTTTTTATTGCGCTTAGTTGGACGCGACCATCATGTGAATTTACGTGCCAGCACCCATCCAGAATTCGATGCTTGGCGATGGAATGACTATTGGATTCCATTGGAAGAAGTGATTGAGTTTAAACGCGCGGTGTATAAAGACGCGCTTGAAGAGCTGTCCCTATTGCTGTTTCAGCCCAAGCAATTTCGTCATGGTCACGGCAAGCCGCACAAAGCTCAAGCCCCTCGCCCAGCCAGTACAGCTGCGCCAAAAACCACGGACACGGAATAGAGCTGAACGCAAAGTGGTCACGGCGACTCGAGCTTTACGCTTGAAATTCGCGTCATCATCCCCATCTGGGCAGTATCGCCCATTATGGACAAGGAGTTTGCCATGAGTAATTCAGACAAAGACCGCATCATCGATGCAGACCTCATCGAGGACAAAGTGATTGAATCAGCTGCGCCCGATTCAACCCAATCCACATACTCGCTGCCCGCTCGTGACATCGCTCAAGAAACACGGCAATGGGCAACGATTTTGCACCTGTCCACTTTGCTCGGCTGGGTGTCCTTCGGTTTTGGCTTGATTGTGCCCATCGTGATTTGGCAGTGGAAAAAGTCTGAATTGCCGGGCATTGATGCGCATGGCAAGGTGGTGATGAATGCGATTTTGTCCTACTTCGCTTACAGTATTTTGGCGTTTTTCTTAATGTTTGTGCTCATCGGCTTTGCGCTGTTTTGGGTATTGGGGATTTTGTTTGTGCTGTTCCCCATCATCGCCGCCATCAAATCATGGAACGGTGAAGTTTGGAATTACCCGTTCTGCTTCAAATTCTTTAAATAATTGACACACACTGGTTAGAACGCTGGTCACAGCAGATTTCAATCACAAAAAACCGCAGATCACTCTGCGGTTTTTTTTCGTGCATCTCAAAGCGTTTGCTTTATGCTGCTTGCGGTGCTGGTGTCGGTTCAGCTGCCGTGGTCGGTGTGCCGTCGAACTTGAGCCACTGTTGGGTTTTGAAATCATACAGTTTGCACATATCAACCGTGCGCCAGTACCATTTGAAAGAGAACGGTTGCACCACGATGCGGTTCGGCAACATGTCTTCCAAGCGTTGTTGGGTTTCTTTCAATTTGTACAATGGAATCGTCGCGTCCAAATGATGCGCTGTGTGCTCCATGATGTGGTGCATCCAAGCGCCCATACCGTATTTGAAGGTCAAATGCACGGTGGTGGTCACAAACGGTTGCGCCGCAGTCCATGCGTGTTTCTCGTCATACCACTTGATGCGCTCGTGGGTGTGGTGCATATAGACCACCACGCCTATCATGCCATTCCAGAACACAAACGGCACCACGAATGCGGTAAACAACGCGCCAAACACATTCACACCCGCAGCTTGCGCGCCAAACACCACAATCGCCAACCAAATCACGGCATACACGCTGACCAGAACATTGTCCCAGAAAAATGCAGGGCGACGCGCAGGTTGGGTTTCTTTACTTGGCCAAAACATTTTGTTCCACCAGATTTCCACCATGTAGTACAACCATGCTGACCAGCCGTTGCGGTATAGATGCTCCATGCGTTTGCGCATTGGGCTCATGGCTTCATATTCAGCCACTGACGCTGGTTGCCACACGAAATCCACACCTTTTAAGTTGGTGAAGCCGTGGTGCATCACGTTGTGACCCACATCCCACAAGCTGTATGTCGACAACGAAGGCAAGAACGCAATGCGTCCCAACCACTTGTTCAACATTTTATTCGGGGTGTACGCTTGATGACACGCATCGTGACCGATGATGAAAATACGGCCAATCCAAAAGCCCATCACCAAACCCGCCAACAGGCGCAACGCCCAATGTGGCGCAGCCACGGCCGCCGCCATCAAAAAGCCGTAAATCACCAAATCAACGATGAGCAATAAAATTGGGTACAAATATTCTTTGGTCGATAAATCCAGCAACCAAGAGCGCAGGACCTTGCGCGTCGGTATCGGCTGCCCATCAGCCACTGGTTGTGCAGGCAATGCTGCATTCATTTGAGTTTGACTCATGTGACATTCTCCTATCGTCATAACGTCATTTTAGACAGAAAAGACTATAACACAGTCATCTGACTGATTTTGAATTATAAATCGTACGAACGTTCGCGTTTTGCAGTGCAACAAAATGATTTATTTGCACACAATTGCTGCAATGCGTCATTTTATCCATATCGAAATCAGCGTCCACACCCCAATCGCAACAAAAATCACAGCCGCCACCGTGTGCACCAGCTTAGTCGGCAAGCGGTCTGCAAAGCGATGACCCAAGTAAACTGCAGGCACATTCGCCAACATCATGCCGAGGGTCGTCCCCATCACCACCATGGTCAATTGTTGGTATTGAGCCGCCAATGCGATGGTGGCGAATTGGGTTTTGTCGCCCATTTCTGCCAGGAAAAATGCAAAAACTGTTGCGAAAAACACACCCATTTGCTTTTGCGGCAGCGCAACATCATCTTCATCCAACTGGTCGGGTACCAAAATCCACAGACCCATGGCAATGAAGGCAATTGCCATCGCCCAGCTCAAGGCATTCGGGCTGAGTAAGCTGGACAACCACTGTCCGACAAAGGCGGCGAAGGCGTGGTTGAACACCGTGGCCACGAATATCCCCAGCACAATCGGCAGCGGCTTGCGAAAGCGCGCTGCGAGGATGACGGCGAGCAATTGAGTTTTGTCGCCGATTTCGGCCAAGGCGACCACGCTGGTTGAGACCAGTAATGCATCAATCATTTTGCAACTTCCTTTGAGATTATTTTGATTTTTCGTGCGGCTGCAAGGTGATGTTCAGGCGTTCGGCCTCGACTTCGATTTTCTCAGGCAGCCATTCTTTACCCGCGAGACTCAGTTGCTCACGCTTGATGAAGTACACGGGCACTTCCACGCCCACCTTTTTGCCCACCATCATGCTGACCGCTCGGCGCGCTAGGCCATCGAGCAGCGAGGGTGCGTTGTTCAGCTCAAACGAATCCACGGCAAATTCCTTGAGTACGATGGCCTGCGCTTCTGGGCTGTACACGGGCACGCCCGACATCTGCATGGTGCCGCGCATCACGCCGCCGAGCACACCGGTCTCGACCACCGCATTGAACTGCGCACCGACGCGCTGGGTGTCGGGCATGAGGATGACTTTGGGCTCACTCGCTTGCATACCGTTCTCGCGCATGGTTTTGGAAATGTCCGACCATTTTTTACTCACTGCGGTTTGCAGCAGGCTTTGATTGACGTGGATGGTCTTGGGCGTGGACAAAAATCCACACGCGCCGAGCAGCGCGCCCACGCTCAACACCAACACCAACAGCGCCCAACGCGCACGCAAACCCAGCCATAATTGATTCAATAACAACATCATATTCTTTCTTAAAAAAACACCCCACATCCAAGGGCACAGTTAAACCTTCAAATTCTTGACGCACTTTTTTAGCGAGTCAGCAAGTCAGCCGCTCCAACTCGCCCAAATACCGCATCGCGTGCGTGTGCGTCGCGGCGACGTCGGCATTCGCACCGCACATCTCAACGCTGGCCTGCAAGCCACCGCACACCGCTGGGCGCCGCGCATCGCCGAACAATCGGCAGGCATTGCGCTCATCGAGCTGCACACAGCGCACCCCAGCAGGTTTGCCCTGCGGCATATCGGGAATGGGGGAGCTAATGGATGGGGCAATGCAGCACGCGGCGCAGCCCATGCGGCATTCGGGTGCGGTCTTGATATTCGTATCGCTCACGCTCACACCATCTGCGCTGCGCGCAACGCCATTAAATCTTGCGGCACTGCGCGTTGCAGCTTGATTTGCTGCGTGAGCAAAAGCAAGCCATCCAAGGCACAGACCACCGTCTGCAATCGCACCTCAGAGCGATTGCCCACAAACTGCGCACGCTGGCTGCGCACCTGCGTGTTGCCCAGCGCATCGCGCCAAGCCCACGCCAACCACACGCAGCCCACAGGCTTGTCCGCCGTGCCGCCATCAGGCCCCGCAACGCCACTGACCGCCACCGAGCAATCGATGTCCATCAGGCGAAATACGCCACGCGCCATCTGCGTCACCACCGTCTCGCTGACCGCGCCGTCGGTGATTAAATCCTGCGCATTCACGCCCAGCGCATCTTGTTTGACACCATTGTTGTATGCCAACACGCCGCCCGAGAACCAACTGGACGCACCCGCCAACTCGGTCAAATGATAGCCAATGCCGCCGCCAATTCAAGGCGATCAGCTGCTCGGCCAAGCGCAACACTTGCAGGGTCAATTCAGCATTCATAACGCATCATCCGTTAAATTTAAATATTAACGCTCAAAACAAGCGAATTGCCCACAAACCAATCGAAAACGCCAACAAGGTGTACACCGCGGCCAATACATCGTCGAGCATCACGCCCAAGCCACTTTGCCAATGCGCGTCGATTCTACGAATGGGGTAAGGCTTCCAAATATCAAACAAACGGAACAAGCCAAAGGCAATCGACTGCTCCAAAAAACTAAAATGCATCGGCGAGAGCATTGCCATCACCAGCCAAATCGCCCATATCTCATCAATCACGATGGATGAATCATCGTGCTCGCCCAAATCCTTGCCCGTCACCGAACACGCCCACACCGCCACGGGGAAAATGACCGCCAAAAACACCCACCACGCCCAAGTCCATTGGATAAATGCTTGATTCAAAAACACAAACGTCAACCACCCGACCAAAGTCCCCCAAGTGCCCGAAGCGGGGTGCAGCAGACCCGAGCCTGCGCCCTGCGCAATGATGTGTGCGGGATGAATCAGCATCCACTGAAATTTCGTTTGTTGCATCGCGATTCCTTTAATTTAACAACTGGGTGCAGCTTCAGACTGGGCAAAATGATTGTAGCCCGAGGTGTGCGCCAGAGCGCTGACGGCGGCGCGCTGAGCTGCCGACTCGTCACACAGCCATTGTATCTGTGCTGCGGGGTTCATGGGCGTTATTGTACCGACTCGTGTGAGCGCGGTTGCATGTTTTTCGGCCAGAGCGGCGAGCGTGGCACGAGCGGCTTCGGTGGCAGGTGCGGTCAAACACAACTCATAATCATCTCCACCTGTGAGTGCGAGCGGCCATGCGCGCTCGATGGGCAAACGCCGCAAGGTTGACGACAAAGGCAATGCGGTGCAATCGATCTGCGCCGACACCTGCGAAGCGCGCAGAATGTGCGGCAAATCCCCTGCCATGCCATCGGACACATCCAACATACTGTGCACCAAACCCGACTCGCGCAAAGCACGGCCGAGTGCCACTCGTGGGGTCGGCTGCTCGAGCCGCGCACGCACCGCCATCAAATCGCTTGCGTGTACATCCTTATCAATGATTGATGGGCTTGATGGGTTCGATGAATTGATGTGCGCCTGCAACAGACTCAAAGCATACGCCGCATCCCCCAAAGTCCCCGTGACCCAGACATCATCGCCCACCTGCGCACCGCTGCGCAGCACCGCGCTGCCCGTTGGCACTTGTCCAAAAATCGTGATGTTGATGACGGTGTGCTCCGACTTCGTGGTGTCGCCGCCGATGAGTGGGCAGTTGTGTGCGTCTGCCAGCGCGAACAAACCCGCCGAGAACGCCGCCAGCCAAGCTTCGTCGACACAAGGCAAGCCAATGG
>CAZDLD010000019.1:19059-20909 GCA_964506355.1 uncultured Hydromonas sp.
GGGTAAAACCGATGGGCTGCGCGCCCATCGCCGCCAAATCCGACAGATTCACCGCAAGCGCCTTGTGCCCCAAACTGCGCGGCGATACATCGGCAAAAAAATGCCGCCCTTGCACCAGCATATCGGACGAGACCACGCACTGATGCCCCTGCGCCACGCGAAACAACGCAGCGTCATCGCCCACCGACAGATCAATCTGCGGGGCTGCTGAGGGTAAAATGGCGCGTTTGAAATACGCGCCAATGAGGGAAAATTCGTCCATTTGGTTTTTATGGTTGTTTCACAATGATCATGTGACGCGATGACGCGAAACTTAGCAATCGCGCCCACATTTTTATACTTGCGCCCCAACCTCCAACGCTCGCACCTGCGCCGCCAGTTTGTCCAGCACGCCATTCACATATTTAAAGCCATCGGTGCCGCCAAAGCTCTTGGCAATTTCCACCGCTTCGTTAATCACCACTTTGTACGGCACTTCGAGTTGGTTTTGCAGCTCGTATGCCGCCACCAGCAGGATGCCGTGCTCGACCGGCGACAGCTCCACCAGTGGGCGGTCGATGTAGGGCGTGAGCAGCTCGCGCAGTGCGTCGGCCTGCTCGGTCGCGCCGTTGAACAAGGTTTTGAAATACGTTTCATCGGATTTGTGAAAGTCGGGGGTCTCGCGGATGTAGGCTTGCGCGGCGCCGACATCGCCTTGAGTCACCAGCCATTGGTACAGCGCCTGCACCACCAATTCGCGTGAACGTCTGCGGGCACTTTTCATTATTTGTTGTCCTCTACTTCAACTTCGGCATCGTCTGCGTCGCCTGCGTCTTCGTCATCCACTTCGGTGAAGCACAAAAATTCATCCAACGACTCGTACAAGCAGGCCATTTCGATGGCAACGCGGGCAGCGTCTGCGCCTTTTTCGACCATGCGCGCAATCGCTTGCTCGTCGTTCTCACAGGTCAAAATCGCGTTGGCAATCGGCATATTGTGGTCCAAACCAACCTTGGTGATGCCGGCACCTGATTCGTTGCTGACCAAATCAAAGTGATAGGTCTCGCCGCGAATGACCGCGCCCAGCGCAATCAGCGCGTCGAATTCTTCGGACTGGCACAGCATTTGCAGCGCCAGTGGCACTTCGAGCGCGCCTGGTACGGTGATGAACAGGATGTCTTCTTCTGCCACGCCGTTGTCCATGAGTTCTTTCACGCAGGCGTTGAACAGGCCTTCGCCAATGTTTTCGTTAAAGCGTGCTTTGACAATACCGATGCGCAGGCCTGTGCCGTTGATTTCGGGTTTGAATTCTTCAATCATGTGTAACTCCTTAAAATTTTAAATATTTGTTTCGTTGTTGCTGATATTGGTTGCTTCGGTGAATGTGGTTTTAAGCCCCTCCCCCAAGTGGGGGAGGGGGTGGGGAGAGGGATGATATTGAATATTTAAATCGCTCATTCGTTGCACCAACTCCCTCTCCCCCACCCCCTCTCCCGCGCGGCGGGAGAGGGGAGCGTACTTGTTCTAAATCTCTTTCTCGTTATACCTGCGTAAATCCCGTCACTTCCAAATCAAACCCACCCATCGATGGCATTCTGCGCGGGCTGCCGAGCAGGCTCATGCGTTTGACCCCGACGTCCTTGAGGATTTGTGCGCCGATGCCGTATAGGCGCAGCTCACTCACGGCTTTTTCAGGCGCGCTTTCAGGCGTGGCCAAACGTTGGAATTGGTCGACCAGTCGCGAGCTGTGCTCTTGACAGTTGAGCAGTACTGCGACGCCGACACCTGCGTTTTGGATGTGTTGCAAGGCATTGTTCAGTGAGACAGAGTGCGTGGTGTTGTGCGTGTCGAGCAAATCCAGCACCGAGAAC
>CAZDLD010000020.1:0-11525 GCA_964506355.1 uncultured Hydromonas sp.
GGATGGGGTGATTTCGGGCGAGCATGGCATTGGCATCACCAAGCTGGAGTTTTTGACAGACGCCGAACTCGCGCCGTTCAGAGCCTACAAAGACAGAATTGATCCGGACGGACACTTTAACCGTGGCAAGCTGATGCACGGCGGCGATTTGCGCAATGCCTACACGCCGTCGTTTGGGCTGATGGGCGTTGAATCATTGATCATGCAACAGTCTGACATCGGCGCGATTGCCGCGAGTGTCAAAGACTGCCTGCGCTGTGGCAAATGCAAACCCGTGTGCACCACCCATGTGCCCGTGGCCAATTTATTGTATTCACCACGCAACAAAATCCTCGCCACCTCGTTGTTGATTGAGGCCTTCTTGTACGAGGAACAAACGCGTCGCGGGATTTCGATTGCGCACTGGGCCGAGTTTGAAGATGTGGCCGATCACTGCACAGTGTGTCACCGCTGTGAAAAACCTTGCCCTGTGAACATTGACTTTGGTGACGTGACCATCGCGATGCGCAATTTACTGCGCAAAATGGACAAAAAAACGCCCAATATGGGCACGAAGTTAGCCATGACCTATTTGAATATGCGCGATCCATCATCGATACGCATGTACAAAAAAGTGGTGCTTGAATGGGGTGGCAAGGCGCAGAACTGGGCGCATAACTTCGCCAAGACCCTGCGCATCACGCGTGCGCAAACCACCGCGCCAGCGCCGACGATTGGTCGCGCACCGATACGTGAGCAAGTGATTCACTTCATCAACAAACCGATGCCGGGCAATCTGCCTAAAAAAACTGCTCGAGCATTATTGGATGTTGAGGACTCGAAGTTTGTGCCCATCATACGCAACCCAGCGACCACGACCGCCGAGACCGAAGCGGTGTTCTACTTCCCTGGCTGTGGCTCTGAGCGCTTGTTCTCTCAAGTGGGCTTGGCCACTCAGGCCATGCTCTACCATGCGGGGGTGCAAACGGTCTTGCCGCCAGGTTACCTGTGCTGCGGCTATCCACAAACCTCGGCAGGCGAGGAAGACAAGGGCCAGAAAATCATCATGGACAACCGTGTGTTGTTCCACCGCATGGCCAACACCTTGAATTATTTGGACATCAGCACAGTCATCGTGTCGTGTGGGACGTGTATGGATCAGCTGCAGAAATATCAGTTCGATCAAATTTTTCCCAATGCGCGCTTGTTGGACATCCATGAATACTTGCTGGAAAAAGGCATCAAACTCGATGGCACGCAGGGCGTGCGCTATATGTACCATGATCCGTGCCACAGCCCGATGAAAACCCACAATCCGCTTAAAGTGGTCAATGAGTTGATGGCGGTGGACATTGAGTTGAATGACCGTTGCTGTGGAGAGTCGGGGACATTCGCCATCAGCCGACCTGACATTGCGACACAAGTGCGTTTTCGTAAAGAGCAGGAAATGCGTCAGGGCGCTGACGCGATACGTGCCGATGGCTTTGAGGGCGAAGTGAAGGTGCTCACGTCATGCCCTGCGTGTTTGCAAGGTCTGAACCGATACCGCAACGACATTGAGGCTGAGCCCGATTATATCGTGGTGGAAATGGCCAAACATATATTGGGCGAGAATTGGATGGCCGACTACGTACACACCGCAAACAATGGCGGCATCGAGCGCGTGTTGGTATAACAGCTCCAACTCAGTCATTGGTTCAAACGCATAAACCGTGGAGGTCCTCTCCACGGTTTATGCTATTTTTCAGCATACAATCATTGCAACCCGTGGATGCTCGTCTGTCTATGAGCGGTTTTGTATCTACCTGTTATCCATTGTATGACACATTGGTTTTCGACATACATCATTCAAATATCGTATTGACGCACATGCAATTTTCTCTACAGAAAAAATTCTTTTTGGCATTTTTCTCCATCGGCGTGGTGCTGGTTCTGCTGACTGCAGGTATCATGCAACATGAGGTGCGCCAAGGGTTTGACGAATACGTGACCAACGCAAAATTGCGACGACTGGGTAAAGTGGAGGCGGTGTTGACCCACATGTATGCTCAGCAAGGCAATTTGGAACTCATGCGCAAAACAGGTGCATGGAATGAGCTGTTGACGTCGATAGAAGCGGTGCGGCGTGAACAATTTGCAAAAGCCCGTGCCAACGACACGCTGCCGCCCCCGCCACCCGGACCGAATCAGCGGGTCAGTGAAGCTGTGGTTCGTGAGGACAAAGCGATTGCATCATCGGTCAGCATCATGCTGCAAAATCGAGCCGATAACGAAGCCAAGCCAGATGACGCACTGCCCGCATACGCGCGCGGCGTGGCGCTGCTGGATGCGCGTGGAATGTTCATCGCGGGTGAGCCTGTGGATGCGCAACGCGCCAAGTTCGAACCGATACGCAACGAGCAACGGCAAATCATCGCCTACTGGCTCATCAATCGTGATGGTCTGGCGTATGACGCACTGGCACGCACTTTTGTTGAAGATCAGTTCAAAGGCTCCTTACTTATGTTGGCGGTTGCCGCGGCGTTATCCGCTTTGATTGCGTGGGGTTTGTCCATGCATTTCAGGCGACCAATCGCGGACTTGCAAACGGGTTTCCGCGCTGTGGCCGCAGGGCATTTGAGCACCCGACTGAATGATCAACAGGGGCATGAAATCGGTGACATCGCTGCGCACTTTAACCGAATGACCGCACAATTGGAAGCGCAGGAGAGCGCGCGACGCCAATGGGTGGCAGACACTTCACACGAGCTGCGCACGCCGCTGACGGTGCTTAGAATGCGATCAGAAGCCATGCGCGACGGTATTGTCCCGAATACGGATGAAGAGTGGCAGCGCAGCATCAAATGCATCGAAGATTTAACCCTTTTGGTGGACGACTTGCAACTCATGGCGAAAAGCGCAGCAGGGCAGTGGGATTTGAAATTAGAACCCATACAGGTCAACCAATGGCTGGCCGAGATGGTTGATAGTCATAAACCCGCATTTGAAAAAGCCAATTTGCAATTGTCGTTGAACCTGTTGCCTGAGCCGCTGACCATTGAGGCTGATGAGCAGAGAATCCAACAGGTGATGCGCAACATACTGGTCAATTCGATGCGCTACACCGATGCCCCAGGGCAGGTGGTGGTGAGCGCGGTCAAATTCGCCAACAGTGTTCAAATCAGCGTTCAAGACAGCGCGCCGAGCGTGCCCAGCGCCAGTTTGCCACATTTGTTTGAGCGGTTTTATCGAGTGGATGGCTCACGCAATCGTGCCACGGGTGGTTCGGGCTTGGGGCTGGCCATCAGTCAAGGCATTATTCTTGCGCATGGCGGCAGCATCAAAGCTGAGCCATCACAGTTGGGTGGTTTGAAGGTGGTATTTGAGTTGCCGATTGTTCAGGTGAGCAGCGCTGCGCCCACACCGAAAAAACCCAAGCTGAACTTGAATTTGGGTAAAAAATCCCCACATTGATGTTTAGAGTATTAAACAATAATCAACGGAATAAACGACGAGGAGTAGGCAGATGGAAGAAGTTGAAAGCAAAAGCCAGATTTTATTAGTGGAAGATGAAGTCATGATTGCGCAAGTACAGCAAGCCTACTTACAAAATGCAGGCTACTTGGTGCACTGGCACGATAAGGGCGATGCGGTCATCGAGGCGGTGAAAATTCAAAAACCCGACATCGTGTTGTTGGATGTGATGATACCCGACAAACAGGGGCGTGATGGCGTTGCGTTGTGCCGCGAGATTCGTGAGTTTTCAGATGTGCCGATTATGATGATTACTGCCAAGGTAGAAGAAATGGATCGATTGATTGGCTTCGATAACGGCGCCGATGATTATCTGTGCAAACCGTTTAGCCCCAAAGAAATGGTGGCTCGGGTCAAAGCACTGCTGCGTCGTCGTGTCGGCAACACCACCGAGGTAGCGGCATTTGTGTTTGACCCTGCCGCGCAGGTGATCCGTTATGGCGATCAAAAATTGGATTTAACCCCAACAGAATTGCGATTGTTCAATACCTTGCTGGCTCAGCCTGAGCGCGTGTTCTCACGCGATCAATTGATTGCGCAGGCGTATCACGACAACTTGGACGTGTTCGACCGCGCTGTGGACAGTCACATCAAGAATCTGCGTAAGAAAATCGCCTTGGCATTACCCGACGTGGACGTGGTGCAATCGGTGTATGGCATGGGCTACCGCTATTCACCGCCACCCGCAGACAGCCAATAATCAGCAGCACTGCGCAAAGCATGACATACAAAAACCCCGAACGCTGTTCGGGGTTTTTTTACGTGATAATCAAACTTATGGTTTGGGTTGATTTACAGGAGGCTCCATCATGCGGTCATGTTGACCCATACCGTGGTGATTGGGGTGGGCAAACAGTTCGTCATCATGTTTTTTGCAGGTGGCGTCTATGGGTTGGTTGTCTTTGCCTTTGAATTGCACTGCATCGCCTTCAGCTTTGCCAATACAGGCCTCTTTCGCGGCTTTGAACATGGCCATCATTTGCTCTGGCATGGCGTGCAATTTGCCATCGTCGTGCTTGGGTGACTTCATGCACAGGGCAGCCATATCGCCGTGCATGCCTTTGAGCGTGACTTTGTCGCCTTCGGCTTTGCCTTCACACGCAGCGATGGCCGCTTGATGCATGGCTTGGCGTTGTTGTTTGTCACCGTAGCGGCCTTCGCCCATAGAGCCGCAAGCGGCGAGGACGGTGCTGCTGGCAACAGCTGTGGCAATCAATAATGTGCGTTTCATGGGTTTCTCCTTGAGTGGTTGGACAATCGCTACACACGTGTTTGCGTTGATGCGCATGACTTGAGGAGCGTGGTAGTATAATGAACCTTCAAAGTTTATTAATTGTGTGCGCCGTGTAAAGTTTTGTAAAGCTGTCCGAAAATTTTACACCCATCACACTAAACCAAGGAATTTTATGCTGGAACTGAGCTATGTCATTGATGTGAACCCCGGTCAAGCCCAACTGTTAACTTCTGGACAGCTGTGGACGGGGCTTTTGTTGCGTGTGATGGAGCCAGTGCGTTTTACGGTGGGTTTGGATGAAGCCAATGTGCGGCAAGTCGATGAATGCACTTTTCAGCGGGTTTTGTACTTTGGAGAACATGAGATTTATGACCAAGTCGTGTTAACGCCGTCACATCAAGTTCAATTCACGACAGTGGCCAACGAGCGCGCGCCGCAAGGTCGATTGACTTATCAAATCTCAGAGCATCCCGAGCGTGGATTGACACTGCAGTGCGCGTATCAAACCGCATTTCCAGACCCCGAAACCGATGAAGCCAAGCAGTTGTTAGAAATGGTCAAAAATGCCTATCGAATGGCGGATGAAGAAATGATTAGAATCATTCGCGAGGACGCGCACAGCAGCCGACATTGACCAGACAAGTGAATTAATCGGATAAATCGCTGAATTTGCCTTCATAAGTCATGCGCCCGACATGCTGGATGGTGTGGTCATAAGACGCCCAAATTTCGCCTTTACACTCATGAACCCAGCGGTGGCAAAACGAGTAATCTTCAGATAATTCAACATTATCACGGGTGACTATTTTGTTAAATGGGGATAGGTAGTGCTCTGCCTTTTTCAACACGGGAAGAGATACCAAATTCGGATCATGTTTGATGTTGGAGCAGCATGCCAATAAAGTGTCAATTGCAGAGCGCGAAATCATAAAAATGCCAGTGCCGCAGGAGTTGACTTGAATGAATTTGCCGCGTCGATTGGTTGGCTTTTTTGAATTGACTATGAAACTGAGTGATCTTGCTTTGGCTTCCTCAAAGGGTAGATTGCTGGCGCGATGAATTTTTGATAAATCTATACTTCTGCGAGGAGACACACATCCGACTACAGGAACATTTAACTCCAGCATATCTGTAATGAGATCAGGTCTAAAACCCATATCGGCATCTAAAAACAACAAATGTGTGTAGGTTGGTCTATTAAAATAAAAATCAGTCAGGAGCGCGTTGCGTGATACAACAATATCTGCATAATCTAAGGTAACCAAAGAGCACACTATACCTTTTTGATTCAATACTTTCTGCATTTGAAACACACTACTGAACAATTCGCTACAAATATTATTCTGATAAGCTGGTACAGCAATTCGTATAGAAGGCTTGTCTTGTGTCGTTAATAGCGATGGATTGAAATTAACCCGCCCGTGGATAATATTGCTCATATTTGCTCAAATAGAGGATGATGGGAATAAATTTTACCCACAAGAACCAACGTGGCCACAGGCTGTGCAGAACTCGCAGCCATCTTTCTTGATTACTGCATGGCTGGCACATTCTGGGCACAGTTTACCTGCGAGTGGAGCAATGGCAGTCGTGGTTTCTTCGATGAACAAATCACCCTGTTCGGGCAACATCACCCCCATGTTCTCTACTGGATAGCCTTCATCCGTGAGGATACCCAGCATTGCATAGCGATGGATGGCCAAGCGCGCTAAATACGCCACCGTTGATGGCCAACTTTGTGATTTTTCACTGTTGGGCAAGCGTGCAAAAAAGTCGCCTTGCGGTTCTGCGTAGTTCAACAATTTACGCAGCTTCATGCCAATCCACGCCGGATCAATCACGCGCATATCATGCGAGAGCATTTTGCACAGACCATCCAGCTCACGCGGATACGTGCCAGCCAACCACATTGAGTACGGACGGCGTGTGCCATTGGGCAATATCAATTCTTTGATGAACAGCACAAAGTCATCGCCAGTTTGTGGATTGATGACATCGACTGACCAGCTGATGGTGCCATCGGGCCCAGACTTAGGTTCTTTGCGTGCGAACATGGCATCGAGCACGGGCGTTGGTTCTGCGACTTCAGGTGTCGGGATGTCACCGATGCGGTGACGCAGAACTTTTGCTAAAATTGAACCTGCGCTGCTCGCAGTGGCGATGCTGTTGTCGTCCAACTCGACGCTGTAATGTTGCTCGCCGGGGGTCTTGGCCAAAGATTCGAGTTTCATTGCCAACCATGCGGTGTCTTGGCAACGCATGTCCATCGATAAAGTTTTGGCCACAGCACCCAAACCGCGTGGGTGACTGCCATTGACCCAGCATTCGAACGGGTGCACCTCGTTGGCCAGATGACCGATGAACACCGCAAAATCAGTATCGCCATGCTCGACCATGTAGGTCCAAGATGGGTTGCCGCCTTTGAGCTTAGGACGGCTTGGGTATTTCAAGCTTGCCAGCGCTGGAGTAGGTGCGGTTTTCAGGCTGATGCGGCGTTCTGTATCGTTCTCGGACGTGCCCGACAAATCTTGCGGGGTTTCTTTAGACGGCTCAACCGACAACACCGAGCCAAGCACAGAGTTCGGGCGATAGGTGGTGATGCCTTTCAAACCGGCTTTCCAAGCCGCCATATAGAGATTTTCGAACTCGGCGAATGGGTAATCAACAGGGACGTTAACAGTTTTTGAAATCGCAGTATCCACAAAAGGACCGACCGCAGTACACATCAACATATGGTCATTTGCGCTCATGTCCAAGGCTGAGACGAAGTAATCAGGCAGATTGCCCACGTCGTGACCGAGCATGCGGTACATGCGGTAGGCGTGGTCTTCGACCAAATATTCTTTGTGCGAGCCGTCGGGCATGCGTTTTTTGCGAGTATAGAACCAGCTGAATGGCGGTTCAATCCCATTGGATGCGTTGTCCGCAAAAGCCAATGAAATCGTGCCTGTGGGCGCAATACTCAACAGATGCGAGTTGCGAATGCCGTGGATGCGGATGCGTGCTTTGATGTCTTCGGGCAAACGGCTGGCGCAGTGCGGCTCAGCCAAATATTTGTCCGCGTCGAACAATGGGAACGGGCCCTTTTCAATCGCCAAATTCACAGAAGCGTTGTACGCAGCATCGCGCATAGCTTCGGTGATTTTAGAGGCCATTGCACGACCTTCGTCCGAGTTGTATTTGAGTTTGAGCATGATGAGCGCATCGCCTAAACCAGTGAAGCCCAGACCAACACGGCGTTTGTTTTGAGCTTCGCGCTGTTGTTCTTGTAACGGCCAAACGGTTAAGTCCAAGACATTGTCCAACATGCGGATGGACAATGCGGTCACGGTGGAAAACGCTTCAAAGTTAAAGCTCGGCGCATCGCCGAACGCATCTTGCACAAATTTACACAGGTTAATCGAGCCCAAATCACAACAGCCGTAGTCAGGCAAAGGTTGTTCTCCACACGGGTTGGTTGATTCGATGACTTCGCAATACGACAGGTTGTTGTCGCTGTTGATTTTGCTCATGAACAACACGCCTGGCTCAGCGTGGTCATAAGTGGATTCCATAATCTGGCGCCACAAATCACGCGCTTGAATTTTGCGATAGACCCATTTGCCGTCGTTGCGTTGGTAATAACCTTGGAACACACTGGCATCAGGCTCTTTCTCGTGCACCAATTCCCAATCGGCGTTGTCCTGAACCGCTTGCATGAAGGCGTCTGATACGCCCACTGAGATGTTGAAGTTACGCAAATCGCCAGAATCTTTGGCGTGGATAAAATCCTCGATATCGGGGTGGTCGCAATCGAGCACACCCATCTGAGCACCACGACGTGCGCCCGCTGATTCGACCGTCTCGCACGAGCGGTCAAACACGCGCATATACGACACAGGGCCTGAGGCCAGTGAGCTGGTGCCTTTAACGCGTGCGCCCTTTGGACGGATTTTAGAGAAGTTGTAGCCCACACCGCCGCCGCGACGCATGGTTTCAGCGGCTTGCAGCAATGCGTAGTAAATTCCAGGTTTGCCATCGTCGCCCACTTCAGACACTGAGTCACCCACGGGTTGTACAAAACAGTTGATCAAAGTGGCTTGCAAATCCGTGCCCGCAGCCGAATTGATGCGCCCACCTGGAATGAAACCGCCTTCGAGGGCTTTGTAAAAATGGTCGGCCAGCTCTGCGCGGTCAGCTTCTTTTTCGCAATCAGCGAGTGCAGTCGCCACACGATGGCGGACTTGCTCAACCGTTGATTCATCGCCCTTGGCGTATTTTTCAATCAAAACCTCACGGCAAATATCCTGCTCTGCGGGTTTGGTCAATTGGGCGATGCTGTCTAAGTTCACGGTGAAGCTCCTTGCTGTGTGGGTGTGTGCGTAGTGGCTGTGCGAATAATTCGAAATACGTACTCAGCGAAGCACACCCACAATAATTTTGAATGAAATATGGTGAAACCAATAGTTACCATCATACCTAAAATCCGAGGGGCGCGTTTGCTTTAACTTGAAATTCATGTGTCACTCGATGAGCTGATTAGTTCATATAAATCAAGCACATATATCGCTCTTTTGACTTTGTGCGAAGAAAATAAAGGCAAGTATTTTTTTGAAACGACCTCGTCGCGCACTCAAATGTATATATACAAATGAGTTAAATTGGTTCGGACGGTTTGATGATTTGAAAGTAGGGAGAAATATCAAAATCGCGTGGTGTGTAAAGGCTGTGTTTGCGGATGCGTTGCCACTCTTGATAGTTGCGCGCGAATTGGTTTTTTTGCTCGGCTTTAATCAATGGCAAAATTGGGTAGTGCACCGTTGCGAAGGCCTCGGCAATTAAAGTCGAGCAAATAGCACGGGTCGGATCACCGCTGCCAAATGCAATCATGCGTCGACGCCATGATTCGGGTACAGGTGGTTTGGGCATGAGGTAGCGCACCAAATCGCTGACTTTTTGTAAATCGTATAGATGCCCCAGTTGCGCTCGCGTGGTCTCTATCACCGCATCGATTTCCGCATCGGTCAAACCCATGGGGCGGCAGATGCGGGTGGGAATCAGTGTGTATCGCTCTAAAGTGAGCAGACGCACGCCCTCGATGATGTCCGCTTCAATCAGGCACGGTTCATCAGGCGCGCACAGTGCAGGATCTTTGATGCACAGTGCAGAGTGCGACCAATTCGACTGAGTCAGGTACTGTATGGCCAAACTAAAGCGGGTATTGCCTTCTACCAACAGCACATCGCCTTTGCGCAGTGTTGTGCCCAAAGAGTCGGGTTGACACAGCGCTATCGACGGCGTGCCGTGACGTTGCTGCGACAGGTAATTTGCCAGATGCTGGCCCAACCATTTTTTGACTGAGAAAAACGCCATAATGATTCCTTGTGTCTTTCGCTTAATAAGTTTTACGACAACGGACTGAATTTAGTCCTGCACCGCCGGTGCTTGAGGATTAGCCGTTTAATTTGGCGAGCAAAATATCATTGACTTGAGCAGGGTTGGCTTTGCCTTTGGAGGCTCGCATGATTTGTCCGACCAAAAAGCCAAAGCTTTTTTCTTTACCTGCACGGTATTCTTCAACCACGCCCGAATGTGCGCTCATGACCTCATCGACGATGGCTTCGATGGCGCCTGAATCAGAGACTTGCTTCAGTCCGCGCGCCTCGATGATGGCGTCGATTTGTGCGTCGCCTTTATCCAACTGCTCACCTGCCCAAACCGCGCCGAATACTTCTTTGGCGAGTTTGTTCGATAGGGTATTGTCTTGGATTTTATTTATGAGTTGCGCCAATCTAATTGAAGATACTGGGCATGACGATAACTCTAAATTTTCTTTATTCAAAGAAGCCGCTATGTCGCTCATCATCCAATTCGCCGTCATTTTATTGTTTTCAAGTTGCAATTTTTGCAATAAATCCTGCTCAAAGTCTGATGGATTAGGTGATGTCCGACTGCGCCAAAGTTTTTCTGTAAGTGGATGCAAGTAATTTAAAGTTGTTTCAAAGTATTCGGCGTGCGCTTTGCTCATGGATACTTGCTCGGCGTCGTATTGGGACAGGCCGTATTGTTCGGCAAAGCGGGCTTGCAGCGCGACAGGCAGCTCGGGCATGGTGGTGCGCACGCGTTCTTTCCACTCGTCGGAAATCACCAAAGGCAATAAATCCGGATCGGGGAAATAGCGGTAGTCGTGCGCGTCTTCCTTGGTGCGCATCACGCGGGTTTGACCTGAATTGGGGTCGAACAACACCGTGGCTTGTTGAATCGTACCGCCGTCTTCGATGATGCGAATTTGCTCGTTGATTTCGTAGTTAATCGCGTCTTCGAGGAATTTGAATGAATTGAGGTTCTTGATTTCGCGGCGTGTGCCCAGGTCGGTTTCACCGACGCGGCGCACGGATACGTTGGCGTCGCAGCGGAATGAGCCTTCTTGCATATTGCCGTCACACACACCGAGCCACACCACCAAGGTGTGCAGGGTTTTGGCATAGGCAACTGCTTCGGCGGCGCTGTACATCACGGGTTCGGTGACGATTTCGAGCAGTGGTGTGCCCGCTCGGTTCAAGTCAATGCCGCTCTCGTTGTCGAACAACTCATGCACAGATTTGCCTGCGTCTTCTTCGAGGTGGGCGCGGGTCAGCTGTACCGTTTTGCGGTACATCTTGTCGCCTTCGCCAACGTTGAATGACAGTGTGCCGCCAACGACCACAGGCAGCTCGAATTGGCTGATTTGATAGCCTTTGGGCAGGTCGGGGTAGAAGTAGTTTTTACGCGCAAACACACTCACGGGCGCGATGTGCGCGTCGATGGCCAGACCAAAGGT
>CAZDLD010000020.1:11535-19777 GCA_964506355.1 uncultured Hydromonas sp.
TTCAATACGGGCAAGACACCGGGCAATGCCAAATCAACGGGGCAAGACTGGGTGTTCGGCTCAGCGCCATATTCGGTCGGCGCGCCAGAAAAAATTTTGGACACAGTGGACAACTGTGCGTGGGTTTCTAACCCGATTACGACTTCCCAACTCATGTTTAATCCTTTGGATAGGGTGTGACGGTGATGCTGCTGCTATTAACTTGTTTGTTTCTTACTGTACTGCATGGCTCTGAATTCGAATGCTATCGGCTGGCTTTGCTGCACGAGCCGGTACTCTGGTCGAGCAATACGGGCAGAATGTTTTTGCTCGCCGAGCAGATCGATTGGCAATTGTTGTTGGTTGCTACGGTGACAAAACGCGTGTCTTGCCAGACATAGATGTGGCAACGCTTGTCGCGTAGCGATTGCAAATCGGGTTGCGGCTGAGTCGCAACTTGTTTGAAATCTTCAAGTTTAAATTGGCATTTGCCTTGGCGTGGATTGGCAATCCAGTCCAAACTTTGAACGGTGTTGTCGACCACATTGATGGAAATATTATCGTAGTAGCCGTCATCTTCGCGCTGCTCGCACGCGCCATTGAGGGTGACGGTTTTGCTGCTGCCAGCTGAACCACCGCCCACTGCGCAGGCGCTCAATCCGAGCACGCAGGCTGCGAGCAAAACGGCGGTCAAGCGTTGATTGGATTTCATCAGAACTCCTCGGGTCGGCGGGTGTGCCAGTCGGTGACGCTTTGATAGGCGTGCGCCACTTGCAGCAGGCGTGCTTCATCGAAATAATTGCCAATGATTTGCAGACCGATGGGGCGTGCATCTGCGGAGAATCCGCACGGCACACTCATACCGGGCAAGCCTGCCAAATTCAGCGACAGCGTGTAAATGTCGGCCAAATACATTTGTACGGGGTCGCTTGATTTTTCACCTAATTTCCATGCGGGCGTGGGCGCGACTGGCCCCATAATCACGTCGCATTGATTCAAAGCGTTTTGGTAATCCTGTGCAATCATGCGGCGCAGGCGTTGCGCTTGCAAATAATACGCATCGTAATATCCGTGCGAGAGCACATAAGTGCCGACCATGATGCGGCGTTTGACCTCCCAACCAAAGCCCTCAGAGCGAGTTTTGCGGTACATGTCTTCTAAGTCGGTGTACTGTTCAGCGCGATGACCGTAGCGCACACCATCAAAGCGTGACAAATTGCTCGACGCTTCCGCTGGCGCAATGACGTAATAGGTCGGGATGGATAATTCGGTGTTCGGCAAATGCACCTCGATGACCGTGGCGCCGAGCTGCTCGAATTGCGCGATGGCGTCCAGAGTGGTTTGTTTGACCTCGGCATCCAAGCCCGCGCCATAAAATTCACTCGGTACGCCAATGCGCAGACCTTGCAGCGGCTTGGATTCGGTGGCAGACGCAGCAAATGGTTGGTTCAACAATCGAGTGAAGTCCTCGTTCTCGCGCTCAATCGAACTTGAATCACGCTCGTCAAAGCCATGCATGGCGTTGAGCATTAGCGCGCAGTCCTCGGCCGAGCGCGCCATGGGACCCGCTTGATCCAAGGATGACGCATAGGCAATCATGCCGTAGCGCGACACGCGACCATAAGTGGGCTTGATGCCCGTGATGCCTGTGAACGAGGCGGGTTGGCGAATCGAGCCGCCCGTGTCTGTGCCGGTGGCCGCAACGGCCAAGCCTGCCGCAACCGCGCACGCCGAGCCGCCCGAAGAGCCACCGGGCACGCAGTCGGTGTTCCAAGGGTTTTTGACCGCGCCGTAGTGCGAATGCTCGTTCGATGAGCCCATGGCAAACTCATCCATATTGAGCTTGCCCAAAGTGACCGCGCCTGCGGATTTAAGCCGCGCAACCACGGTGGCGTCGAATGGGCTGATGTACTGCGCCAGAATTTTCGAACCCGCAGTGGTGGCAAAATCGGTGGTGACGAACACATCCTTGTGCGCAATCGGAATGCCTGTGAGGGCGTGCGATTGACCCGTTGCAATGGCGGCGTCAGCGAGTTTGGCCTGAGCCAATGTGGCCTGTGCATCGGTGCGGATGAAGGCATTTAGATGGGCGTATTGCTCGCTGCGGTCTAAAAAATGCTGCGCCAATTCGGTCGCTGAAATGGCTTTTTGATCCAGTTGTTCGCGCAGTTGGCGCATAGATAAAGTGTGTAACATGGGTGACCTTGGTGTGCGTGCTTGGGGGTGGGTTCAATGGGGGCAGACGCGATGAGGGTTATTCAATCACTTTGGGGACCAAGAAATAACCTTGGTCGGCTTGCGGCGCATTGGCCATATTGGCTTCACGTTGATTCGATTCGGTCACCGCATCGGTGCGCAAGCGTTGAGAGATGTCCGCAATCATCGCAATCGGGTGCATCAAGGGTTCAACACCCGAGGTGTCCACCGCACTCATTTGGTCGATGAGACCAAAAATGGTGTTCAGCTGAGTGAGGGTCTGCGTTTGTTCCTCGTCACTCAAGTTCAATTGTGACAAGCGCGCGATTTTTTGCACATCGGTAAGGGTTAAAGACATGGGAAGCTCCGCCTAATCGGTAAGGGGTCAAACAAAATCAATCATAGCTCGCAATTGTACCGTATCTGAGCTGGATTTTGCGTCTGGTTTGGGGTTTAGCTGCTGTGGATTAACATCACGCCATCGTCATCATCGGGCAGCTGCACGATGTCGTAGGCGATGCCCTGCTGATGCAGATAATCATAAAAATTGGTCATTTTGTCTTTGAATTTCACCACATCATCGATGACAATCAGAGCCTGTGGCGCAGCCAATTTGCGAGCGCGTATAAAAAAATCAAGGGTGTGGATTTTTTGCGCATCAATCAAGATGAAGTCAAACTGCCCCGTCAGCGTGGGCAAGACTTGCAAAGCATTGCCAAAATGCAGCTCAATGTCGGCTTGGCATTGTTGGAAATGATGTTGCGCCTCCAAGTAGGTCGGGTGTGAAATGTCCATGGTCACCAGCTGTGCCGACCACTCACGCGCCGCTTGCCACAGTCGCAGACTCGAATAGCCGTTGGCGCAACCAATTTCTAAAAGGCTTTGCGGACGACGCTCGCGCAGCAGTGTTTGCAGATGTTCGACGTTTTGTGGGCTGATGTTGGGGATGTGGCGCAGGCGGCCGAGGCGATACAGTGCATTGAGGTAATCATCGAGCGCACTATCGGAGACTGGGGTCGCCATTTGGGGCAGGCGTTCAATCACTTCAGGCAAAGACAAATCTAACTTTTGGGCAGAGAGTTCAGTCGAGAGCATCATCAACAATCATTCGATTAAGGGGTTTGCCAGCGCTGTGCCAAATCAATGTGAATGCCATGTTGATCGAGCACGCGTGTGACGGTCTGATTCACAATGTCGTCGATGGTAACGGGTTTGTGATACAGCGCAGGCACGGGTGGAAAAATCACGCCGCCAGCCTGAGTGACCGCCAGCATGTTGTTCAAATGGATGGTGGATAAGGGCGTCTCGCGCACCATCAGCGTCAGGCGACGACGTTCCTTGAGCATCACATCGGCTGCGCGACTGATGAGGTTGTCACTAAAGCCATGGGCAATCGAAGACAGGGTTTTCATCGAGCAGGGTGCGACGATCATGCCATCGCACAAAAATGAACCACTGGCGATGGAAGCGCCAATATTGTTGCACGCATGGTTCACATCAGCCAGTGCGCGTATATCGTCTTTGCTCATGTCCAGCTCGTGCGCAATGGTGAGCCAACCGGCATCAGAGACGATTAAATGGGTTTGAATCTGTGGCAAGTCGCGCAGCACTTGTAACAAGCGCACACCGTAAATCGCACCCGTCGCGCCCGTGATGGCGATGATGAATTTAAGGGGTGTTTGGTTGTGAATTGCACTCATGCGGCGACCTTTTTGATGTTGCTGCGGTAGAGTAAAACCGCGCCGCCGATAATCAGCACGCAGCCAACAAACACGTTCCAACCCAAGCGCTCGTGCAAGAACACCGCGCCCCACAAAATACCAAACAACGGGATGAAAAAGGTCACGCTACTGGCCATAATGGCGCCCAACTCATCGAGCAATCGATAAAACAGCAAAAACGCGAAACCTGAGCACAGCACGCCGAGCGCCAATCCGCTCCACAGGGCAGGGGTGCTCAAATGCGTCGGAATCCCTTGCCATAGTCCGATGGGCAACAGAATCAACGCGCCGAAGGCTTGCGATAGGGTCGCGTTGGCTTGGGCATTGAGCCCCGTGGCGTATTTTTTAAGGTAATTTAAATTCAAACCGTAGCATGCGGTGGCCAGCAAACACGCGGCGACACCGCCGAAAAACAAATGGCTCATGGGTGCGGATGCCCTAGGACTGGCGACGACTGCCACGCCAATGACGCCCAACGCCAATGCCAGCATTCGCTGTGGCGTGATGCGATCACCCAACATTAGCGCACCCAGCACGGTAGTCCACAGCGGCACGGTGGAATTGAGTACCGCCGAGTAACCCGCAGGCAAAATGTGTCCCGCGATACCAAACATGGTGAATGGCACGGCGCAGTTGAGCACGCCCGAGACCAAATAATGCCGCCAATGATGTAGCTCAAGCGGAATCTGGCGCAACCAAACAAACGCGAGCAAGGCCAGAGCGCCGATGCTCAAGCGCGATTGCGCCGTCCACACACCGCCAATTTCAGGTGCAAGAATGCGCATGAACAAAAATGACGCGCCCCAAATTGCAGCGAGCAAAATGAAACGTAGCAGTGCAGAGACACGCATTAAGTAGTGGCCTGAGTGGCTTTGGTCACCAAGGTTTGCAACTCACCAGATTCAAACATTTCATTCATGATGTCAGAGCCGCCGATGAATTCGCCTTGGATGTACAGCTGTGGAATGGTGGGCCATTGAGAAAAATCCTTGATACCCTGACGAATGGCGTCGTCTTCCAGCACATTGATGGTCGCGACTTTGGTCGCGCCGCAGGCTTTGAGCAATTGAATTGCTTTGCCAGAGAAGCCGCATTGCGGAAATTGAGCCGAGCCCTTCATAAACAGCACAATCGGGTGGTCGGTAATGGTTTTTTGGATGAATTCTTGAGTTGCGGTGCTCATGTGGGCCTCTTGGGATAAACGACGAGTGTGACAAAGGGGTAAAAGCGAAAACAAAGCTAATGGTCGCTATTATACGTGAAAGCAGAATTTGTCGTGATGAGAGCGCATGATGGAGTCGTTTGGTGATGATTGGTGTTTTAAATTATTGCAAGTGAATCACACATTAAAAAAGTTGGCGCTTTATGGGCGCCAACTTTAAGGTGCTGCGTGAAGCAATTTAAATCAAAAGACAATGTTACTGGTGTGCAGCATAGCCATATCATCAATTAAATTGGTGAGGGTAGTCGCATCACTATTTGTTGTGTAGGAGCTAAACAAGCTGGCTAACTTAGCCGTGAGAGCGGTGTTGATTGTCAGTTCAAATTCAGCCGACTTGGCTGAAATATTGCCTGCTGCATCTGAAATGGCGGCCGTGTATGTATAGTCGCCATTGGCCAGCGTAGCTTCTTGAAATGACCATGTGCCGTTGGTCGCGATGGTGGCGGTTCCCACCAACGTACCGTCTCGATAAATATTCATGTGGTCGCCTGTGTCATGCGCCGAAGTCGTGCCATTGAACATGGGGGTGGGGTCGTTTGTGATCGAATCAGTTGAAGTCGTGCTGGTGCTGGTCTCTACGTTATACACAAAAAAGGTGATACTTTCAGTGCCTGCTGGAGCGGTTTTATAAATTTTTAAACTAAATCCAGAAGAAGTCGTGGAGAGGTTGCCCACAGCGTCCGAAATCGCCGTCGTGTAAATGTAAGACTTTCCATCGACCAAGCCCGTATCTTGGTAAGACCACGCGTTGGACGCGCCAATCACCGCCTTGCCCAACAGCACGCCATCGCGATAAACATTGATGAATTCGCCAGTGGCTAAAGTGGTGTAGGTGCCCTGAATCATAGGTGTGGTGTCATCGGATGTACTTGCGGTAGAGGTGGTGCTGGTGATGGTGCCAAAGTCATCCTTGTAGTTCACGATATTGACGGTGCCAGTGGGTTTGGTGGTATCGATGAGGAGTGTCAGTGCACTTGAATAGGCGGTCAAGTTGCCAGTGGGGTCAACCACCGCACTGGTGTATGAATACGTCTTTCCATCAAGCAAAGTTTCGGTTTCTTGGAATGTCCATTGACCGCTGCCATCGGCTTTCACGGTGGCTGTACCGACCAAAGTGCCATCGCGGTAAACATTAATTACATCGGTGTTGTCGAGGTCTTTGAACGTGCCGGTAATGACCGGTTTTGTGTCGTCCGTTGTCGTGCCGCTTAGTGCGGCTGTGTTGGTAATGCTGCCAACATTGTCCGCATAGGAGACCATGGTGGTGGTGGCTGTCGGCGCCTTGGAATCGATGGTGAGGGTGAAGGAGCCCACCGATGCGGTGGATTCGCCGTCGGCATTGACCACGGCGGCGGTGTATACATAGGTTTTGCCATTGAGTAGGTTTTTATCTTGGTAAGTCCATGTTTTTCCAGAAAAGCCCACAGAAGCTGTGCCAATTTCTTTAACGCCAGTACCATCGTCTCGATAAATTTTGAGAGTCTCTCCAGATTGGAGAATGCTGTTTAATTTGCCAGTAAAGGTTGGCGTAGTGTCATCGGTGGTGTTCGTTGTGGCTGTAACGACGGCATTTTGTATGGCGCCCGCATTGTCATTGTAGCTGTCAATGCTGCTCCCGGTTGGGGCTGTTGTGGTTGATGAGCTTGATTTATTGCCCATAGCAGCAGCCAGTGCAGCTGCAGTGAGGCAGCTCACGCCGATTGGAATGTAGGGGTTAATGTCCGCTATTGACCAATCCGTATCATCAGATTCATCCATTGACGCTTGGACGGGAGCGGTCGGTGCGCCCGCAGTCAGCGATGCGTTGTCAAACTGGGCGAAGTCCAAAATCGTGTCCGCCAAGGGCAGCTCAAGAACTTCGTCGACTGTTTGTGTGTTGGCAGGCTTGGTTTTTTTAATCAGCGAACGCGTGGGCGTTACTGCTAAGTGAGCGCTCGCCTCGATGTGAGAATGCTGTTGACTTGGCGCGCCGTTGAATGCGTGACTTGTGTGTGTGGGCTGAGTGGCAGTCATCAGTGATTGTTTTGCAAGATTCATTTGCAGGCTCCGAAAGTCTAGTGTTGTCGGGAGGTTTGTTCGCATCGATTTTTGTGCGCCAAATATCATGCGTGAAATACTCCCAGTGCATTATAAACATAAATTTCTGCCCAATGGTAATTTCGTACATGATTTTATACACTTAGGCCCGTCTCTTTATGTAACAATCGAAGTTTCTATTAATCCGTCCCCATTAAATACTTGAGAGGTTCTGACTTGATCGTGATGTATATACTGACCCTATTAAAAAATACTTGTATGCCTTGCTAAAGCTGGGTATAGTGCGTTACAGCTTAAAAGAGCCGCAGACGATAGGTGTGTTTGGCTCGGATTCACTAAAAACCACGGTGAGGTGATTGAATGTTTCGATTGCCGCATCAATTAAGACCCGTGTTCTCACGTATCTTCGGAGAAAACCATGACAGAACAAATCATCAAGTTTCACCCCCACGCAGCAGGCGCAGCCGGTGCCGCCGCGGGGGTGCCGACCATCACGCAGCAAGTTCGTGAACAAAAAGCCTTGGCCAGCGAGCATGGCATGTACCAGCGCGATGCCGAGCATGACGCCTGTGGCGTGGGTTTTGTGGCCCACATCAAAGGTGAAAAAAGCCACAGCATCGTGGCTCAAGGTTTGCAAATTTTATTGAACTTGGATCACCGTGGTGCGGTAGGTGCAGATGCGTTGATGGGCGATGGTGCTGGGATTTTGTTGCAAATTCCAGACGCTTTGTACCGCGAAGAAATGTTCAAGCAGGGTGTGAATTTACCGCCAGCAGGTGAATATGGCGTGGGTATGATATTTTTGCCTAAGGAAGAGGCTTCTCGTTTGGCTTGTGAGCAAGAGTTGGAACGCACGGTGCGCGCAGAAGGTCAAGTGGTCTTGGGCTGGCGCGATGTGCCTGTGGATGCCACCATGCCTATGTCGCCAGTGGTGCGCGAAACCGAACCCGTGATGCGTCAAATTTTCATCGGCCGTGGTCAAGACATCATGGTAACCGATGCGCTGGAGCGTAAATTGTATGTGATTCGCAAAACCGCTTCACATCGCATTCAACAATTGAATTTGAATTACGGTAAAGAATATTTC
>CAZDLD010000021.1:0-19504 GCA_964506355.1 uncultured Hydromonas sp.
GTGCAATACGGCGGTCAAACGCCTTTGAAATTGGCTCTGGACTTGGAGCGCAATGGCGTGCCGATTATCGGTACATCGCCTGACTCGATTGACTTGGCTGAAGATCGTGAACGCTTCCAAAAATTATTGCATGACTTGAACCTGCGCCAACCACCGAACCGCACGGCTCGCGCTGAGGACGAGGCACTGCGTCTGGCCGATGAAATTGGCTATCCGCTGGTGGTGCGCCCATCGTATGTATTGGGCGGTCGTGCGATGGAAATCGTTCACGAGCCAGCCGCACTTGAGCGCTATATGCGCGAAGCGGTGCAAGTCTCGAACGACTCGCCCGTGTTGCTCGACCGATTCTTGGACGATGCGATTGAGGCGGATGTGGATTGTATTTGTGATGCAACGGGACAAGTGCTCATCGGTGCGGTGATGGAGCACATTGAGCAAGCAGGTGTGCACTCAGGCGACTCGGCGTGCTCGTTGCCGCCGTATTATCTGAAGGCAGACACCATCGTTGAAATCAAACGCCAAACTGCCGAAATGGCGCGTGCGTTGAAGGTCATTGGCTTGATGAATGTGCAGTTCGCGGTGCAAGAGGTCGATGGCAAAGACGTAATTTATGTGCTTGAGGTCAATCCACGCGCCTCACGTACCGTACCATTCGTGTCCAAAGCGATTGGTCGCCCATTGGCAAAAGTTGCCGCTCAAGTGATGGCGGGCAAAACTTTGGCCGAGCTCAATGCGACCGATGAAATCATTCCTCAGTATTTCAGTGTCAAAGAAGCGGTGTTCCCGTTCAACAAATTCCCAGGGGTTGATCCTGTGCTCTCGCCAGAAATGCGCTCAACAGGTGAAGTGATGGGTGTGGGCAAGACCTTTGGTGAAGCTTTGTTCAAGAGCCAGCTCGCGGCTTCATCTCGCCTGCCTGCTTCTGGCAAAGTCTTTATCAGTGTAAAAGACAAGGACAAGCCTGCGATGGCCAAACTCTCAAAAGAGTTGCTGACTCTGGGCTACACCATCTGCGCCACGGGCGGTACGGCAACGTACTTGGCGGATGCGGGCATTGCGGTTGAAAAAATCAACAAGGTCAAAGAAGGCCGTCCGCACATCGTCGATGCGATGAAAAATGGCGAGGTTGCGCTGGTGTTCACCACTGTGGACGAAACCGCTTCGTCGATTTCAGATTCGAGCAGCATACGCAAGACCGCGATTGCGCAGCGCATCACCTATCAGACCACGGTTGCAGGTGCTGAAGCGGCGATTGAGGGCATGAAGCATCTGCACGAAATCAATGTTTATGATGTGCAGAGCTTGCATCGTTCACTGAAATAAGTCATTTGAGTCAAATTGGATGGTGTAATAAGTGAGATTGAAGAGGGGTGTTGCGCCCCTCTTTTTTTAATACAATCGATAGTCAATAACTATCATAAGCATTAAAAAATACAATGTGACTATTGTGCTTATTCAGTGAAACTTGTTGTTATAATTCATACCAAGTCGTCGGCATTGCTTGAACCATCTAATATTCAAGGGATGAGCCATCTGATACCGATGCCAGCAGGGATTGCTACAGCACATCGTGCGCAGTCTTTACTAATTAAATTTTTTATAACCCACCTCAAAAGGAGTTTTTTATGTCTATCATCAATTCAACCGTTAAACCATTTAAAGCCACGGCATTTCACAACGGCGCCTTCGTCGATGTGACTGAAGCGAGCCTCAAAGGCAAATGGTCTGTGTTTTTCTTTTACCCAGCTGACTTTACATTTGTGTGCCCAACTGAATTGGGCGACTTGGCCGATGTGTATCCTGAGTTCCAAAAATTGGGCGTTGAATGCTATTCAGTGTCAACTGACACACACTTCACGCACAAAGCTTGGCACGATGCGTCGGACACCATCAAAAAAATCACCTACCCAATGATTGGTGATCCAACAGGCGCTATCACCCGCAACTTTGACGTGATGATTGAGGAAGAAGGCTTGGCATTGCGCGGTACATTTGTCATCAATCCAGAAGGCGAAATCAAAGTGGCAGAAATTCACGACTTGGGCATTGGCCGTGATGCAAAAGAATTGTTGCGCAAAGTTCAAGCCGCACAATACGTAGCCAGCCACCCAGGCGAAGTGTGCCCAGCAAAATGGACACCAGGCGAAGCGACTTTGGCTCCATCTTTGGACTTGGTTGGTAAAATCTAAATTTGAGTTTGACCGAGTCGGCGAGTGTTCAAGGATTTGAGCAAGCCCGACGCGGTTAAATCCAAGTAGAGAATGCTTATCTCAGGGTTTTAGGGTTGAACTTTAAAATCCTGTAGCAAACATTTTCAAAGACTTTTTCACAATTTTTTCCACAACTTCACTATTTCAAGCGCGTTTTTGCGAGCGCCCTTGAGTGGGATGACTGTTGCCTAAATTTACCGCAATTGACCACAATTGAGCGCAATTGACCACAGTCATTCCCAGCCTTAATCAAACATACATTAACCCACAGATAGGAGCGCCATCATGTTAGACACCAGCATCCGCACCCAATTATCCGCCTACCTTGAAAAATTGCAACGCGACATCACGCTGACCTCTTCATTAGACGATTCGCCTCGTGCGGCAGAAATCAGCACCTTGATTAATGACATTGCAGAACTCTCGCCCAAGGTCTCGGTCAAAGAGGGCGGCAGCGCCACGCTCAAGCCTTCGTTCGCCATCAGTCATGGCGATGAGGCTGCGCGCATCGAATTTGCAGGCATTCCCATGGGGCATGAGTTCACCTCATTGGTTCTGGCCTTGTTGCAGGTCGGCGGTCATCCACCCAAGGTCGATGCTGAGCTGATTGAACAAATCAAAAGTTTGAACGAGCCCATGCACTTTGAGACCTTTATTTCTCTGTCGTGCCACAATTGTCCCGAGGTCGTGCAAGCGCTGAACTTAATGGCGGTGCTCAACCCCAAGATCAGCCACACCATGATCGATGGCGCGGACTTTCAGGACGAAGTTAAAACGCGCAATATCATGGCGGTGCCAACGGTTTTTCTCAATGGTCAAGAATTCGGTCAAGGCCGCATGACGGTGGAAGAAATCGTTGCCAAGCTCGACACAGGTGCGAATGACAAAGCCGCAGAGAAACTCTCAGCCAAGGATGCGTTCGATGTGTTAATTGTCGGTGGCGGTCCTGCGGGTGCGGCGGCGGCGATTTATGCGGCGCGCAAGGGTATCAGCACTGGCGTGGTGGCTGAGCGCTTCGGTGGGCAAATTTTGGACACTTTAGCGATTGAGAACTTTATTTCAGTCACTGAAACCGAAGGTCCCAAATTGGCTATGGCTCTGGAGCAGCATGTCAAAACCTATCCCGTGGATGTGATGAATTTGCAAACAGCCAGTGCGCTTGCCACTTTGCCCGATGGGCAAATACAGGTGTCTTTGGAAAATGGCGCACAGCTTACGTCCAAAACCGTGATTCTCGCCACAGGTGCACGCTGGCGCAATATGAATGTACCTGGTGAAGCCGAGTACCGCGCCAAGGGGGTGGCTTACTGTCCGCACTGCGACGGTCCATTGTTCAAGGGTAAACGCGTGGCGGTCATCGGCGGCGGTAATTCGGGTGTGGAAGCAGCGATAGATTTGGCGGGTATTGTGGCACATGTGACCTTACTTGAGTTTGACAGCAAATTGCGCGCTGATGCGGTGCTGCAAGACAAACTGCGCAGTCTGCCCAATGTCACCGTACACACCGAAGCGTTGACCACCGAAGTGGTTGGTGATGGTACGCGTGTCACAGGGTTGCGCTATAAAGAGCGCAGTACTGAGCAAGAGCATCTGATTGAGCTTGAAGGCATATTTGTACAAATAGGTTTGTTGCCGAATACCGATTGGCTCAAGGGCAGCGTGCAATTGACCCCACGTGGGGAGATTGAGATTGATAACCGAGGGCAAACCTCAATGGCGGGTGTGTTTGCAGCGGGCGATTGCACCACGGTGCCGTATAAGCAAATCATCATCTCCATGGGTGCGGGTGCGACGGCGGCCTTGGGTGCGTTTGATCATTTGATTCGCAGCGGCACGTAAACGCGATATTCATCACCTCGATGATGTTCATCATAAAAAAACCTACACCAGTTGGTGTAGGTTTTTTTAAACCCAAACTCAAGGGGTTGGGTGCACTTTAGTGCAGCGTCGTGGAGTTTAGTGCACTGTGCCGTGTTCATGGTCATCGTGGTGGTGACCGTCTTCATCATGCACGTGTTCGTGTTCGATTTCTTCGGCTGTGGCTACACGCACGTCGGTCACTTTGACGATGCAGCGCAGCGCCATGCCCGCCAATGGGTGATTGCCGTCGAGTACGACTTTGTCGCCTTCGATGTCGGTGATGGTGAAAAATTCCATGTCGTCTTCATCGCCACCTTCTGGGATGCCTTCGAACATCATGCCTGGTTCGATTTCGGCAGGGAACAATGAGCGCTCTTCCACGCGCACCAGTTCGGCATCGTATTCGCCAAATGCGTCGTCTGGTTCAAGTTGAACCGTGGTTTCAAAACCGATGTCTTGACCTTCGAGCGCTTCTTCGATTTTTGGAAAAAAATCATCATAACCGCCGTGTAAATAAGTAAAGCCCTCGCCTGAGGTCTGTTCGATAAAGTTGTTTTGTGCGTCCGTCACCGACATAGAGAGTGTGACTACGGTGTTTTTTGCGATTTTCATGATGGGCTTTCGGTCAAAAATAATGGTGCGACATTATACGCCAGCCGCAGGTTCAGGGGTGAAAAAACGCTGATTGAACTCAGGTAAGCCCAAAGTGTTCAAAATCTCACTCAAACGCCCAGCCGCTGTGCGCTCGGCTTGCACGTTCGCACGGGTCGGGCGCGAAGCGATGATGAGCTCGTTTTTCATTGAGTGTTCCCAGCCGACCAGCTCGGTTACCGTCACATCGTAGCCGTGTGCTTGCAGTTGCAAACAGCGCATGACGTTGGTGATATGACTGCCGAATTCACGTGTATGGATGGGGTGACGCCAAATTTCTGACAACGGATTCGCGCTTTGTGTGGATTTAAGCGCACGCAGTGCGCTGGCGACTTCGGCTTGGCAGCAGGGCACAAGGACAATGTGCTCAGCGTGCTTGGCCAGTGCAAAGCGGATGGCGTCATCCGTGGCGGTATTACACGCATGCAATGCCGTCACGACGTCGATGTGCTCGGGCAATTGATCGGAGGTGATGGAATCTGCGACCGATAGATTGAGAAATTTCATGCCCTCGAACTGCGCTTTGCGTGCCAATTCTTGTGAACGCGTCACCAGCTCGTCACGCGTCTCAATTCCGTAGATACAGGCTTGTGAGGCGCTTAACTGCTTGGGCTTGCAATACAAATCATACACAATGAAACCCAAATATGATTTTCCTGCGCCATGATCGACCAAGGTCAGACAGTCTTTGCGTGCGCGTACTTCGTTCAGTAGCGGCTCGATGAAATTGAACAAATGATAAACCTGCTTGAGTTTGCGGCGAGAATCTTGATTGATTTTGCCCTCGGGCGTGAGGATGTGCAATGCTTTGAGCAAATCGGTAGATTGCTCAGGACGCACCTCGTAGGCGGTTGATTTATCCAGTTTTTTTGGTTTTGGTTTGTTCATTAGAGGCTTATTTTGGGGTGACTTTACGGTAATCAACGAAACTAAAATTCAACTGATTCACTTCATCAAAATGCGATTCACGCCATACTTCGCGCCACTGCTCAGAGTCAATGGCTGGGAAAAATGCATCCGCATCGGCGTGAGCATCAATTTGAGTGAGCAGCAGGCGAGTGGCGAGCTGATCCATGAGTACTTGTGTGTAAATCTGCGCACCGCCGATGATGAAAATCTCAGGCGTATATTCGGGTGTGGCATGGCGCTGCTCGAGGTGCGAGCGTGCAATGGCGATAGCAGCAGGAATCGAGGGCGCGAGTGTGCAGCCTTCGATGCTTGCATTTTGGGCGCACAGTGTCGGCGAGACCACGATGTTCAGGCGGTTTGGTAGCGGACGACCAATCGAAAAATACGTCTTGCTGCCCATGATGATGGGATTGCCTGAAGTGGTTTTTTTGAAGAACTGCAAATCCTGCGAGATTTTCCACAGCAGTTGATTGTCTTTGCCCAAGCCATGGTTCTTAGAAATGGCGGCAATTACAGTGATCAGTGGGGTAGTGCTCATAAGTCGGTATGCCTGTGTGTGATGAAGTCAGTCTATTTAGAATGTCGCTATGATACCAAATCGCCCCACAATAAGCCCCCACTGCGTAAAAATAAATATTTATGGATAAAGAATATAAAATTCAGTAAATTATGCTGAAAAAAGATAAAAACAGTTATTTTAATTCAGAATCATCGTGATAATATCTTGAAAAATTAACGTGATAACACACACACAAAGGAGATAATTATGTTAATCGGCGTACCTAAAGAAATCAAAAGCAACGAAAACCGCGTGGGTCTAACCCCACAGAACGTGCGCGAGCTCGTGACCCACGGTCATGAAGTTTGGGTTGAGACCAACGCAGGTCAAGGCATCGGCGCAGATGATGCGACCTACCAAGGTGTCGGCGCTCAGGTCAAAGCCACTGCTGCTGAAATTTTCGCTCAATGCGACATGATTGTTAAAGTCAAAGAACCGCAAAAGGTCGAGTACGAACAATTGCGCGAAGGTCAAATTTTATTCACTTATCTGCACTTGGCACCCGATGCTGCACAAACCGAAGGTCTGCTCAAATCAGGCTGTATCGGCGTGGCGTATGAAACAGTGACTGCGGACAACCGCACCTTGCCGCTGCTCGCGCCAATGTCAGAAGTGGCAGGTCGTATGGCAGTACAAGTCGGTGCGTATTCATTGCAAAAATCTGAAGGCGGCTTGGGCGCATTGCTCGGCGGCGTACCAGGTGTGGCACCATCGAATGTGGTGGTTCTGGGCGGTGGCGTGGCAGGGCTGAACGCGACCAAGATGGCTGTCGGCATGGGAGCTGATGTGACCGTAATCGATCGCAACATCGACCGTCTGCGTTATTTGGACGACGTGTTCGCAGGCCGCATCAAAACCGTTTACTCAACCACCGACGCGGTTGAAAAAGCTGTGGTTCAAGCGGATTTGGTGATTGGTACGGTATTGATTCCAGGTGCCAACGCGCCGAAATTGAGTCCGCGCAGCTTGCTGCAAAAAATGAAAAAAGGCGCAGTGATTGTGGACGTGGCGATTGACCAAGGCGGTTGTACCGAAACTTCAAAAGCCACCACCCACGAAAACCCAACCTACGTGGTGGACGATGTGGTTCATTACTGCGTCGCGAATATGCCAGGTGGCGTGCCAAAAACCTCTACTTATGCATTGAACAATGCGACCTTGCCATACGCTTTGGCGATTGCCAACAAAGGCATCAAGCAAGCCTTGCTCGATGACGCGCATTTGCTCAATGGCTTGAACGTGTGTAAAGGTCAATTGACTTACAAAGCCGTTGCCGACGCGCAAAAATTGGCATTCGTGCCTGCGTTGGATGCGGTGAATGCCCTGTAATAGAGTTGTTCGGTAACACATAAAAACAAATCACACAAAGCAAGGCGGGGGCAACCCCGCCTTTTTATTTGAGCTCAGTGCCTACTTGTGCGCTCTCTAATGCTGACGCGTGCAGTTGAGTGCAATCAATGGGTGATAATTCTGTTATATTGACCGCACATTGACCACTCAGTCTGCGTCAGTGTAGCCATTCAACCCAGCCATTGAAATTGCCATGCTCGAAATCCTCCTCAAAGTCATCCACATCATCGTGCCCGTATTCAGCGTGGTACTGGTCGGTTATGTCTATGCCCGCAGCAACCCAGCGCAGGCAAAAGCCCAAATGCAACCAGTCAATCAGCTGGTCACCTCGGTGCTCGCGCCGCTGATGATGCTCGGTGTCACGGCGCAAAAATCCTTCGATGTCATGGACAATCTGCCGCTGATTTGGGCGGGGCTGTGGGTGATGGCGGGTGCGGTGCTCAGTGCCTATGTGGTTGCCAAGTTGTTTCGGATTGATGTCAAAACCATCGTGCCCACCAATTTGTACAACAACTGCGGCAATATGGGGCTGCCGCTGTCCCTGCTGGCATTCGGTGCGGTGGGATTGGGGCAGGCAGGTGTTTTGCTCATCATCACCAACATCATGTATTTTTCGTTGGGTGTTTATATCCTCACGGGTGGCAAGACCCAAGCGAGTTTATGGACCACACCGATGATGCTCTCGATGGCGCTGGGCTTGTTGCTCTCGTTCGCGGGCGTGAATTTACCGGGCGTGATGCAAAAAACCTTGGACTTTTTTACGCAGGCGTCCATTGTGTTGATGCTGTTCTCATTGGGCGTGCGTTTGTTGGATTTGCGCTGGACACAGGTGCGCGTGGGATTCATTGGTGGGGTGCTTTCGCCTGTGAGCGGCTTGTTGTTTGCCTATTTGGCGTACTACTTTGGCCTGTTTGGCATGAGCGCTCAGCAGACCGCCGCCGTGATGTTGTACTCGTCACTGCCACCTGCGGTGTTTTGCTTCATCATCGCTGAGCAGTACAATCAAGAACCCGACAAAGTCGCCGCGATGGTGCTGGTGGGCAATCTACTGGCGGTGGTGTTCGTGCCCATCGGTTTGTTTATGGGTTTGAGCATAGCGCGCTGAGTATTGTTCTCGAAGCAGTTTATTGGGGAAAAGGACCTGCGGCTGAGGGCGCAGGTGCGTGACTCGGATCAGGCAAAATTTGCACAATGATGATGCCCGCCAGAATCAGCGCAGCGCCCACATATCCGAGCATGGGCAATCGTTCGCCCAAAAACGCAGCACCCGCGAGCGCCGCAAACACCGTCTCACCCGATAGAATAATCGCCGCCTCCGCAGGGCGGGCAAAGCGCTGCCCGATGACCTGACCTGTGAAACCCACCCCGACTGAGATAAACACCATATACGCCAACGGCCAGAGCACGTGCGGCAGGTTGTCCCAGTTGAATGTTTCCAAAGGCAGGGCAAAAGCCAAAGCAAGCACCCCACAGACCACAAACTGACCCCAAGCCACCAGCAGCGGCGCATGCAGGCGTTCGGCCAGTCCGCCGACCCACAGCACATGCAGGGTAAAGGGCAACACCGTCGCCAGCACCCACAAATCGCCCACGTTCAAATCAATTTTCCCAGCACCCGTGAGCAACCACGTACCGATGACGCAGGCCGCAGCCGCAGGCCACACCACCCAATGCACCCGACGACGGTACAGCAGTATGCCCAAAATCGGCACCAGCGGCACGTACAAACCTGTGAGAAACCCAGCATTGGTCACCGAAGTGTACTTCATGCCAATCTGTTGCAACACCGTACCCGAGCACAGCAGTGCACCCATGAGCGCGATGTGCCACCAGTCATGTGATGTGATGCGCGGCGCAGGATGCGCCTCATTGGCCTGATGAACTTGTAATTTTTTCCACTCCAGCCACACCAATGGCGCAATCACCAGCGCCCCGAGCAAGAACCGCACCCCAGTGAAGGTCATCGCCCCGATGTAGGGCGCGACGATGGATTGCGGCACAAAGGCGCAGCCCCACGCGCAGGCGGCGATGAGTAGGACAAGGTTGGCTTGGGTGCGGGTGAGGGCTTTGGACATTTTGGACTTTTAATTCAGAGGATAGCCGTAATGATACCTTGAATAGGGGTTTTGAGCAGGGGACGAACAGCGAGTACAATTGCCAAATCCATCGAAAAATAATCAGCTAACCCCCTCATCAGGAGAACGATAATGAATACTGAGAAGAACACCAGCGCACAAACTCAACCGACGGACATAGCCAAGAACACCATCTGTCTGTGGTTCGAAGATGGCGCCGAGCAAGCCGCGCAATTTTATGCACAGATATTCCCCAATTCATACGTCGGAGCGGTGCACCGCGCACCGAGTGATAACCCTTCGAGAGCTGAGGGCGAGGTGCTGACGGTTGAGTTCACCGTGCTCGGCGTTGCCTGTCTGGGGCTGAACGGCGGCCCCGCATTTAAGCAGAGCGAAGCATTCTCGTTTCAAGTGGCGACCGAGGATCAAGCCGAGACCGACCGCTATTGGCATGCAATCATAAACAACGGCGGACAGGAAAGCGCCTGCGGCTGGTGCAAGGACAAATGGGGCATCTCATGGCAAATCACGCCCAAAGCCCTAACCCGCGCCTATACCAGCCCCGACCGCGCAGCAGCCAAACGCGCATTTGACGCCATGATGACCATGACCAAGATAGATGTGGCCGCGATAGAGGCGGCATTTCGGGGTTGAGTGTGGACTCAATAGCGATTCAAAAAAAATCACTGCGATTGACTTGGCGCCGCTATGCGACTACCCTGAACCTTGTGATGACCACATTTGAAAGGTTTTATGATGACTCTACATACCAAACTGACTCAATCGATTTCAGCGGCTTTGCTGATCACCGCACTCGCGGGTTGTTCCACCGAGCAAGCGGGCAATTTATCCTCAGCGGCGACTTCGCCATTGACTGATTTGAACATCATTCAAAGCGAAATACCAGAAATACTGCTCAAAACCCAAGTCACACCCTACGCAATTCCCGAGGATAGCACGTGCAAAGGCCTATTGGCGCAGGTGGCTGCACTCGATGAAGTGCTGGGGGCGGATTTGGACACGCCCGAGACCCCCGATAATCCGAGCCTGATTGAACGGGCAGGGGATTGGGTGGCGATTGAGACCACGCGCACGGTGCGCCGCACCGCAGAAGGCGTGATTCCATTTCGCTCATGGGTGCGCAAACTCACGGGCGCGGAGCGATACAGCAAGCGCGTCAGCTCAGCCATCACGGCAGGGACGGTGCGACGGGCATTCTTAAAAGGCATTGCTGTGTCGAACAAGTGTGTCAAACCTGCTGCTTAGCGAGTTTAATGTGCCGCTCAACTTTGACCAACGCGTGTATGGTTTGTCAAGGGTACGAGGTTGACAAGTAAGATCAGCGCATATAGGATTGAACCAAGTCAATTTAATAATCAATAATTAATTTTTGTGTGGTGTGTTATGCGCCAATATTCAAGAAGTTTATGTGTCGTTTTGATGCATAACCATAGTTCCCGTGGACTTAGATTGCTGGGTTTGTAACCAGTAATTATAGTAGTGGTTTTAGCGGTGTATAAAGTGACAAAATTATGATATTGTGTGAAGCGCAACAAGCGTGACACATAACGAAGCATCGTTGATGTGGGCACGTTGATGACGCTTCACAGTGATAGTGATTTATCCATTTTGTTAATTCTGAGTTTTGAGCGAAAGATTAGAATATATGAGCGAAAAATACCGCAATCCAAGCCAGAGAACATCTCGTTGGAGTGGATGGTTCTCGCCAACTCGAACCCCCACTCAACTATAACGTTAGCCATCCATCTCTATGCCCACCGTAAATTTCAAAGAACATCTCGAAAAGCAAATTGGGTTTCTAGAAAGGTCCTGCGCCGCGTTCGACGCGGGAGCTGAAGATGAAGCAATCCGGATTGCTACAGTAATTCGAGTTCTTATCCATCAGACCAAGAGCAGCACCTCGCTGCTCAAACACCTAAATGCAACAACCATAAATCTCATGTCCACGTGTGAGGGCGCAGGCCCAAACACAGTGATGTGTATGGGCATGGGCGTCGTTGGAATCCATGGAGATGGCAGGACAACTTATAAGCCGAACTTGGGTGATGTGCCTTACATAGAATTCGTGCAGGTTAGCAAGTGGTGGGATGCAGTTACTTTTGTCTCCGGAGAAACCCGTCTCTCACGTAGGAATATTGTGCTCAGTGCGGCCAACAAAGATGGAGGTGCACATGTCGACCATGCCCTTGATGCTGCATACGCCGAATTGACAACGGCTGGTTTTGCTGGCTCTGTTTATCACAGCAGTGCTGAGTCATCCAAGGAAACAAAACTAGAAGGTTCGCACCTAGTTGCACTTCGTCAGATGGCTTATGAACTTCTCCACTCTCCGCAGCTTCTCGAACTCGTAAATGGCTAACCCATCATTCCAGCGGACCACCTCCGGCGGCCGCTGAATTTAAACGTTAGGCTTTATATCTAAGGATACTAAGTGACTGAATATCAAAAGTACCTAGAACGACTGGACCAGATCGTTTCCATGGAAGTGGTACCGAAGGTGGTCATATTTGACTATTTCACCTCCCATGCGAAGAGCGCAGGAGAAATCCCAGATGAGGTGGAGCCGCTGCAGTGGTACTTAAGATCTGCGCTCTACTCAGATGTAACCTTCTCAATATTTAAACTTTTTGACAAAGTCGGCGACCGACATATTTATCACTTCTTGAGCTACGCGCGGAACAACTTAGCAGCGATAGAATGGAAGACACCATTAACAAGTGTTGATATTGACAGACATGAGGAAGCTCTCAAGGATGTTGCAAGCTTAATAGAAAACTTGAAGAAGCGAAGAAACAAGTTCTTCGGGCACTATGACAAGAGTTATTTCTACGAACCAGACCTGATTAACAAATCCTTCCCTTTCAGCAATGATGACGCGAAGGCTCTTGTAAGAATTCTTCAAACCATAGTCGCTGATCATAAACGCGCATTGACCGGCTCGATCAGCATCAGCATTGATGGCTTCGTCTATGTGGCAGCCGAGAAGTTGTATAAGAAACTTGGACGCGCAGCCAATGAAGCCTAACTCAGGCGTTATATCTACAAAATCCCAATCAATCCTTAAATATTAGTTGACTAAAATACTGCGGTTAGATAATATTCACTCATTCTTTGGGGAGTAGCTCCTACGTTGCAAGGTCGTCAATACGAAATGACACGTTATTTCCGGCCTGCAAGACATTCAGACTTTGAATTTCAAATTCTGAATGTATGCAAGACCTTAGAACTGTTGGCCACGGGTGTGGTGTGCGGTTCTGAGGTTTTTTTTCGCCCCATTTTTCCGTTCACCCCGTTCTGGCCGCTTATGATTCTAATCAATAAGGGGTTATGTTATGGAAACAATAGGTACTTGGTGGATGTGGCTGGGGTTTGCCATCTTTGTGGTGGTGGCGATTGCGATAGACTTGCTTGTGATGGAGAAGCAGGGCGCGCATAAGGTCACCATGAAAGAAGCGGCATGGTGGAGCGTGCTGTGGTTCTCGCTCTCGTTTGTGTTTGTCGCGCTGCTGTGGTGGTATCTGGATGGCAGCCAAGGACGCGAGGTGGCGAACACCGTCTCGATGCAGTTCATCACAGGCTATTTGGTTGAAAAAAGCCTTTCTGTAGACAATATTTTTGTCTTTCTCATGATATTCAGTTATTTCGCTGTGCCCGCTGAGTCGCAAAAACGCGCCCTCATAATCGGCATCATCGGCGCGATTATTTTGCGTGCGATACTCATCTTGGCAGGCGCTTGGATGTTGGCTAAGTTCCACTGGTTGCTTTATGTGTTTGGCGCATTCTTGGTGGTGACGGGCATCAAAATGTGGTTTGCCGCAGGCAAAGACCCTGGCATCGAGATGAATCCTGTGTTGAAACTCTTGAAAAAGCGCATCAAAATCACCACGCAGTTTCATGGTGAAAAGCTCTGGGCTGTCATCAATGGGGTCAAGCACTACACGCCGCTGTTTGTGGTGCTCATCCTCATCGGCACGACCGACGTGATTTTTGCGGTGGACAGCATCCCTGCGATTTTCGCGATTACCAGTGACCCGTTTATTGTGCTAACTGCGAACATCTTTGCGATTTTGGGTTTGCGTGCTTTGTATTTCTTGCTTGCGGATTTGGCCGATCGCTTTCACTTGTTGCCGTATGGCTTGGCGCTGGTCTTGGTGTTCATCGGTTCAAAAATGTTGCTCATCGATTTTTATAAAATTCCGATTGGTGTTGCCCTCGCAGTAACGGCATCGCTCATTGCCAGCTCGATGCTTATCTCGGTGTGGAGCACCCGTCGTAAGGTGGATGAACCTTCGTTGTGGCAAGAAGAACGCGCACTTGAGAACGACTCAAATTCGACACCACCTCAAGTTTGATGCTTCGGATGCGGCGCCTGCGGGCGCTGTGTGCACTGTGTGCCGTATTTCCCCCGCCAATTTTAATTCTGTGTAAATGCCCTATAATGGGTCGGTGTGCTCATGGCGCTGTGATTTTTCAGCCCCTCAACCCAACGCATCCCATAAAGGCTCGCATTGAACATCCATTTCGACAACTCGTACGCCCGTGAATTAGTGGGTCTGTATGCGCCGTGGCAGGCGAGTACTGCGCCCGCGCCGTCGCTGGTGTGGCTCAATCACGCGCTGGCATTGCAGTTGGGTTTATCGCTGGATGAATTGCAATCCTCCCAAGGTTTGGCCATGCTCTCGGGCAACCGTGCGCCCGCTGGCGCTCGCCCCATCGCGCAAGTATACGCGGGTCATCAGTTTGGGCATTTTTCACCCCAGCTGGGTGATGGTCGCGCACTGTTGCTCGGTGAGGTGGTGGACACACGCGGACAGCGCCAAGACATCGCATTTAAAGGTTCAGGACCCACGCCTTTTTCACGCGGTGGCGATGGTTGGGCGAGTTTGAGCTCGGTCTTGCGCGAGGTGATTATCAGTGAGGCCATGCATGCATTGGGTGTGCCGACCACGCGGGCATTGGCGGCGGTGGCAACGGGGCAGAGCATTTGGCGCAATCAGCCCATGCCCGCCGGCATACTCACGCGTATCGCGTCTAGTCATCTACGCGTGGGTACGTTTGAGTATTTTGCCGCTCGCGATGATGTGGCGGCACTGCGCCGACTCGCGGACTACAGCATTCAGCGTCACGATGCGGATGCATTGAACGATGCGCAGCCTTACCTCAGATTCTTGCACCAGGTGGTGGCGCGCCAAGCACAATTAGTGGCGCAGTGGATGGGCTTGGGCTTTATCCACGGGGTGATGAACACTGACAACATGACCATCTCGGGTGAGACCATAGACTTTGGGCCCTGCGCGTTTATGGAAGCGTATGACCCCGAGACGGTGTTCAGCTCGATAGACACGCAAGGGCGCTACGCCTACGTCAATCAACCTGCCATAGCCAAATGGAATTTGAGTCGCTTGGCATCAGCGCTCTTACCATTGATTGACGATGACGAGGAGCAGGCGAGTGCATTGGCAATCCATGCGCTCAATACTTTTGACGACAGCTTTGCCCAGCACAGTCTGAGCATTTGGCGTGCGAAGCTGGGTTTGCAGAGCAGCGATGGAACTGATTTTGCAGATGCGAGTGCAGACAGCGACTTGGCTTATGGTTTGTTGGCGCTTATGGATACTCAAAGCGTGGACTTTACACAGGGCTGGCGTGTATTGGCGGCAGCGGCTCAGGACGGTGAGGCGTTTTTCAGCGTGTTTGACAATACCGCTGATGCGCAACAGTGGCTGGCGCGCTGGCAGCAGCGCACTGCACTGGAAACATCCACACCCGCACAGCGCAGTGTGACCATAGCGCACACCAACCCCGTTCACATTCCTCGCAACCACTTGGTTGAGCGTGCCTTATCTGAGGCGACTGAGAACCAGAACATCGAGCCATTTGAGGCGCTGATGCGGGCCATCACCCAACCATTTGACACGGTGGGTGTGCCTGAGGAATTTGCTATGCCTGCACCCGCGGCATTCACCGCACGTTATCGCACTTTTTGTGGGACTTGAATCACGCAGGACGGTAGTTGTGCCTATCCAAATCAATTGCTGAGTGGGAACATCACGTAAAAACTGCGCCAAAGTCGGCGCAGTTTCTGATTAATGAGCAGTTTGCTTGTGGCAAATTATGCAGACAGTCTGGCCAATAAGCCTGCTTTGACCTGCGGCCACTCATCGAGCAAAATGCTGAACGAGTAGGTGTCGGACAAAGCCCCGTCGCTCCAGCGGCGACGATGGTGGCGCAGCACGCCCTCGAGCGTCGCGCCGAGCTTGAGCAAAGCGGCGCGTGAGCGCAGGTTGTCGGCATCGACTTCAAAACCCACACGCAGTAATTTCAAAGTCTCAAACCCATGGGTGAGCAGCAGCAGTTTCGCCTCAGGATTGACGTGGGTGCCGCGCACATCGGTGTCGTACCACGTATAGCCGATGTAGGCGTGCGGCACGAGGGTGTTTGGATTGTAAAAGCGCGAACTGCCGAGCAGCTTGCCCGTGGCGTTGTCCACCACCACATACGCCTGCTCGCGCAGCGCCTGCTCGAACCACAGGGTGAATTTCTCCACCGATTCGCCAATGTTCGAAAAGTGGTAGGTCTGCGGATTGCGCACGATGATGGCGTGCAACTCTTCAAAATGTTCGGGCTGGATGGTGATGAGGTGGATGTGTTGGCCTTGCAGTGTGCTCATGGTGTGTCCTTTATTGTTATGGGTTCTTTCGGTGGGTATGAATCGCGCAGCATCATCGTTCGTCTGAGATGAAATTAGGTAACGAACGGGCGATTACGCACAAGTCGCTAATCGCCCCTACATGCTGCGCCAAGATGCCCCATGTGCTCATTCAATGAATTGGATGTGCGCACGGATACGCGTTCATCACACCGCCACAGGCGCCCGTATCGCTTCATGCGACTGGTAGTTCACAATCTCAAAATCTTCAAACTGATAATCAAATATCGATTCAGGCGTGCGCTTGATGACCAGTTGCGGCAGTGGCAGCGGTTCGCGTGCCAATTGCGTTTGCACCTGTGTGAAGTGGTTGTTGTACAGGTGGCAGTCGCCGCCGGTCCAGATGAATTCTTTGGCCTTGAGCCCTGTTTGTTGCGCGACCATATAGGTCAGTAGGGCGTAGGAGGCGATGTTGAACGGCACGCCGAGGAATATGTCCGCGCTGCGCTGGTAGAGCTGGCAGGAGAGTTCGCCATCGGCGACGTAGAATTGGAAAAATGCATGACACGGCGGCAGCGCCATAGTCGGGATGTCGGCGACATTCCATGCGCTCACGATGATGCGGCGTGAGTCGGGGCTGGCTTTGAGCTGTTCGATGACTTGGGCGAGTTGGTCGATGTGTCCGCCTTTGCCGTCGGGCCAGCTGCGCCATTGGTGACCGTAAATCGGGCCGAGCTCGCCATCCTCGCCAGCCCATTCGTTCCAGATGGACACGCCGCGCTCTTTGAGCCAGTTGTTGTTGGTGTTGCCTTGGATGAACCAGAGCAATTCATAAATAATTGATTTTAAATGGCATTTCTTGGTAGTGACCAGTGGAAAGCCTGCGCTGAGGTCAAAGCGCATTTGGTGTGCGAACACCGAGCGCGTGCCCGTGCCTGTGCGGTCGGTTTTGTCGGTGCCGTGTTCGTACACGTGGCGCATGAGGTCGAGGTATTGTTTCATTGAGTCTGTTGTGTTGGATTCAGAACGCTGTCGGAGGGGCCAATTGGGATGCGTTATTGTAGCGCACTTGCCTGTGAATTGGCAGTGCGCTAGGACTTTAAACCGAGGACTAAAAAACCGCGCATATTGACTGCGATGGTTTTAGGGCTTGATGCGGCTGCGGGTTTTGTCATCCAGCTCAACGTGTTCGAGCCATTTGTAGTAGAGCTGGCGCGCGACCGACATGGCGTTTTCGATGTAGAGCCAGTTCTCGCGGCGGATGCGCTCGGCATCGTGGACATTGGCATCGTTCGCATCCACGAGGTCCTCGCGTGCGGTGTCGAGCCAGTGGTTGATTTTTTCGGGCAGGGCTTCGCAGTGAAATTGCATGCCCAGATGGATGTCATCAAGGATGAATGCTTGGTTGATGCAGAACAAGCTGCTGGCGATGACCCGTGCGCGCATCGGCGGGATAAAAAAATCACTGTGCCACTCAAACAAGGTCACGGGCGAGAGTCCGCCGAACCATTGGTAGGCTTCGGCATTGGCCATCGGCGTGATGTCGTGCCAGCCGATTTCTTTGTGCGCGGCTGGGCTGACTTGGCCGCCAGAGGCCTTGGCCAGCAGTTGCCCACCCAAACAGTGTCCGATGACGGGGATGCGAACCGACATGGCTTCGTAGATTAAGTCGCAGGCCTGATTCAGATGCGGAAATTCCTCGGTGTCGTGCACACTCATTCCGCCGCCCATGATCGCAAAACCGCTGTAATCGATAATGGACAGCGGCAGGGTGTCGCCCGCAGCGATGTTAATCACTTCAAAGGGAATTTCCCAGTTGGTGAGGCAGTCAGTGAAGTAGCCGGGCCAGTCGTAGTGGGCGTTTTGGAGAACGAGTATGGGTTTCATGGGGTTATTTTATGCCAGTGTGTGTTTGAGTGTGGTCAGTTGCCGTGCTTTTTGCACGGCTTTGGTGCATTTATTTGGCTGCACGGGTTTGGCGAGAGCTCATTGCTCGCGGGTCAATTCGTTGAGACAGTCGGCAAACGCGCTTAAAAATTGCTCGATGTGCGCCGCAGTGGTGTCAGGGCAGACCAAGGTCATGTTGTGAAATGGCGTAATCATGATGCCGCGGTTGAGCAGGTACAGGTGCACCGCACGCTCGAGCGCGTCGTCCATCGCCAGTTCGGCTTCTGAGCCATTGCGCGGCGACACAGGGCAGAATTGAAACTCGCTGCGTGCGCCCAGCTGGGTGACGTTCCACGGCAGTTGGTGCTGCTCGATGAGCTGTTGCATCCCTTGGGAGAGCTGGGTTTGGCGCGCAATCATGGTGTCGAATGCCGTTTGGGTGGCGACTTCGGTCAGGTTGGTCGCGAGCAGTGCCATGGTGAGCATATTGCCTGAGAGCGTGGTGCCGATGCCTGAGTGTCCTGCTGGGGCGGACTCCTTGGCGGCGCGGGCGCGTTGGGCTATCGCTTCGGACATGCCGTAGACCGCACAAGGGATGCCGCCCGCAATCGCTTTGCCCGCAATAATCATGTCGGGTAAAAAACCATCTTGCTGCTGGCAGATGCCCGTGTAGCCTGCGTAGCCCGCGCTGATGGTGTGGGTCTCATCAAAAATCAACAGGGTGTCGGTGGCGTCACACGCCGCACGCAATTCGCGTAAAAAGCCCTCGGCTGGCAGAACCATGCCGCAGTTGGTCAGTGCGGGTTCAGTGAGCACACAGGCGAATTCGCCACTGGCCAATTTGGCTTTGACCGCTTCGATGTCGTTGAACTGCACCACCTCGGTGAACTGGGTCAAGTCATACACCTGCCCGAGCAGACTGGCGCGCATGGTGGCAGGCGCAGTGGGGTCGTGTGCATCCAAATCAACGAACACATCGTCGATGGTGCCGTGGTAGCAACCGTTAAAGACCAATAGTTTTTTGCGCCCCGTAATCGCCCGCGCCCAACGCAGGGCAAAGCGGTTGGCATCGGTGGCGGTGGTCGCGAGCTGCCAATAGGACAGGCCAAATCGCTCGCTCAGCGCACGTCCTGCAATGGCCGCATCGGCGGTCGGTAGCATGGTGGTGTAGCCTTGGGTGGATTGGCTCGCGAGAATTTTTGCAACGGGGGCTGGGCTGTGACCGAACATCGCGCCCGTGTCGCCCAAGCAAAAATCAACGAAACGATGTCCATCCACACAGATGAATTCAGCGCCTTGAGCGGATTTGACAAACAGCGGTACGGGGGTGTTC
>CAZDLD010000022.1:0-3608 GCA_964506355.1 uncultured Hydromonas sp.
TTTTATTTTTTTATTCAATTATTCGCCGATAAACCACACCAAAAAATTATATAATACAAATAAATAAATGATATTTTATGTAGAAATACCACAACAACACCCAAAGATGTGTTGTGTATGCATAATAAAAAACGACCCAAGAGCATCGCCCTCGGGTCGTTTTCACCGAATCGAAAAACCGATTAGTTCTTAGTTTTGTCGATAATTTTGTTGGCTGTAATCCAAGGCATCATAGAGCGCAGTTTGCCGCCCACGATTTCGATTGGGTGTGCCGCGTTGTTGCGACGACGAGCGGTCATGCCTGGATAGTTCATCGCGCCTTCGGTGATGAACATTTTTGCGTATTCGCCCGATTGAATGCGTTTGAGTGCATTACGCATCGCTTCGCGAGATTGCTCGTTGATCACTTCTGGACCTGTGACATATTCGCCGTACTCAGCGTTGTTAGAAATTGAATAGTTCATGTCAGCGATACCGCCTTCGAACATCAAGTCCACAATCAATTTCAACTCGTGCAAGCACTCGAAATACGCCATTTCTGGTTGGTAACCAGCTTCAACCAAAGTTTCAAAACCCATTTTAACCAATTCTACCGCGCCACCACACAACACCGCTTGTTCGCCGAACAAATCCGTTTCAGTTTCGTCTTTGAATGTCGTTTCGATGATGCCCGTGCGACCACCGCCCACGCCAGAAGCGTACGCCAATGCCACGTCACGTGCAGTACCTGATGCATCTTGATACACCGCGATCAAATCTGGAACGCCGCCGCCACGAACGAATTCAGAGCGAACGGTGTGACCCGGTGCTTTAGGCGCAACCATAATCACGTCCAAGTCAGCGCGTGGCACCACTTGGTTGTAATGAATCGCAAAACCATGAGCGAATGCCAACGTACCGCCCTGTTTCAAGTTCGGTTCGATTTCAGTCGCGTACAATTTAGATTGGAATTCGTCTGGGGTCAAAATCATCACCACGTCTGCGCCTGCAACCGCGGCTTTAACTTCAGCCACTTTCAAGCCGTGGTTTTCGGCTTTTTTCCAAGAGGCTGAGTCTTTACGCAAACCCACAGTCACGTCAACGCCGCTGTCTTTGAGGTTGAGCGCGTGTGCGTGACCTTGCGAGCCGTAACCAATGATGGCTACTTTTTTAGCACGAATCACAGATAAATCACAGTCTTTGTCATAATAAAGCTTCATTTTATTTCCTTTGTATATGTATTAAATTAAGTTTAAAACCACTGCATTAAATTCTCAAACCCTAAAATCTTTAAACCCTCAAACCACGCTCACCACGACCAATACCCGACGGCCCAGTACGCACAGTTTCTAAAATCAAACCTCTATCAATGGCTTGTAAGAACGAATCATTTTTTGCCAAATTACCCGTAACCTCTATTGTATAGGCTTTATCCGTTACATCCAAGATGCGGCCACGGAAAATATCTGCCAATCGTTTGAGTTCTTCACGGTCTTTGCCCACTGCGCGCACCTTGACCATGAGCAATTCACGCTCAACGAACGCGCCATCGGTCAAATCCTGCACTTTATACACTTCAATCAAGCGGTTCAGGTGTTTGGTGATTTGCTCCATCACCTCGTCTGAGCCCACCGATGTGATGGTCATGCGTGACAGGGTTGGGTCTTCGGTCGGTGCAACGATCAGTGATTCAATGTTAAACCCACGAGAAGAGAACAAACCGACCACACGCGACAACGCGCCTGCTTCATTCTCGAGCAATACTGAAATAACGTGTCGCATATTATTCTCCTCGTTTCAAATGGGGTGCAGCAGACTCCAGCACAGACGCTGGTGGACGCAACAACATTTCGGACATGCCTTTACCCGCCTGAACCATTGGGAAGACGTTTTCAGATTGATCGACTTGGAAGTCGATGAACACCAAACGGTCTTTCAGAGCCAAGGCTTCTTTGAGTGCACCTTCGATGTCCGCATCTTTTTCAATGCGCATACCCACGTGACCATAAGCCTCTGCGAGTTTGACAAAGTCAGGCAAAGCGTTGAAATACGTTTGCGAATAGCGCTCGTCATAAATCAACTCCTGCCACTGACGCACCATGCCCAAATAACCGTTGTTCAAGCTAAAAATCTTAATTGGCAGGTTGTATTCTTTACAGGTCGAGAGCTCTTGAATACACATTTGCACCGAGCCTTCGCCCGTGATACAGCACACGTCCGCATCGGGGTGCAGTTTTTTCACGCCCATCGCATACGGAATGCCCACGCCCATCGTGCCCAAACCACCAGAGTTAATCCAGCGACGCGGTTGCTCAAAATCATAATACTGCGCGGCGAACATCTGATGCTGACCCACGTCAGAAGTGATGAACGCATCGCCACCCGTCAAGCGGTGCAAAATTTCCATGACTTTTTGTGGTTTCACCAATTGGCTGTCGCGGTCGTATTTCAGACTGTCGATGGCGCGCCATTCGTTGATTTGTTGCCACCACTTGTCCACGCGGCTGCTTGGCTTGCCGTGGCTGTTGCTCACGCCCATCTCGTTGAGCTGCGCAATCATATCGGTCAACACATCTTTAACGTCGCCCACAATCGGCACATCGGCTTTCACACGTTTCGAAATCGACGAAGGATCCACATCAATGTGAATCACCTTGCGCGGCACTGAGGCAAAATGCTTGGTATTGCCAACCACGCGGTCATCAAAGCGCGCACCGACACAGACAATCACGTCTGCGTTTTGCATCGCCATGTTCGCTTCGTAGCGACCGTGCATACCGGGCATACCGATGTACAAATCCGATGAAGCACGAAAACCGCCCAGACCCATCAGGGTGTTCACGCACGGCATGCCGAGCAAGTCCACCATCTGGTTCAATTCTGGCGAAGCGTTGGCGAGAATCACACCGCCGCCACTGTAAATCACAGGACGCTCAGCGTTCATCAACATGGTCAATGCTTTTTTAATCTGACCCGAGTGGCCTTTGACCACAGGGTTGTACGAGCGCATGTGCACCGTCTCAGGGTAACCCTCGTACTTGCATTTATTGTTTGAAATGTCTTTGGGAATATCAATCAACACAGGGCCGGGGCGGCCTGTCTTGGCGATATGGAATGCTTTTTTAATGGTGACGGCCAACTGACGCACGTCTTTGACCAAGAAATTGTGTTTTACAATCGGGCGAGTCACGCCGACCGCATCACATTCTTGGAACGCGTCTTGACCAATCATGGCGGTCGGAACTTGTCCCGAAATCACCACCATCGGAATCGAGTCATAGTACGCCGTGGCAATACCTGTGACCGCATTGGTCAAACCTGGGCCGCTGGTGACCAGCGCCACGCCGATTTCACCTTTGGTGCTGCTGCGCGAATACGCATCCGCCGCATGCACTGCTGCCTGCTCATGGCGCACCAAAATATGTTCGATACCGGATTGTTGATGCAAGGCATCATAGATATACAACACAGAACCGCCGGGGTAGCCGAAAATATGCTTGACGCCCTCTGCTTGTAAACACTCAACTAAAATTTCTGAACCTGTCAATTCTTTTGACATAATGGGAATCCCTTTCAAGGTCAAATTCGGTCCCCGCTTCACGAGTCCATGCGATCCATGCTTTGTTGCC
>CAZDLD010000022.1:3618-17636 GCA_964506355.1 uncultured Hydromonas sp.
GTGCATGCCATGCGTTTTAAGCACAGCCTGTCAACCGTTTACCACCCCAGCATCCATCTAACACGTACCCAACCAACGAGGTGCTTTGAGAATGAATGGATGCGAATGAAGCGATTGTGTCGCCCACCCGCAAACAAGAATGCGTATTCAAATCACTCGGATAAAGTCATCCGCATACGCATGAACTCACAACGATACTGAAATTCCCTTATCAGGTCAAGCATTTAGCCGAGCCGAACCGCAAAATTTCAGCAATTCCAACGATAACCGCACAAATACCACATCAACGCCGCACAAAGCGCTCGCGCCCGCAGCGATACGCCACCACTTCAAAGCGATTATCGAGATAAAAGTGCCGCCCGCGCAGCCACTGCCACAGGCTTTCCAAGCCATACGCAAACGGGAACAACGCCCCCCACAACGCGTACTGACGCACATGGGTGAACTCATGCGCGCCGATGGGGCGCACCGACCACAGCTGATTGAGCAGCACCACATGCCCCAGCGTCATGCCCGCCACCGAGCCGAAAGGCAGATGGTGCAAAATCGGTTCCAACCAGCCGCCCCATGCGACCACTGCCCGCGTGTTCTCATAGCGCAGTATCGCCCAGCGCGTGCCCGTCGGGCGCAGCAACACCACCAGCAGCAAGGCCAGCAGGCTAATCGGCGACGCCCAGAGCACGCCGAGCGCAAAAAGAATTTTATTCACAGGTTTCATCCAAACTCAGCTTGGGGTTGTGCGATAATTGACTGATAGTTGATTCATCAAAGTGATGCGCTATGTCGTTGTATTGTCATGCCGTGCTCGACACGGCATCTCCCAGCAAAAAATGACAGCTGATAGCTGACAGCATCATTCAAACCCAGCCCGCATCAGCACATATACACATAAACACCGACCCACCAGAAAGACACCATGTTCGCACGCATCACCGGCACCCTCATCGAAAAAAAACCACCCACGGTGGTCATCGATACCCCATCGGGATTGGCCTACGAAATTGACGTGCCCATGAGCACATTATATACACTCCCCGAAGTCGGGCAAGGCGTGAGTTTATTTTTGCATCTGGCGATACGTGAGGACGCGCATGTGCTGTACGGATTTGCCAGCGCGTCTGAGCGCGCCAGCTTTCGCCAGCTGATTAAAATCACCGGCATCGGCGCACGCACCGCGCTGGGCATACTCTCGGGACTGTCCTCAGAAGACCTGCAACAAGCCATCGCACAACAAGATGTCTCACGCCTGACCAGCATCCCCGGCATCGGCAAAAAAACCGCCGAACGACTGGTGCTCGAGCTCAAGGACAAAGTCGCCAAACTCAGTTTCGACCATGCCGTCAGCGCCCCGACTGCTGAGCACAGCGCACGCGGCGATGTAGGCGAAGCGCTCGCCGCTCTGGGCTACGCCGACAAAGAAGTGGTTAATGTGATGAAGCATTTTCCGAATGATTTGAATGTCAATGACGGCATACGCTGGGCGTTGCAACAACTGTCGAAATAATTATGCGCGATTTAATAATTCAATATGCTGCTTTAATAACAACCTCCGTAGCCGTGATTTTATTCATCGCAAAAGAAATTATTGAGTTTTTTAGGCTAAAAAATAAGCGAGTTCGGGAATTAAATGCTATCTATTTCCTTCTTTCACAAGAAATCAACTTAAATATTATTGCATTAAATAATTTAGAACAATTTTGCAATTTTATTGAGCGCAACAAAGACAAAGAAAAGACTTTGTTTGACATACATCCTCCAGTTGACGATGATTTTGAGTATTGTATGGCAAACATCGGCGAAGCTCATATTCAAATTCCTTTGCACGCATTTCACACATTACAATATGAGAACTTGATTTATAAGTTGGTTGAGTTGGGTAGCAAACATGCTATAGAAGTTGCGGAACTTTATGCTGACACCTACACGATACAAAAGCAACAGCACAAAATCATTAAATTGATGAAAGGCGAACTTCAAGGTTTTTTACGTACTTCAACAATCACAATTTTGGTGGGGTTCATGCCTCAAAATTCTGCAATACTAAAGTCACAACTAGAATCCCTATCAAAGAAAATATACCTTCGAAAGCAGAATACGCCATGAGCACCATAGTCACCGACGATTTTTCCGAACACCTACCCAGTCACGCGACGCAGGAGCGCCTCATCGAGGCCGAGCCGCTGTCCATGCACGAGGAGCAGTCCGAGCGCGCCCTGCGCCCGAAACTGCTTGACGACTATGTCGGGCAAATCAAAATCCGCGAGCAGCTCGACATTTTTATCGGTGCGGCGCGTTCGCGCCACGAAGCGCTCGACCACACTTTATTGTTCGGGCCACCTGGCTTGGGCAAGACCACGCTGGCGCACATCATCGCCCGTGAAATGGGCGTAAACCTGCGCCAAACCTCGGGGCCAGTGCTCGAACGTGCGGGCGATTTGGCCGCACTGCTGACCAATCTCGAGACCAACGACGTGCTGTTCATCGACGAAATCCACCGCTTGTCGCCCGTGGTCGAGGAAATTCTCTACCCAGCATTAGAGGACTACCAAATCGACATCATGATCGGCGAGGGGCCTGCGGCGCGCTCGGTCAAGCTCGACATCAAGCCATTCACCCTCATCGGCGCGACCACCCGCGCAGGCATGCTGACCAATCCGTTGCGCGATCGATTCGGCATCGTCGGACGGCTGGAGTTCTACACCATCGACGAGCTGACCCACATCGTCAAACGCTCGGCAGGACTGCTCGACTGCGGCATCGACGAGATGGGCGCATCCGAAATCGCCCGCCGCTCACGCGGCACACCGCGCATCGCAAACCGCCTGCTGCGCCGCGTGCGCGACTATGCACAGGTCAAATCCAATGGCGAGATTACCCAGCAGACCGCTGATGCGGCGCTGAAAATGCTCGACGTGGACAGTGCGGGGCTGGACGTGATGGACAAAAAATTATTGGAAGCGATTTTGTACCGCTTCAACGGCGGCCCCGTGGGGCTGGACAATCTCGCCGCGTCCATCGGCGAGGCCAAAGACACCATTGAGGACATCATCGAGCCCTACCTGATGCAACAGGGCTATTTGCAGCGCACCCCACGCGGGCGCATCGCCAGCGCGATGGCGTATCAGCACTTCGGCATCACGCCACCTGCGAGTGAGAGCAGTTTAATTTAATCCATCATGGGCGTAAAAAAGGGCGAACAATGTTCGCCCTTTTAAAATTTTAGCTCGCGTTTACTTGAGCAATCTGCGCCACACCAGCACCACCAGTATCAAACTGGTGATTAGATACAGCACCTGCGACACGCCATGCCACTGCATGAACGCACGGGCATCGAGCGGATTGCTCAGCATGGTTTGCTTGAGCTGCGCCATCTTGGGTGACACACCGACATACTGCACCAGCACGATGAACAGCGCCGCGACGATTAGCCACAGCTCACGCAGGTGCATCAAGCGCCCAGCAAAGCGCACACGCGCATCGATGAGCAACACCAGCGCACAAATCAGGCTAATGACGTACACGGCATTGAGCAGATGGCCAACATTCAAGCCCGCTTGCACTTTATCAAAATGCGCGAACATCAGCGGCGCATAGATATAGCCCGTGACCCACGTGACAATCGCCCAGAACATCAGGGCGAATTTGGCACATCGTTCTAACCACACCGTCATGGCGCGTGCATCCGTCATCAGATGTAGAGCACGTCGATGATTTCGTACTCACGCACGCCCGATGGGGCCTGCACTTGCGCGACGTCACCCGCAGATTTGCCGATTAAGGCACGGGCAATCGGTGAGCTGATGGAGATTTTTGACACTTTGATGTCGGCTTCGTCGTCGCCGACGATTTGGTAGCGCACTTCGCTGCTGCTGTCCAAGTCCTCGAGCACCACGGTCGCGCCAAACACCACACGACCTTCGGCATCCAAATGCGCAGGGTCAATCACTTGTGCGTTCGATAACTTGGCTTCGAGTTCAATGATGCGCCCTTCGACAAAACCTTGTTTCTCTTTAGCCGCATCGTAATCGGCGTTCTCTGACAAATCGCCTTGCGCACGCGCTTCTGAAATCGCGGTAATCACGGATGGGCGTTCGACGTGCTTGAGGTGTTGTAATTCGTCACGTAATAATTGTTCGCCCAATTTGGTCACAGGAACTTTGTTGCTCATCTTACTCTCCAACTGCTGCGCAGCCGCTCATCGAGCGCGCACATTGTTTCAAAAAAAATACCGCGGCCTGCACAGGGGCACGCACTGCGGCGGTCATATCGACTGATGGGTATATTGTACACACATGGCCTGCGCCTGTGGCTCAATTGCTTACAAAATGTGTATTTACAGTATCATCGAGGATTCGTCAGAGTCTTCGCTCATGCCGCGTTGCTGTGCGCTCTTGCTCGGACCCTGCGCTTGGTTGTTGCCTGCATCGACGTCCAAGGCATCACCACAGCTTGAGCAAAATTTAAAAAACGTGCTGCAGCGCGCACCGCAGCCGTCACATTTTTTAAACACACACAGACCACAGTGCACACAATAGTCCGCTGCCACGCCCGAACTGGTGTTCAGTGGGCGCTCGCAGCCAGGGCAGATGTTCTTCGCCAGCAGTCCCAAGGCCTGCTCGTGGTTGAATTCCTTGAGGCGGTCGGCCTGCGTGCTCTGGCTCATTTTTTGCTCTTGCGCCTGTTTGTCCGCCAAGTAGCGCTGCATTCGTGTGATGGCACAATGCCCGCCAATCAGCACCATGAGGATGCCAACAATGTAGCGCACATAGCCGCCATAGCTCGGCAAATACGGCACCAACTCAACAAAAAACACCACCAGCGCAAACATCACAAAGCCCCAGACAAATGGCCAATAGCGCGATTGACGTTTCTTCGCGAACAACCATGCGCCCAGCGCCAAGGCAGGCAAAGTGATGAGCAAACGCATCAAAAACACCTTCAACTCGCGTGCGTTGCTAGCGCGTTCAAACTCGGCATTGGCTTGTTCTTGCAGCGTCTGTTCGCGCTCACTCGACAGAGCGCGTTGGTTATTGAGCAGGGCTTGGTTGAGCTGCTCGACTTTTTGCTGCTGCTCGCTGACCTTGGCTTGCAGCTGGTCTAAGTTTTTCGTTCGCGCGAGCACTTGGGCGTCTTGCGCGCCATTGCCTGTGGCGCGGCGCGTCTGTACCCAGTTGTCGTATTTGGCTTTTTCCTCATCGTAGCGTTTTTGCGCGGTGTCGAGGTTCAGTGTGACTTGTTGCAGTTCATCGCGCACTTGGCTGCTGTTGCTCTCGAGCTTGGCGCGTTGCATGTTCATCTGCTTGAGCTCGGCGGGATAGTATTGCTCTATTGAGGGCGCTTGCCCCACCTTGGGCAAGTCACCGATGACTTTAGAGCCCAAGCCCGTGAGAAACACCGCGAACAGCACGGCAATCGCCCACATCGCGAGGGTGAATATTTGCTCTGGCAGACGTTTATTTTTATTCATTTTAAACATAGCAACTCCTGTGTGAATGTCGCCTCCAGTATACGCCCATCCCTTTGAACTTTGGTGTTGGGCTGGCTTTTGATGTACCATGCGACTACACCATTCTGAGGCCACTATGCACACCACCCAACAGAACAATCCAAAAACCATGACCGGCTGGGCCATGTACGACTGGGCCAATTCGTCCTACGCACTGGTCATCAACACCGCGCTGTACCCCCTGTACTTCCAAGCGGTCATGGCAAACAACCCACGCACCCTCAGTCTATTTGGCTACCACATCAGCGCCAATGCGCTGTACAGCTACTCGCTGACCTTGTCATTTCTGATACTGGTGTTTCTCTCGCCCGTACTCTCCTCCATCGCGGGCAGCCGTGGCAATAAATTGAGCTTTCTCAAAGGATTTTGCACGCTGGGCGCGCTCTCGTGCATGGGGCTGTTTTTCTTCAAATCCGCTGCCGACGTCGGCATGGCGCTGCTGCTCAACATCACCGCGAGCATCGGTTTTTATGGCTCTTTGGTGTTCTACAACGCATTTCTGCCCGAAATCGCCAGCAAGGACAGGCAGGACGCGCTCTCCGCTCGCGGATTTGCATTGGGCTATGTCGGTTCTCTGCTGATACTCATCGTTTCGCTGGTGCTGGTGCAGGTGGTGGCCGATGATGCCAACCGTGGCTTTTACACCCGATTGTGCTTCTTGCTCACGGGCTTGTGGTGGTTTGGCTTTGCGCAGTTCAGCTTCTCGCGCCTGCCCAAGAACCGGGTACTGAGTGATGCCGAGCACGCCGACCACGCGCAGCAATCGGCGCTGAGCCTGTTGCGCAACAGCTACTCCGAGCTGCGCAAGACCGTGACCGAACTGACCCGCAGCCCGCGCATCAAATGGTTTTTGACCTCGTTTTTCTTTTACAGCGTGGGGATGCAAACCATCTTTCTCATCGCCACCTTCATCGGCACTGAAATTCATCTGAGCTCGACCAAGATGATTCTGACCATCATGCTGCTGCAAGTCGAAGCGGTCATGGGTGCACTCGGCTTTGCTTGGTTGATTAAAAAAATTGGCAACTCCACGGGACTGGCGCTCGCTGTAACCATCTGGATTGTGATTTGTCTGATGATTTATCACCTCGCCAACTTGAGTCAAAGCAGCGACATCAACCTCGAAACGCAATTTTTCGCCACCGCAGGTCTGGTTGGCGTCGTCATGGGCGGGCTGCAATCGGTCTCGCGCTCAACCTACAGCAAGCTGCTGCCCACCTCGCACGATTCGTCTACTTTTTTCAGTTTTTATGATGTGCTGGAAAAATGCGCCATCGTGGTCGGCACCTCGGTGCACGGCTACCTCATCAACCGCACGGGCAGCACGCAGGCCTCGGCACTGGCGTTGGCGCTGTTTTTCGTGGTTGGCTTGGGCTGCTTGCTGCGTCTGAAAATTCACGAGCGCCGCGCTGCTGCACATTCGCGCCCATAACATCTGTTGGCGGTAAGTGTTTTTTGCGAACCCCAACAACGATGGCACGCATGCAATATTGGGGTTCGCGATGAAACCGCTCACCACCAACCCACCTGCCGATTCTCGGGCGCTTTGCGATATTAGACGCGCATACGTGCTTGCCTGCGAGCTGGTATAATGCCGCGCATTGAGGGCATCATCTTTTTCGGATGCGCGCCCACCCCACACACCCACCGAGAGTCCCCATGCCAGTAGCCACCAAACCCATACACAAATACCGCCCCTATTGGGCCAAGCGGTTCGGTGTGGCGCCGTTTTTACCGACCACACGCGCTGAGATGGATGTGCTCGGCTGGGATTCTTGCGACATCATTTTGGTCACGGGCGATGCGTACATTGACCACCCGAGTTTCGGCATGGCGCTGGTGGGACGACTGCTCGAGAATCAAGGTTTTCGCGTGGGCATCATCAGCCAGCCCGATTGGCAGAGCAAGCATGATTTTCAGCAACTGGGCGCGCCCAATTTATTCTTTGGCGTGACCGCGGGCAATATGGATTCGATGGTCAATCGCTACACCGCCGATCGCAAGCCGCGCTCGGACGATGCCTACACGCCCGATGGCGCGCCGAACAAGCGCCCTGACCGTGCGGTCAATGTCTATGCGCAACGCTGTCGCGAAGCCTACCCCGGTATCGGCGTGATGATAGGCAGTATCGAAGCGAGCTTGCGCCGCATTGCACACTTTGACTACTGGTCAAACACCGTGCGCCCTTCGGCACTGATTAGCTCGAAAGCCGACATCTTGTTGTTCGGTAACTCAGAGCGCGCACTGGTCGAAATCGCCCACCGCGTCGCCCGTGGTGAGAAGCTCTCCGAAATTCGTGATGTGCGCGGCACGGCGTTTATCGCGCCATTTGGCTGGAAGCCCAGCGAGGCTTGGGACGAAATCGATTCGACCACGGTGGATTTGCCCAATGTCAAAGACGCGCAGTACAGCCACATCGACCCGTACTTGGACAGCACGGGCGGTGGCGATGCTGACGAGGATACTGCAGCGGATGCACCGAGTAAATCCGCAGCAAGCGAGCAACCGATACAGTTCTTCAATAAAGAACAGCGCAAAATCGAGCTGATTGCCAAGCGCGACGAGCAGCGCCTGCACACCGTGATTCGCATCCCTGCGTTTGAAGCGGTCGCGCACGACCCTGTGCTCTACGCGCACGCCTCGCGGGTGTTGCACCTCGAATCCAACCCTGGCAACGCCCGCGCACTGGTGCAGCAGCACGGCGAACGCGATGTCTGGCTCAATGTTCAGCCGATTCCGCTGACCACCGAGGAGATGGACTATATTTACGGTCTGCCCTACGCACGCAATCCGCACCCCTCGTATGGCGCGGCCAAAATCCCTGCGTGGGACATGATTAAATACTCGGTCAACATCATGCGCGGCTGCTTCGGCGGTTGTACCTTTTGTTCCATCACCGAGCATGAGGGGCGCATCATTCAGAGCCGCTCGCACGAGTCCATCCTGCACGAAATCGAACAAATCCGCGACAAGACCGAAGGATTCACCGGTCAAATATCCGATTTGGGCGGCCCGACTGCGAATATGTACCGACTGGGCTGCAAAGACAGCGTCACCGAAGCGAGCTGCCGCAAGCTCTCGTGTGTATTCCCCGACATCTGCAAAAACCTCAACACCGACCACGCCAGTCTGATTGACTTGTACCGCAAAGCGCGTGCGCTCAAAGGCGTGAAGAAAATCAATATTCAATCGGGTCTGCGCTACGATTTGGCAGTCGAGTCACCTGAGTACATCAAAGAGCTGGTGCAGCACCACGTCGGCGGCTATCTCAAAATCGCCCCCGAGCACACCGAAAAAGGGCCTTTGTCCAAAATGATGAAGCCCGAAATGCGCTCGTACAACCGATTCAAACAGATGTTTGAGCAGTACTCCAAAGAAGCGGGCAAAGAGCAATACCTCATCCCCTACTTCATCGCCGCGCATCCGGGCACCAGCGACGAGGACATGCTCAATCTCGCGCTGTGGCTCAAACGCAATAATTTTCGCTTGGATCAGGTGCAAACCTTCCTGCCCACGCCGATGGCGATGGCGACCACGATGTGGCACACCCAACGCAACCCACTGGAAAAACTCTCACACTCATCGGAGAAAGTCGATGTGGTGCGCGAAGAAAAACGCCGCCGCCTGCACAAGGCCTACTTGCGTTACCACGACCCGAACAACTGGCCCATCATCCGCGAGTCGCTCTATGCGATGGGGCGAAGTGATTTAATCGGCTATTCCAAGTCCCACCTCGTGCCGACTCGTCAGCCTGCCAATATGGTGCAAGCCGCCGTGGGCAAGCCCAATGCGCGCACGGCGCACCACCCGACACAACGCTTTCAGGACACGCCCAACGCATCGGGGAGCGCGAAAAAACCAGTGAGCCGCACCGCGAGTCAAAACGCCACCAACGGGCGCAGCCACACGGCCAAGTTGGGTGCGAGCAACCCGACGGCAAAACCTGTGGACACAGGATTGGGCGGGGTCAAACTGGCGGGCAAATACTCAGCCAAACGCAAAACCCAAAACAAATTGGCTCGGTTTAAGTGATTTGAATTGAGTTTGGATTTGGCTGAAATACAAAACACGCGCACCCATGATGGCTGCGCGTGTTTTGTATTTCTCGGTGAAGTTATTGCTTTTTAGAGCCAATTAAATTCCGTTAAACAATATATCCCAAAATTATTTCTGACTTAAGTCTATCTTAAGATTGACGTGGTTCAATACACCCACTTTAAACTTCTCAGGAGAGAACACCATGCAAACCCCTCAACGTTACAGCAAACTCACCATCGGCATCCACTGGTTCATGTTGGCACTGATGGTGGCGATTTATGCATTCATCGAGTTGCGCGGTTTATTCCCCAAGGGCAGCGACATGCGCAACAACTTTAAAGCCATGCACTTCATGCTCGGTCTATCGGTTTTGGTGCTGTTGGCGCTGCGCATATTTGCGCGCTTGACCTCAACCACGCCTGCAATTACACCGACTTTGTCGAACCAGCAACAACTGCTGTCCAAGCTCACGCATCTGGCCTTGTATGCATTCATGCTGTTGATGCCGATTTTAGGCTGGTTGCTGCTCAGCGCCGAGGGCAAAGACATTCCATTTATTGGTCTGCACCTGCCTGCACTCATCGGCCCGAATGAATCACTCGCGGACACCATCGGCGAAACCCACGAGACCATCGGCTCGCTCGGCTACTTTGCCATCGGTCTGCATGCACTGGCGGCGCTGTACCACCACTACATCAAACGCGACAACACCCTCACGCGCATGTTGCCACGCTAAATGGTTACAACTGCTTTATAGATTTCAGCGCAACAAAAAAATCCCCAGTTCATGAACTGGGGATTTTTTTTACATCTGAATGCAGCACAGATGATCAAAACGCTTTTGAAAATTAACGATTGTTCTGCGCCAAACGCCATGCAAAACCAATGAGCGCGACACCTGCCAAACGCTTGGCCCACACCTGCGCGTGTGGCACACTCACGAGCTGACGCGCCACCCAATTGCCCAGCAGCACCAGCGCTGCCTGATAGAGCAAGCTGATGAGGCTCACATGCAACATCATCACGCCCAGCGTCACTGGACTGGCAGAAGGCTTCAAAAATAAGGGGAAAAACGCCACGAAGAACAGCATCACCTTGGGATTGGTCAAGCTGACCAGTGCCGCTTGGCGTGCGTATTGCGCATTGGATTTGAGCTGTGCGGCATCCGCAGCCAGCTCGCTCTTGCCAGCGCGCAACAAGCCCCACGCCATCCACAGCAGATACGCCACACCAAAGTACTGCAATGCCGTGAACAGCGCAGGATTAGCCTGCATCACCGCCGCCAGACCAATGGCCGCACCCAGCATCCACACCGCATCACCCACCAAAGTGCCCACCACCGCAGACATACCCGCAGCGACGCCACGGCGCGCAGTCGCGTTCAAAATCGCGAGCGTGCCCGCACCTGGAATCAGCTGAAACAGCAGGATGGCGATGATGAATTGGGGGTAGTTCTGAATCTCAAACATCATGCACCTCGATTAAACTTCGTCTATCCACGCCTGTTGTATCGCTTCGAGCACCTTCTCGCCGCCTCGGCTGTGGTCGTCATCAAAGTCGGGCAGTTCCACCACCCAGTTGTGCAAATCGGTAAAGCGCACGGTCGCCGGATCCACTTCAGGGTGCGCGTCCACCAACTCGATGGCGATGTCCAATACGTCGGTCCATTTCATAAAACACCTCAATTCTTTATGGGGTTGCTGTCAAAAATTATTTAGAAACTTCGGTGTGCTGTGCAATCAGCGCATCCTTGTCCTGCCACATGCCATTGACCCAGTTTTGAAACTGAACACGGTAGGGCTTGTCGGTCTCGTAGTCGCCATGACGCAGTGGCAGCGGAATCTCACTGACCGCGACTTCGACATGAATCTCGGGGCAGCGCCCGAGCAGAAAGTTGACAAAGGTCGGCACACCATGTGGATAAACAATGGTCGCGTCGATGGCATGGGTCAATTTGTCCGAGAGCACGCCCAGCGCATAGGCCGCGCCTGCTGCACGAGGCTTGAGCAAATATTGATACGGCGAGTGTTGCTGATCGTGCTTGGCCTGAGTGAAACGTGTACCTTCGAGAAACACCATGATGCCCACGGGCACGTTTTTGAATTTTTGCATGCGGCGGATGGTTTCTTCTTTGTCGCGGTGCTTGAGTTCAGGGTTTTTGACAATTTGCTCTTTGGTCAGGCGGCGCATAAACGGAAAATCGAGCACCCACCACGCCAGCCCCATAATCGGCACGTAGATGAGCTCGCGTTTGAGGAAAAATCTGAAGAACGGCGCTTTGCGGTTGAACATCTTTTGCAGCACGATGATGTCGACCCAGCTTTGGTGATTGCTCACCACCAGATACGAGCCATCGCGCTTGACGGTATTTGGCACTTCGCCTGTGAATCGCGTGGGCAAAAGCCACGAGAACAGGCGCGAGTTGTTCGCAATCCATGCTTCACCAATGGCCACTGCGACGTGTTGACACGCCGCCTGCACAGATTTTATCGGCAGCACGCGCACCAGCGCTGTGAGCATCAGCAGCATGGGCAAGACCACCACATTAATCAACAAACCCAAAGCCAGCGCAATCAAACGCAGCCATTGAAACCAAACGAATTTTTGCATCACCTTCTCCAACATTTTTTAAACCACTCAAGCATTCAAACCAACTGAAACAACCCGACCCTCCAAGCCAACAGCACGACGCCCTCATTATAACCAACTCCACCAGTCGCACTCAAATTCATTGTGCGCGCCGATACCCCGACCAAATCGTCAACGCCACACCCAGTATCGTCATCGCACCGCCCACCAACACCGACAGCGGCAGGCGCTCATGGATGAACCACGCCCCCATCACCACGCCCGACAAGGGGGTCAAATTGGTGAATATCGCTGTGCGTCCAGCGCCCAGCACCTTGACCGCGTTCAGATACCATGTGTAACTCAGCGCCGTGGCAAAGAACGCCAAGTAGGCCAAATAACCCCACGCATGCAGGGAAATTTGCGGAATCACGCGCCACGGCTGTTCAACCAGACTGGCGACACTGAGCAGCACCGCACCGACCAAGCAGGTGTAAAAATTCATCACCACGGGCGAGACCGCGCCGCTGGCGTTGCGGCTGATGAAGGTGTACACCGCCCATCCCAAGACACAACCGACTATCAACAATTCGCCCAAACCGACCTCGCCCTGTAGCAAGCGCATCGGGTCGCCATTGCCCACCACCCAGACACAACCGACGAGCGCCAGCGCAATCCCCAGACCCTTGAGCGGGGTCATCAATTCTTTATAAATCAACCACGCCGCCAATGCGGTCACCGCAGGATTAAGCGCAATAATCAGCGCGCCTCGCCCAGCCGTCGTGAATTTTAGCCCAATCAAAAAACACAGGCTGTACAAAAATATCCCTGTAAAGCCCATGCCAAACGCCACGCGCCAATCCGCACGCGGCAGCGCAGGAATCCGCCCCTCACGCCAACGAATCAAAAGCGCCAGCGCCACACTAGCGAGCACGAACCGCAGCGCCGAGGCGGTCACCGCAGGCACCTCAGTGGTCAGCAACTTCCCTGCCACCCACGTGCTGCCCCAGACCAAATTGGTTAAAATCAATAGGGCATAGGTTGAAAACAACTGTGATGAGCGCGCATCGGTGTCTAAATGGGTATGGGTGGGCTTTATCATCGGGTGGTCCAAGTGTGCTATTTGTCTTTATGGCGACAGTATAAAGCAAGCGCAGTAGGGCGTTGCGATGGTCCATAACAACGGTGCGAATTGGTGTGATGAACTTCACGGCGCGATAGTGCGCGCATAGTTCGCCGCATCGGTCTTTACCTTCTCTGCGACACATCTGGGGTCGGCTGTGATGAGGTGGCTGAAAAAAAGGCGGCCAAGCCACCAATTTTGTACAAAGCGCTGCCCATGAAATCTGGGTAAAACGCATTCTGAATGTCTGAAGCCATTAAGGTGGGCAGTGCCCGCCTTAATGATGACAACATTACAACTTACTCGCCACAAACTCCGCGACACTCGCCACCGCAGCAGGCAGACCCGCCACATCGGTGCCACCTGCTTGCGCGAGGTCGGGGCGTCCGCCGCCTTTGCCGCCGATTTGCATCGCCACGTGATTGACCACGTCGCCTGCTTTGATTTTGCCGATTAAATCTTTGGTCACGCCTGCAATCACAGTGGCTTTATCAGACGCGCTGGCCAGCACGATGACCGCGCTGCCGAGTTTGTCTTTCAGCCCGTCCATACTGGTGCGCAGCATGTCGATGTCGGCGCCGTCGATGATCGCGGACAGCACTTTAACCCCATTGACTTCAACCGCTTGGCTCGCCAAATCGCCACCCTGTGAGGCTGCGAGTTTGTTCTTGGCCGCGGCCAGTTCTTTTTCTAATGATTTAATCGTGTCCTGTGTACCGACGATGCGCTCGACCAGCTCAGCAGGTGCGGTGCGCAGTGCTGCCGCTGCCGCGTTCACTTGAT